>DATJOY010000097.1:0-21019 GCA_035506695.1 Dissulfurispiraceae bacterium
TCAGTGACGGCATTAAAAAACTGATTGTACGTAAAACAATTTCACCTGACTCCATATTCCTTTATTTTGTATTGCAGTGATCTCAGCGATATGCCCAGCGTTTCAGCCGCACGCGTCCTGTTTCCACCCGTTTTGGACAGGGCATTGATGATAGCTTCTTTTTCTACTGTTTTCAAATCTCCCGATGCGACCTGCAACCGTACCTGCACCTCAGTACTGCAGAGGCCGGTAATTCGCAATTCGGATCCTTTACTCACTATCACTGCCCTTTCGATGATGTTTTCGAGTTCACGTATATTTCCGGGCCAGTTGTATCCGATCATCTCGGTCAAAGCAGCATCCGGAAGGGTCTTTGGCTTCTTTCCGAGCCTCCCCGAGATTACGTCGACCAGATAACGAGCAATCATTTCTATTTGCTGCCTGCGCTCCCTCAGCGGAGGAAGGGAGACAGGAAAAACATTGAGGCGATAATAAAGGTCCTCCCTGAATTTCCCATCGTTTACCATATGTCTTAGGTCCCGGTTAGTGGCAGCAATAACCCTGGCATTTGATTTCAGGCTTTCAATCGATCCAAGTCGTTCGAAAGTCTTTTGGTGCAGCACTTTGAGAAGCTTTGCCTGAAGTGCAGGACTCATTTCGGACACTTCATCGAGCAGAATTGATCCCCCACCAGCGATTTCGAATTTTCCCTTTTTCATAGCCAGTGCCCCGGTGAATGCGCCCCTTTCATAGCCGAAGAGTTCGGATTCCAGCAGGTTCTCGGGTATGGCCGCACAGTTTACGTCAACGAACATTCCCTTCCTGCCGCTCATCATGTGCAATATCTTTGCAACAAGAGTTTTTCCTGTCCCGGTCTCACCATAAAGAATAACGGTAGCATCAGTGGGAGCAACATTCCTAATTTCTTCAAGAACATCCTTCATACCTGCGAAGAGAACATCCATCGGAGGAACATCATCGAGAACAGCTTGCTTGAGGAGCGCGTTTTCGACAATCAGGTGACGGCGGTCAAAGACTTTTGATACGGTCAGACGGAGTTGATCGGGGTCTTTCAAAGGCTTTGTGATATAGTCCTCAGCCCCCATTTTCATCGCCGCCACTGCACTATCTACGGTTGCAAATGCAGTTATCATGATAAAGTCGACGTCAAGGTGTTTCTTTACTTCTTTCATGAAATGGATGCCGTCCATTTTTGGCATCTTCAGATCGGATATGATGAGATTTGGCGCGAAGACATCGATGATCTTCAGGGCTTCCTCCGGACTGCCTGCACCTTTGATGGTATATCCGGCATCCTCGAGTATTCGGGACATGAGAAGGAGGAATGATTTGTCGTCATCAACGATGAGTATTCTTAAATTCTTCCTATTCATCTTTTTCCTCATGAAGTTTTGAGGGAAGCGTTAACCTCACAATCGTTCCACTTGCAGGTGCACTCTCTATTTCGATCGTCCCATTCAGGGCATTCGTTAATTTTTCTACGATGGCAAGCCCCAACCCGGTCCCTTTTGCTTTACCCGTAAAAAAAGAGCTGAAGGCCCTGGACTTTGTCTCTTCATCCATACCGCAGCCGTCATCTCTGACTATTATAATTATTTTATTGCCGGCCTGCTCAGCTTCAATCTCCACAAAACCGCCCTCATCAACCGCATCAATCGAATTCCTTATCAGATTGACCAGTACCTGCTTCAGCTTCTCCCGGTCGGAAACAAGGACAATGTCAGGCGGAACAGTAGATGTAATAGTTATTTGGTTCCCGATACGGTAAGGCTCTTCAATCATTCTGACTGTCTCCCCGGCCAGATCGGAGAGATTGAATTCTTCAGCGCGTACAACTGAAGGTGATGCATATAGCAGAAGGTCCTCGGTCAATCTCTCAAGTCTTGCTGCCTCTTCGACAATCACTCCGAGTTCGCTACTTCCGCCAAGTCCCTTTTCGGACAGGAACTGCGCAAACCCTTTGATACTTCCAAGCGGGTTTCTGATTTCGTGGGCAAGCACAGCAGCCATTTCGCCTATAACAGCAAGCCTCTCTCTTTCTGCCATCATGGAGGAAAGTTTTTCTGCCCGCAAAACCGCCGTTATAAAGAAGAACCCCATAATCCATAGAATGATCACAGCAATTGCAA
This sequence comes from Dissulfurispiraceae bacterium, assembly GCA_035506695.1. Lineage (GTDB taxonomy): Bacteria > Nitrospirota > Thermodesulfovibrionia > Thermodesulfovibrionales > Dissulfurispiraceae > Fen-1308. The sequence continues at coordinate 2,130 of DATJOY010000097.1, forward strand.
TACTGATCGCCTGGAGTCTTGCCTGCCTGACGATGTTCTGCGCAGGATAGGGGTGCAGCGCAAGCCTCAGGACTTTGATTTCATCTCTGGCGTGTATCGGATAATCGACCGTGAAGACTTCTTCTTCGGTCCCGAGCAGCATACTTCCGAACACCGGTCTGTTTTCTCCGGCGCATGTCTTTATAGAAGGCGAGTCAATACGCCTGCCGGTCAGATTTTCATTGGAATGAAGCAAGGTCAGTCCCTCCTTGTCATAAAGCGCAATGAAGGCTATCCCTTCCCATGAGGCTTCGGTGATGATGTCCCTGAAGATGTCCTTGTTGACGTTCTTTTCCTGCAATGACGGCTCCAGGCTCGCAGCTATTCCGAGGGCCTGGAGTTGGAGGGCTTCTTCCGCGGCATTCAGGGAATTTCTGTATATGACAAAAGTGCTGATCAGAATAGCGATGGATGCCGCCAAAAGAATTATGACAAGGTAAATGTGGGTCTTTCCATATTTTTTGTCAGACATATCTGAATTATACAGCAGAAGGCCTCGACAATAGGATTGGCTGGATACGGGATGAGGAGAAGGTCTTATGGTGAGAGCCCCAGATCAGAAAGTTACGGTGTAAAGCCGGGACTGCGTTTCGATACGACATGTCATGCCATGCAATGCCTAAATCTATGCGTAAAAATCTGTTACGGCATTCCTCGTCCGTCAATTATAGAACCGCATTTGCCGCATTTGGAATCTTTAATATTCACAGTCTTGAGGTTAAATCCGATTCTTTCTATCAGAAGCTCTCCGCATGAAGGGCAGTAAGTGTTTTCGCCTCCCTCGCCGGGGACATTTCCCTCGTAGACATATTTCAATCCCGCCTCAAGGCCTATCTGCCTCGCCTTTCTCAGGGTGGCCAGTGGTGTGCGCGGCTTGTCCATCAGGTTATGAGTGGGATAGAATTGCGTGACGTGCCATGGCATCGCGGGATCAACGGACTTGATAAACGCAGCGGCCCATCGCAGGAATTCATCGGAATCGTTGTATGTCGGGATTATCAAGGTTGTGATCTCGACCCACACGCCGAGATCCTTCATGAGTTTTATAGTATCAAGCACCGGCTGGAGGCGCGCTCCAACCACTCTCTTATAGAAATTGTCATCGCCCTTAAGGTCTATATTGTTCGCGTCAAGATACGGCGCAATTACGCGGGTCGCGCTCGGCGTTGTATAACCATTGCTCACGAAGACATTGCGAATGCCTTTTTTATGGGCCAGGCGTGCACAGTCGTAAGCGAATTCCATAAATACTGTCGGTTCGGTGTAAGTATAAGAAATACTATTACAACCTGCTGCCTCAGCCTCCCTGATTACATCCTCGGCTGACATATCTATTCCAGGAATGTCGGGGTGCTCTTTTGGGTAGTCGGAAATCTCATAGTTCTGACAATGCAAACATCTGAAATTGCATCCTACAGTGGCTATAGAGTAAGAGCGCGAGCCTGGGTAAAAGTGGAAAAGCGGCTTCTTTTCAATCGGGTCCGCATGTCTCGCAACAACTTTGCCGTACACCAGGGTCTGCAGAATACCGTCCCTGTTTTCTCTGACGGCACAAATACCTCTTTTGCCGGGAGATATTGTGCAGTACTGACAGCAGAGATGGCATTTGATCTTGCCGTCTCCGGCCTTGTCGTAAAACATCGCCTCTTTCATCACAATAAGGCAGCTATCTGTACATACAAAAAATACAGGTCACAATGTGGATTCTTTTTTAGATGAACCGATCTTTTTTGACTTTGACGGCACCTTGCTTGCGATCTTGCCCGCAGGACCTGTCTTCTTCTTGGCAGCAGGCTTGCCTGCCGCTCGGACGTTTATTGCGGTATCAGCCTTTGTTGCTGCAGGCTTCTTCACATCGGGCATTTTTTCTGGAACGGCAGCTACAGTATCATCATATCTTTGATTTATAATAGCTTCTGCCTGGAACCAGTGTTCCTGAGCACGACCATGAATGCATCCGCTCTTTACAAAAAGTTCGTAAGCCAGCTGTTCAATTTCGAATCTCCTGTCCATAGTTACCTCCTGCAAATTAAAGAAAGCCCTATTCTTTAAGCATATCATGAATATGCCCCGAACATAATTTAAAATCGTGTTACAAATTGGCCGTGGGAAGAAAAGCATTGATGGTTTGAAGTGCGGGATTAAAACTTACAAATTGCCGATCTCTCTAAAGACCATTTCCGCAGTCATGTCATTCATACACTTAATGCTTCTGCACTTTCTCCTGTAGCACGGCGCGCAGCCAAGAGAGGAGCGAACTACTATATTTCTGTTTCCATACGGTCCGGTTCTTATGGGATTCGTGGGTCCGAAGATCGCCACGACCGGGATCCCGCAGGCCGCTGCGATGTGCATCGGGCCCGAATCGTTTGTGATGACTAACTTGGCACTTCTGATAATCCAGATCAGCTCGACTATATTCGTTTCACCAGCCAGCGACGTGGCCTTGCCTTTGGTTTGGTTTTCAATTGCCTTTGCTGTTTCCCGGTCGGCAGCGCTTCCGAGTATTACGCTTTTTAGCGGCAATTTCAACGCCAGGGCAGCGAATTGTTCAGCGGGCCACTTCTTTGTCTGCCATCTTGCACCCGGGACGAGAACAACGTAGTCTCCAAGCTTATCTTTAAGCTTCATAACGTTTTCAGGCTCTCTGACAAGAGGCAGTGGGAATTTGACTTCACCGATGTTGCATCCGAGTGCCTCGGCCACCTTCAGATACCTGTCCACTGCATGAACGTCCTTGCCGCCTGTGATTTTATGCGTATAAAAAATAGGACTTCCCTCACGGGCCTCTGCAAACCCGATCCTAACAGGAGCGCCGGTCGCCGCAGCTATCAGACCGCTCCGCATGAGCCCCTGCAGGTCTATAGCGATATCATAAGCTTCCTTTCTGATCCCTGCTGCAAGCCCTCCAAGTTCTGCAAGGGTGCTGCAAAGTCTTGCTGCATTTTTCCATTTGTCTTTGTCAATGATCCATAGTTTGCTGATCATTGGGTTGCCTTCAAGGAGCCCTTCCAGGCCTTTTGCTATAACCCAATGGATGTTTGCCAACGGGAAGCACTCATTAAGTGCGGAAAGGACGGGAAGGCTGTGCACAACATCTCCGAGCGAACTCGGCTTGATGACAAGTATCTTGTGGGGGAGCCTATTTACAGCTATCTTTTCCATGCGATTCCATGTCCGAAATATAATGAATCTATCTGTCAGACCATTTCCTTATATACTTAATGGCCGCATCGAGGTCATCTACAATGGCATCGGCGTAGTCTGACCCATCCTGCTGACCTGTCCTGACGAGTATCCCTTTTGCGCCGACAGCTTTGGCGAGAAGCATATCCGCATCCTTGTCGCCCACCACAAAAGATTTTTTAAGGTCGATTCCGTATGCTGAACGTGCCTTGATCAGCATTCCGGGTTCGGGTTTTCGGCATGTGCAATTCTCGATAGGGGCATGAGGGCAATAATAAAAATCGGTGAAGCCGTACATATCGATATACAATCGGTTCACCTCTTTCACAAAATCTTCCCTGATTATACCCTTTGCGATCCCCGACTGATTGCTTACCCCGATCAATTCGAAACCTTCTTCTTTGAGTAACTTCAGCCTCTCCACGCCGGGCAAAGGAACGAAATCTTCCCATCTGTTCAGGTAATTAGCATCATTGCATAAAGTGCCATCCCTATCGAAGAAAACAGCTTTTTTTGTCGGCAGAAGATTTCTGATGCTGCGATATACTTCCTCGGAAGTCACACCGAACATACATTTTATATAATCCTTGTCGCAACTTCGCTTGAAGCAGGGAGCACAATCAAGATCGGCCTTGATCACGGAATGGCCCTCACCTACTGGTCCTGTGAGTTCGGCTGATGTAGAGCCGAAGATTGCTGCAAGCGGTGTGCCGACTGCGTATGCGATATGCATAGGCCCGGAATCATTTGTTACAAAAACATCGCATTCGGAGATGAGAGCAATGAGTTCCCTGAGAGAGGTTTTTCCAGCTAGCAATAGCTTGTTCATCGGGACATTCGTGAATATTTCTTCTGCAAGTGTCATTTCATTTTTCCCACCGAAGATAACGACACTGCCGCGTGTCTCCCCGATAAACCACCCCGCAATTTCCGCAAAGCGCTTTGGAATCCATCGCTTGGAAGAGCCATAGGTCGCTCCGGGGTTGATACCAAGGATCGGTTGCTTCAGGCACGAAAGCGTGGCGCGTGCAGCGAGCCTCTCCTTCAGAGATAATCTGAGCCAGGGATGGGAACATTCTGCGTTGATGCCGGATGCTCTTAAAAGATCCAGATAATATTGAATGTGATGTATCTTGCGATCCTGACTATTATAATGAACGGGTTTTGTCAACAATAATTGCCTGCTGTCGCGTGCGTAGCCGATCCTTTCAGGTATCCGTGCAAGAAATGTTATGAGTGCCGCATCAAAAGCGTTTTGGAGAAGGATGGCTTTAGCATAGCGCATACTTCTGAGCATACTGGATAGGCGCAGCTTCCCGATCATTCCCGAAAAACGCTCTTCGTATAACAGTACTTCGTCGACGTCCGGGTTATTTTCAAACAGAGGAGCTATTGCAGGTTTGACTAAGATGCTTATCTTTGCTCCCGGCCATTGCTTTCTGATGGCTCTTACGGCAGGCAAAGTCATTACGGCATCACCAATCCAATTAACTTCTCTTACAAGGATCTTTTCTGTCGTCTCTCCTTCCATCATGATATTCTAACATGGAAAGAGCGAGTGGGTTGGCTATCGGGTCCTTACCTGAATGACACAATAAGGCCTTATCTTCCTCCTTTAATTCTTGACCGGCATGTATTCATGGCCGGTGTAAGTAACGTCCGGGAAGTTTGCCGCAGCGAGTAATGCAGAAAAATTATCATCATCTCTGTTATGATGAAGGCCATGGAAATCGTACTAGCTACGAGAAATAAAAATAAGATCGAAGAGATCAGCAGGATGCTTAATGGAATGGATATCAAGCTGCTGACACTTGATGACTTTCCCAACTGTCCTGAGGTGGTTGAAGATTCAGACACCTTCGAAGGCAATGCATTGAAAAAAGCTGTCGCAATTACAAGATGCACCAATAAAGCAGCAGTTTCGGATGATTCGGGGCTTGAGGTTTATGAATTACATGGCGCTCCGGGCGTGATGTCTGCACGGTATGCCGGCATCGAGGCCGACGACAATGCCAACAACAATAAGCTTCTTGCCGAGATGAAAGACCTTACCCTGGAAAAAAGAAGAGGTCGCTTTGTTTGTGTGATCGCGCTGGCTTATCCGCATGGTGAAATAAATATATTTGAAGGCATCGTGGAAGGCCGGATCAATGAATTTCCTGTCGGAACAAAGGGATTCGGTTATGATCCTTTGTTCTGTCCGCAAGGCAGCAATAAGTCCTTCGGACAGATGTCGCCCGGAGAAAAAGATGAAATAAGCCATCGTAGTATCGCCCTTAGAAAATTCGCAAATCACATAAAAAGTCATACTTTATAGATAGTTCTTTAATTATAAGTAATTTTAATTGGGTAATTATAATTTTAAAATTGATTTTCAAAATTCTTCCCGTTTAACGTATAACCTCAAATAACTATCCTTAAATAATTTGGAGGTTTCCGAATGAGAATCGTTCTTCTCGGCGCTCCTGGAGCCGGAAAAGGCACACAGGCAAAGAAATTGGTCGAAAAATATGGTATACCTCAGGTTTCAACGGGTGATCTGTTGCGGGCAGCTGTTGCCGCAGGGACCCCTCTTGGCAAGGAGGCAAAGGCGGTTATGGACAAGGGCGAGCTCGTTCCGGACAGCATTGTGCTCGGCATGATGGAAGAGCGCATGAAGCAGGACGATATGAAGAAGGGCTATATTCTCGATGGGTTCCCAAGGAACACCAAGCAGGCTGAAGCCCTCGACGCAATGCTCGCCAAGCTTAACATGCCGCTTACAGCTGCGCTTAGCGTCGATGTTCCGTTCGACGATCTGATGAAGAGGCTCACCGGCAGAAGGACCTGCAAGTCGTGTGGTCAGATGTACAATGTTTATTTTTCACCTTCGAAAGTTGAGGGTACGTGCGACAAGTGCGGCGCCGCACTTTTCCAGAGAGATGACGACAAAGAAGAGACAATCAAGAAGCGCCTCGAAGTTTATACAGCTTCTACTGCGCCACTGATCGACTACTACAAGGGCAAAGGCATTTTGAAGTCGGTCGCCGGCACCGGAAACATTGACCAGATATTCAGCCAGGTCTGCAATGTGTTGGGCCTTAAGTAATCTCTAAATTTCAAGCTTTGTCTTGAAGAGTATTAATAAATCAGGAGGATATTTACATGGCATTAGTTAATCCGCATGGCAAAGCCAAAAAGTTGATGCCCCTTTTGCTCGAGGGATCAGCACTTGAGGCAGAAAAGAAAAAAGCGGCAGGACTGAAGAAGATCAATATCAGCTCCCGCGAAACAGGCGACCTCATCATGATGGGTATCGGTGGTTTCACCCCGCTTACCGGGTTCATGACAAAGGCTGACTGGCAGGGCGTATGCGACAAGTTCACAATGGCTGATGGCACATTCTGGCCGATCCCGGTCACCGTTTCCTGCGATGCAGCCGACGGCGTAAAGGTCGGAGACGAGATCGCACTCTTCTCGACCGAGTTCAACGAGATCATGGCCACCATGAAGGTCACCGAGACCTACTCCATCGACAAGAAGTATGAGAGCGAGAAAGTCTACAAGACCACAGACGCTGAAGGCCACCCGGGCGTAAAGATGGTTATGGAGCAGAAAGATATCAACCTTGCAGGTCCGGTAAAGGTCCTTAGCCAGGCGACCTTCCCGACTGAGTACCCCGAGATCTACCAGACCCCTGCTCAGGCAAGGGCGATGTTCGAGAAAAACGGCTGGAGCCGCGTTGCAGCATTCCAGACCAGAAACCCGATGCACCGTTCGCACGAGTTTCTCGCAAAGATCGCTGTGGAAGTTTGCGACGGCGTTTACATCCATATGCTTCTCGGCAAACTTAAGCCCGGTGACATTCCGTCAGATGTACGTCAGAAATGTATAGACATTCTCGTCGAGAAATATTTTGTGAAAAACACAGTCGTCGTCGGCGGCTATCCGCTCGATATGAGGTATGCAGGCCCGAGAGAGGCCCTTCTTCACGCCCTCTTCAGGCAGAACTATGGCTGCAGCCATCTCATCGTAGGCCGCGACCACGCAGGGGTAGGCGAATACTACGGACCGTTTGATGCCCAGAAGATATTCGAAGAGATCCCGAAAGATGCCCTCGAAACCAAGCCGCTCAAGATAGACTGGACCTTCTATTGCAATGCATGCGAAGGCATGGCTTCCATGAAGACCTGTCCGCACGGCAAGGACGACCGCATTCTTCTGAGCGGCACGAAACTCAGGAAGATGCTTTCGGAGGGAGAAGAGGTCACCCCGAAGTTCAGCCGCATCGAAGTTCTCGAAATTCTCAGGGCTTACTATGCAGGCCTGACCGAGAAGGTAGAGATCAAGCTTCACAAGTACGCCGAAGGCGAGAAAAAATAGTCCACGATCACAAACGATGATATAGATGGCAGCCGACGATGGACGCAATCGGAGGTTGCTATCTATGGCTTACCGAAAGGAGGTGTGTTTTTAGGCGTAGTCAACAAAATTTCTACATTTGAGATGAGCTTTGAAAAAACAACCTAACAACTAAAACCAGTAAGGAGGTTTGCATTATGCCAAGTTTTGTTATTACTGAGAAGTGCGACGGCTGCAAGGCCCAAGACAAGACAGCATGTCAGTACATCTGTCCTAACGACCTCATGGCTCTCAACAGGGATATCATGAAGGCCTACAACCAGGAACCCGAGCAGTGCTGGGAATGCTACAACTGCGTAAAGATTTGCCCTCAGCAGGCAATCGAAGTCAGGGCATATCAGGATTTCGCTCCGCTCGGCGGCAACGTAATCCCGATGAGAGGCACCGACTCAATCATGTGGACCGTCAAATTTAGAAACGGCTCATTGAAAAGATTCAAATTCCCCATCAGGACCACCCCCGAAGGTTCCGTCGATCCCTATGCAGGGAAGCCCGAGCCGGACTTTTCAAAACTTAAAGCCTCCGGATTCTTCAACAATCCGGCGAAAGCGGAATAAGGGAGGAATGAACAATGGAAAAAGAAACTTGTACGTTTTCATATTGTCAGAGACCCGAGATCGTTGAAGTAGAAACAGACCTTCTCCTCATCGGCGGCGGCATGGCATGTTGCGGTTCCGCATTCGAGGCAGCCCGCTGGGCAACCCCTAAGGGCATCAAGGTCACCATGGTGGACAAGGCCGCAACTGACAGAAGCGGCGCGGTTGCAATGGGTCTTTCCGCTATTAACACCTATCTCGGCGAGAACAAGTGCGCTGATTATGTTAAATATGTCCGCGGCGATCTTATGGGCATCGTCAGGGAAGACCTGATCTATGACCTCGGCAGGCACGTCGACGATTCAGTCCATCTCTTCGAAGAGTGGGGACTCCCGATCTGGAAGAAAGCAGATGACGGCTTCTCCCTCGACGGCTTCCAGGCAAGAGACGCCGGCAAGGCTATGTTGAAAGATGGCGGAACGCCGGTCCGTTCAGGCAAGTGGCAGATCATGATCAACGGCGAATCTTACAAGGTCGTCGTAGCAGAGGCTGCAAAGGCAGCTCTTGAATTCAACAGAAAGGCAACCGGTGTCGCACAGAACCACTATGAAAGAGTCTTTATCGTAAAGCTCTATAAAGATGCTAATGATCCTAATAGGGTTGCAGCTGCAGCAGGTTTCAGCGTAAGAGAGAATAAGATTTATCTCTTCAAGGCAAAAGCCATGATCAACGCAGCTGGTGGCGCAGTCAACGTATTCAGACCCAGGTCGGTTGCAGAAGGTCAGGGCCGCGCATGGTATCCCGTATGGAACTCAGGCTCCGGCTATGCCCTCGGCATGCAGGTCGGCGCAGAGATGACCCTTATGGAAAACAGGTTCGTACCGGCCAGATTTAAAGACGGTTACGGTCCTGTCGGCGCATGGTTCCTTTTCTTCAAGGCGAAGGCAACAAACGCCCTCGGAGAAGATTATTGCGTAGGCGAGAACTTTGAGGCGACTAAGGCACTCTACAGCCCGTATGCAGAGAAGATGGGCACCGCCATCAGAAACCACATGATGATGATGGACATGAAGAAGGGCAAAGGCCCGATCCTCATGAACACCCATCTCGCCATGGCAGAGCTCGCAACCAAGATGGATGCCAAGAGAATCAAACACCTCGAAGCCGAAGCCTGGGAAGACTTCCTCGATATGGCTATTGGTCAGGCCGGCCTCTGGGCTTGCAAGAACGTTGAGCCGAACAAAGAGCCTTCCGAGATCATGCCGACCGAGCCGTACCTCCTCGGTTCGCATGCAGGTTGCGCAGGCTTCTGGTGCAGCGGACCTGGCGATGTTCCGGGCACACCGAAAGAGTGGTCCTGGGGCTATAACAGGATGTCAACCGTCAAAGGCCTCTTCATGGCCGGTGACGTTGTCGGCGCCTCCGGGCACAAATTCTCCTCCGGCTCCCATGCCGAAGGCAGAATCGCCGCAAAAGCCGCTCTTGCACTGATCCTCGATGAGCCTAATTTCAAACCCGCAGTTAGCAAGTCTGCCGACGAAATTGCCGGCGAGCTCTATCTGCCGTTTGAAGTTTACGAGAAATATAAAACCCTCTCGACCGATCCGTTCATCAACCCCAACTACATCAGGCCGAAGATGCTTCAGGCCAGGCTGCAGAAGATCGCCGACGAGTATTTTGGCGGAATCAGCACCTGGTACATGACATCCAAGACCATGCTTGACGAAGGGTTGAAGCTCCTCAACATGCTCAAGGAAGATGCCAATAAAATGGCGGCTGGAAACCTCCACGAGCTGATGAGATGCTGGGAAAACTACCACAGAATTCTTTCCGTAGAGGCACATGCAAGACATATCCTCTTCAGGGAAGAGTCCAGGTATCCCGGCTACTACTACAGAGGCGACTTCCTCGCCATCAACGACAAGGACTGGAAGTGCTTTGTCAACTCCAAATACGATGCAGACAACAACACATGGGAACTGAAGAAAGTTCCGTATGTGGAGCTATTTGCCTAATTGACTTTCGGAGAGGGGCCGTAAGGCCCCTCCCTATTTTTTCCCTCGTAATTCTCAAAGCAGGGAGCGCCACGCTTATGTTGCGGAAGACGTTCCATGCTGTGAGAATTACCTATCTTAATAATATTGCATCAGCCCAACGTTAAAAGGAGGAAAGGCATGTCGGAGTCGAGTGAAAAAGCCAATCGTGTGTTAGTGATTGGCGGCGGATTCAGCGGTTTGACGGCTGCGGTCGAGTCGGCAGAAACAGGGGCCCAGGTGACCATAGTCGAAAAGAACCCTTATCTCGGCGGCAGGGTAGCACAGCTTAATAAATACTTCCCAAAGTTGTGTCCGCCCGCCTGCGGTCTTGAGATAAATTTCAGGAGGATAAGGGAGAATGCGAATATAACGTTTTACACCATGGCCGAAGTCCAGGAGGTGAAGGGCGGCCCGGGGAACTATGACGTATCAATAAAGGTCGCTCCCCGTTACGTTAATGACAACTGCGTGGCATGCAACGCATGTGCCGAGGCCTGTCCCGCTGAGAGAGAGAACGACTTCAACTTCGGGATGGACAAGATCAAGGCCGCATATCTGCCATATAGCCAGGCATTTCCCCAGAAATATGTTATCGATGACACACACTGCAAAGGGGATTGCGGAAAGGCCTGCCAGGAGGCATGCAAGTATAATGCAATCGATCTGACCATGAAAGCAGAAACAATAAATCTGAAGGTTGATTCGATCGTTGTTGCAACTGGCTGGAAACCTTATGACGCGGGCAAACTGGACATCCTAGGCTACGGCAAAGTCAAAAACGTTATTACCAATATGATGATGGAAAGGCTGGCCGCTCCGAACGGTCCAACCGGAGGCCAGATAGTCAGGCCTTCCGACGGAAAACCCGTTGAGTCGATTGTTTTTGTTCAGTGTGCCGGCAGCAGGGATGAAAATCATCTTGCTTTCTGTTCCTATATCTGCTGCATGGCTTCGCTTAAGCAGACGCTTTATATCAGGGAACAAAACCCTGCATCGAAGGCAAGTATCTTTTATATAGATATCAGGACCCCGGGCAGATACGAAAAGTTCTACTGGCAGGTCAAAGATGACCCCAATGTTACCCTTGTAAAGGGGAAGGTTGCCAAGATAGAGCAGGATGCAGGTTCTGATGACGTTATTGTTGAGGCAGAAGATATGCTCACCGGCGAAAAGGTCCGGACCAAAGCTGACATGGTAGTCCTTGCAACCGGTATGCAACCGGCTTCTATGATCCCGGGAGTCTCATATACCGATGAAGGTTTTGCACTTTCGGGTGCGGGAATGTTTGCGGCAGGTTGTGCCAAGAATCCCCTTGACGTGGCCAAGTCGGTCCAGGATGCCACAGGGGCTGCCGTAAAAGCCCTGCAGACAGGGAAGGGGAGGTAAGTCGAAATGGATAAAAAATACGCACTTTACATATGTTCAGGCTGCTCGATAGGGGAATCGGTGAATGTTGAGAAGATAGCTACTATCGCCAAGAATGCCCTCAAGATCCCGATCGTCAAGAGCCACTTTGCACTTTGCGGTAAGGAAGGCGTCGATCTGATCAAGAACGATATAGCAACTGAGGGTGTCAATACCCTGATCCTTGCGGCATGTTCGCAGCGTGTCAAATTCGAGGAATTCGACTTCCCCGGATGCATTGTCGAGCGTGCGCCGATCCGTGAACTTGCTGTATGGACCCAGGAGGCGGGCTCTCCTCAGGCGCAGCTCGCTGCTGAAGACTATACGAAGATGGCCGTTATCAAGGCCCAGAAAGGGGACCTTCCAGAGCCTTACAAGATGGAGACCGTCAAGACCATACTTGTTATAGGTGGCGGTATTTCAGGAATGAGGGCCGCCCTTGAAGCGGCCAATATGGGGTCACAGGTTTTCCTCGTGGAAAAAGAGGCGCAGCTCGGCGGCTTCGCAAATAAGCTTTATAAGAAGATCCCGACGTCCGATTACTACAAAGAGCCGCTCATCGTCGATACTAACATCGAAGCGATGATCAAAGAGGTCGAGACAAACTCCAATATCAAGGTTTTCAAATCTTCTAAGGTGGAGAAGACCGACGGTATGCCCGGCGCCTTTGATGTGACGATCTCTACGGGCGATCAGACCGAGACGGTCAAGATCGGATCCATAGTTCTCGCCGCTGGCTGGAAACCCTACGATGCCAAGAAGCTCGGCCATCTGGGTTACGGCAAGCTCAAGAACGTTGTTACGAACATTCAGTTCGAGGAGATTGCCAAGACCGGCAAGATCCTGAGGCCTTCCGACAAAAGACCTGCAAAGAAGGTCGCTTTTATACAGTGCGCGGGACAGAGAGACCCCAACCACCTCACATATTGTTCTTCAATGTGCTGCGCCACGTCCCTCAAGCAGGCAAAGTATGTACGCCAGGACCCCGATGCGGTCGCGATGATTCTCTACAAAGATATAAGAACACCCGGAAGGCTCGAATATTACTACAAGGAAGCCCAGAACGATCCGGGAGTTATGCTGACCAAATGCGAAGTCAAAGGTCTTACCGAAGCCGCTTACGATAATGTCTATATCGAGATGAAGGACTCTCTGCTCGGCGATGTCACCGTCGAGGCCGATCTCGTTGTCCTTGCAACTGGGATGGTGCCTGCAACACTCGAAGATCCGGTCCTCAATCTCGCATATCGCCAGGGTCCGGGACTGCCCGACCTAGATCTCTTTAACGGCTTTGCAGATTCCAACTTCATCTGCTTCCAGTATGAAACCCGCAGGACCGGCGTTTATGCCGCCGGAGCGGTAAGACAGCCGATGAATATGGCGGAGGCGCAGGAAGACGCAGCCGGTGCAGCCCTTAAGGCAATCCAGTCTAACGAGCATTCGGCTGCAGGTATGGCCGTCCATCCGAGGGCGTGGGACATAACATTCCCCGATCCTTTCATGACCAAGTGCACATCCTGCAAGCGCTGCACTGAAGAGTGTCCGTTCGGCGCCATTGATGAGGATGAAAAGGGCACGCCTTTCTACAAGATCGGCCGCTGCCGCAGGTGCGGGACCTGTATGGGTGCATGCCCTGAAAGAATAGTCTCCTTCAAGGACTTCCATGTAGACATGATAGGCACGATGATGAAGAATGTTTCGGTGCCGGATGACGAAGACCAGCCGAGAATTATATTGCTCTGCTGCGAGAACGATGCTTATCCGGCTATCGACACCGTGGCGCTTCAACACGGGAAGATAGATCCGGCGGTGCGCATCATCCAGCTCAGATGTATGGGCGCAGTCAATCTAGTCTGGATCGCCGACGCCTTCTCACGAGGCATCGACGGAATTATGATGCTGGGCTGCAAATATGGAGACAACTACCAGTGTCATATGGCAAAGGGCAGCGAGCTTGCCAACTACCGTCTTAGCAAGGTAAAAGAGACCCTGGACAAGCTGCAGCTCGAAGCAGAGAGAGTTGGCTTCACTCAGCTTGCCATCGATGACTATGCAAACATACCGAAATTAATCACAGACTTTGTGGATAGGGTCAAGGAAATCGGCCCGAACCCATTCAAAGGCTTTTAGGAGGGATAGATACATGGCTGAACAGATAGTAAGTCCCGATCTGAATTTTGTCAAAGATGTCATCGCATCCGGCGCGGAGTCGCTGAAGAAATGCTATCAGTGCTCCACATGCACCGTTGTCTGCGAAGTAACCCCGGACAGGAAGCCATTTCCGAGAAAGGAGATGCTTTATGCACAGTGGGGAATGAAGGACCAGCTCCTGACTAATCCTGACATCTGGCTCTGTCACCAGTGCAGTGACTGCACGGCCCATTGCCCACGCGGCGCAAAACCGGGCGAGGTGCTCGGTGCAGTAAGGAAAATGGCGATAAAGGAATACTCGGCTCCGCGATTTTTAGCTGAATGGACCGCGAGCTCCAAGTATGTTCTGCTCCTGTTCGCGATTCCCATAGTCCTCTTCCTTGCAGAACTTTTTGTGCAGGGACATCTCACCAACGTTCCGAGGCTCGAAGATGGAAAGATATCATTTTCGCTCTTTATGCCTCCGCTTCCCTACGTTGACTTTGTTTTCGTGCCCATAGCTGCATTTGCCGCAATTGCGTTTATCCTCGGCATTAAAAAATACTGGGATGCCTTGGCGAGCGCAAATGGCATGACGGCCGGCGGAGATATAATGGCCAGCATAATTGGAACTGTCAAGGATATCCTTACTCACAAGAAATTCGCAGTATGCGGGGTCGCCAAGGACCGTAAGGTATCTCACATGCTGGTTTTCTATTCCTTTATCGGACTGGCCATCACGACATCAATCGGCGTTCTTTACCTCTATGGTATGCATTGGGAAGGCCCGTATCCGCAGACGAACATTATCAAATGGGTCGGAAATGTGAGCGCTGTAGGTCTTTTAATTGGTATCACCATGGTAGTTACCAACAGGCTCAAGAACCAGGAAAAGGCTGGCATGGGGAGCTATTTCGACTGGCTTTTCATATTCATTGTATACGGGGTTGGCGCTACCGGGTTTCTTGCTGAGATACTTAGACTGATGGACATTGCCATTTTGGCCTATCCGATGTATTTCGCGCATCTGGTGTTCATCTTTGTCCTTTTCGCGTATGCACCTTTTTCAAAAATGGCCCACATGGTGTACAGGACGACAGCAATGGTTTTTGCGCGCCATACCGGCCGGGACTGATTAACGAAGGGATGGTTTGAAGTTCTTTATAAATGACTCCACTTTCGGGGGAGCGAACGTATATTGAGGAGGTGAAGGGGGAACAGGGAAATAGGCATTTCAGCTGTTTCAGCAGCAGGGTCACAAGGAATAAAAATTCAAAGGAGGAACACAAAGGGATGTCACCAATAGTTATTTTTGCCCTTATTTGCGGCGCATTAGGAATTGTTTATTCGTTTGTCACAAAGGCCTGGGTGAAAGGTCAGCCGACCGGGACCCAGCAAATGATCGATATCTCAGATGCTGTAAAGGAAGGCGCACAAGCGTTCCTTGCCAGAGAGTATAAGACTGTTGCCATGGTTGCTGTAGTGATGTTTGTTCTACTCTTTATTTCACTTGGGATGTGGACAGCACTTGGATTCATCATTGGAACTGCCGGCTCCGCGTTCGCGGGATACTTTGGCATGGTAGTTTGCGTTATGTCGAACGTACGCACAGCGGAAGCTGCCAAGAAAGGCCTTGGGCCGGCCCTTTCCGTAGCATTTAAGGGCGGTTCTGTTACCGGCGTTATGGTTGTTGGCCTTGCTCTGCTCGGCCTGGCTGTCTTCTATACGGTCGCCAAAGGGTCAGTTGACATTGACACGGCGTTCCATGCACTGATCGGCCTCGGCTTCGGCTGCTCGCTTATGAGCGTTTTTGCCCGT
The DNA here is from genome assembly GCA_035506695.1 of Dissulfurispiraceae bacterium. GTDB lineage: Bacteria > Nitrospirota > Thermodesulfovibrionia > Thermodesulfovibrionales > Dissulfurispiraceae > Fen-1308. Next base: position 17,680 of record DATJOY010000097.1, read on the forward strand.
ATCGCCGGCGGTATTTACACCAAGGCTGCGGACGTAGGAGCTGACCTTGTTGGTAAGGTTGAGGCTGGAATTCCTGAAGACGATCCGCGTAACCCTGCGGTTATCGCCGATAACGTCGGTGACAACGTCGGCGACTGCGCCGGTATGGCCGCTGACTTGTATGAAACCTATACGGTAACTCTCGTTGCAGGAATGCTGCTCGCAAAGACCGTCTTTGGCGCAGCAAGTCTCTGGGTTGAGTTCCCGATGATGCTCGGTGGTATCTCGATTATCGCATCGATTATCGGAACCTATGCCGTCAGAATGGGCAAAAACAGCGATTACATCATGGGCGCGCTCTACAAGGGCCTCGCAGTTGCCGGTGTCCTTGCAGCTATCGTGTTCTATTTCGCAACAACATGGTTCTTCACCCTCATCCCGGCCAGTGAACAGGTAATGAGCGTCGGCAGGGTATTTTTCACCGCAGTTATCGGTCTGGTTCTCACGGGCCTCATAGTCTGGATCACTGAGTACTACACCGCGAAGGACTATCGTCCAGTACAGATTATTTCCAAGGCATCTCTTACCGGTCACGGCACGAATGTTATAGCCGGTCTCGCCATGAGCATGGAAGCTACAGCGCTTCCTGCCCTTACGATCGTTGCATCCATTCTCGGGGCCTACTATCTGGGCCACGGTTTTGACGGTAACCCTGGAGTCGGTCTTTTTGCTATAGCACTGTCAGCTGTCTCGATGCTCTCGATGACAGGTATTGTTGTTGCTATTGACTCCTACGGTCCGATCACGGACAACGCCGGTGGTATTGCTGAAATGGCACATCTTCCGGAGAGCGTTCGTGCAATCACAGACCCTCTCGACGCAGTCGGCAACACCACCAAGGCTGTTACGAAGGGTTATGCCATCGGCTCTGCGGCACTTGCCGCACTCGTTCTGTTTGCCGAGTATTCACGTTCGTTCCCGACCGCTATAACGTTCGATCTGTCTAACCCCATGATCATAGCTGGTCTGTTCCTCGGCGGCCTTATTCCGTACTATTTCGGCGGCTTGCTTATGCTGGCAGTCGGTAGAGCTGCGGGCGGCGTTGTTGTCGAAGTCCGCAGACAGTTCCGTGAGATCAAGGGCATTATGGAAGGCACCGGAAAGCCGGAATACGGAAAGTGTGTTGATATCGTCACAAAGTCAGCGATTAGGGAGATGATGTTGCCTGCCCTGATTCCTGTTGTGGCACCGATTCTTGTCGGCTTTATCCTCGGCAAGGAAGCACTTGGCGGCATGCTCATCGGCAGTATTCTTACCGGTCTTTTCCAGGCCATCGCCATGACAAGCGGCGGCGGCGCGTGGGACAACGGCAAGAAAGCCTTTGAAGATGGCGTCACAGATGATAAGGGTGTTATGCATAAGAAAGGCAGCGATGGACATAAAGCTGCCGTCACGGGCGACACTGTCGGCGATCCTTACAAGGACACCGCAGGACCGGCTATCAACCCGATGATCAAGGTTATCAACATTGTGGCCCTGCTGATCGCTCCGCTTCTGATCAAGTTCGGCAAATAATTTTCAAGCACCTCATCTCCGGCAGGGGTTCGCCCCTGCCGGTTTTTTTTGTTTCATTGCCTGCATTTTAGAGTTGTATCATTACATGGAGAATTGCTGCCGGTTGTCAGCAGCATAGAGTGGGCACTGATTACTTTTTCCATCCGAACCAATTATAATAACAACCTAAACTTCTGAAGGAGAGCCTTAACATCCGCATGAAAAAATCTTCTGCTGTTTTCCTGGTCCTTGCCGTTGCGTTGCTTGTTTCAACGTTCAGGCTCGGATCAGTTACGCTGTTTGATGTGGACGAAGCCGTCTTTGCAGAGGCAACAAAGGAGATGGTGCAGAGCGGAGACTATATTACGCCCACATACAACGGTGAAGTCCGGTATGACAAGCCCATATTTTTTTACTGGCTGATGGCGCTTTCTTACAAAATATTCGGCATTAACGAGTTCGGCGCCAGGTTCCCATCCGCGCTTGCAGGCATCCTGCTTGCTGCAGCCCTCTTCTTTTTTGTCAGGCATTTTTACGACACCCGCAAGGCCTTATACTCAGCACTTTCGATGACGGCGAGCCTGTACTTTTTCGTCTATTCGAGGGCGTCGGTTACGGACATGCTCCTGACCCTGTTCATCTCGCTTTCATTATTCTCATTTTATATTTCGGTTAAAGGGCATTCGCGTTTTATCTACGGCTTCTATGTCTTTTCCGCACTTGCGTTCCTTACCAAAGGGCTCATAGGCATTCTGTTTCCTTTGGCCGTCGCATTCATTTTTCTGGCGATCACTGAGGGCCTCGGAGGGTTGAAAAAGGCCTTCAGCCTCAAAGCGCTATTGCTGTTCATTATAGTTGGGGTACCGTGGTATGCCGTCGAGTTTGCCGTTCGCGGCGATGAATTTTTCCAGCAGTTCTTCGTGAAGCATCATTTCAAGAGATACACCGATGTAATATCCGGACATAAAGGTCCCTTCTATTATTACATAGCAGCCCTCGCTGCGGGCCTGTTTCCCTGGATCGCATTCCTGCCCTCCGGCATCAGAAAGATATTCGGGAACAAGGACTCACTACTCATATTTGCAGGTGTGTGGGTTGCATTCATCGTAATATTCTTCTCGTTTGCGACGACGAAGCTTCCGGACTATGTCCTCTCCGCAATTCCGGCCGCCGCAATACTTATAGCATCCGGGATGATGGAGCAGAACATTCGCTGGAAGAGATTTGAATGGTCTTTTATTGCGCTCGTTTCATTCCTGATATGCATTGCGTTTGTTGTCCTGCCTTCCTATTTGGAGAAAACGGGGATTACTGATACCGGGTGGATGCTCCCTGCCGCAGCAGTGGCCCTTGTCATGGCGGTTGTCGGTCTTTATACAACTATCAGTGCAAAGTCGTCTTATGGTGTGATGCTTTGCATAGTCCTCATTTTTTTTACTTTCCTGATGATAAAAGCCTATCCAATGGCCAATCAGCGGCTTCAGGGTGCTCTTTACAGATTTAGCCTGTATGCGAAGGAAAAGGTACATGGCGATGGGCGCATCATTACGTACGGGATCAATATGCCGAGCATAGTCTTCTACTCGGACCGCAAAGTGGCAGTTGTCAGAGGCAGTGAAGCCCTGCGCGCATATGTGCGGGAACATGGCGAAACCATTGCCATCGCCAAGGTCAAGGACCTTGAGGCCTTCAGCGGCACAGGCTTTACGGTCGTGGACAAGGAAAACGGATATGCACTTCTTGAAAGAAAATAAACGACTTCTTTTCGCTGCATTACTCATACCGCCCTTTCTTTTTTATTGGGATG
>DATJOY010000098.1:0-4818 GCA_035506695.1 Dissulfurispiraceae bacterium
TCGCGTTCCTGCCTTCGGGCATCAGAAGGATATTCAGGGATAAAGACTCACTACTCATATTTGCAGGCGTATGGTTTTCATTTATAGTCATATTCTTTTCTTTTGCAACGACTAAGCTTCCGGACTATGTCCTCTCCGCAATTCCGGCCGCCGCAATACTTATAGCATCCGGGATGATGGAGCAGAAAATTCGCTGGAAGAGATTTGAATGGTCGTTTATCGTGCTCGGTTCATTCCTGATATGCATAGCGTTTGCGGTCCTGCCCTCCTATCTGGAGAAAATGGGGATTAGTGATACCGGGTGGATGCTCCCTGCTGCAGCAGTGGCGCTTGTCATGGCGGTTGTCGGTCTTTATACAACTATCAGTGCAAAGTCGTCTTATGGTGTGATGCTTTGCATGGTCCTGATTTTTTTTACTTTCCTGATGATAAAAGCCTATCCAATGGCCAATCAGCGCCTTCAGGGTGCTCTTTACAGATTTAGCCTGTATGCAAAGGAAAAGGCACATGGCGATGAACGCATCATCACGTACGGGATCAATATGCCGAGTATAGTCTTCTACTCGGACCGCAAGGTGGCAGTTGTCAGAGGCAGTGAAGCCCTGCGCGCATATGTGCGGGAACATGGCGAAACCATTGCCATCGCCAAGGTTAAGGACCTTGAGGCCTTCGGCGGCACAGGCTTTACGGTCGTGGACAAGGAAAACGGATATGCACTTCTTGAAAGAAAATAAGCGACTTTTTTTCGCTGCATTACTCATACCGCCCTTTCTTTTTTATTGGGATGAGCTGGTAATGACATGGCTGCGGGAATTCCACAGGCTCCATTCCGGCATCGCAGCAGTGCTGCAATCGGCCGACCGGGTGATGTATTTTGCAGCCCACGGGACGACCATGATAGCAGGGGCGGCGCTGCTTTATCTTTACAGCAGATACAGCAATCGCCGATATTACGATCTTTCTGGAACGCTGCTGATCGGCCTTGTTTCTTCTGGCATATTCGTACAGGTTGTGAAGCACGCTATCGGCAGGGCAAGACCAAGGATATCCGACAGCCTCCTAATAATAGGTCCTTCTCTTCGCGGCAGCTATGATTCATTTCCGTCCGGCCACACCGCCATGGCCTTCTGCCTGGCATACATTCTTTCAAGGCATTATCCCGCGTTTCGCATATTGTTTTATCTGTTCGCTGTGTGCGAAGGAATGGCAAGGATCGACGGCACGTCGCACTTCCCGTCGGATGTGATTGCCGGGGCCATTGTCGGCGTAGCCATCGCGAAAATAGTCAAATCGAAGCTACCCGCTGCGCAGCAGGGAGCATAGTCAGGCCATCCTTGGCTGACGAGAAAAGTCAGCATATTGCAAAAAAAGTTTGAGTAATCGAACAAGGACTAATCTCTTCCGCCTGAAAGTGACTCACTGCCGAGAACTCGACTAAGCTTGATAAGTTTTGCGGTTTTTAAGTATAATGTAATGTTAAATTCACTCAGGAGGTACTGAAATGAAAGAAAAGATTCATCCAAACTATAAAGAGAGCAAGGTAATCTGTGCTTGCGGCGAGAACTTTGAGACCCGCTCGACCATGACTACCATCAAAGTGGATATTTGTTCAAAATGCCATCCGTTCTTCACAGGCCGTGAAAAGATCCTCGATGCCGAGGGCAGGGTGGACAAGTTCAAGAAGAAATACGCGAAGAAGTAGCTGACAAGCACGGCAAAAGGGTTAGTTGCTCCGGGCAATTCCGGGTCCTAACCCTTTTTTATTGATAAAATCAGGTTGTCGATCTGAGGTGTTCGGATAATGAAATCAGTAGGCGGTCAGGCGGTAATCGAAGGCGTGATGATGAAATCTCCTTCCGGATGGAGCGTTGCGGTGCGCGATCCAAAGGGCGAGATCAACTTTAAGACAGTCAGGACCAAGAAGACCAATCCGCTATTCAAGCTGCCGTTTATCAGAGGCGCGGTTGCGCTCATGCAGGCGCTTGTAATAGGCATAAAGGCCATTGAATTTTCCGGCAGCGTTGCATACAAGGAAGAAGAAGACAACGGCGAAAAGCCGATCAGCAGCTGGGCCATCGGCCTTTCGATAGGCATGGCACTTATCGTAGCGATTGCCCTCTTTAAATTTCTTCCGCTGCTTGTAGCGACGCTAATCGGCAATGTTTATGACGGAGTGGCCCAGAGTTCCCTGCTCTTCAATGTTGTCGACGGCATAACAAGGGTCTGCGTATTCCTGCTGTACGTTTATGCCATAGGTTTCTGGAAGGAGATGAAGAGGGTTTTTGAATACCACGGCGCTGAGCATAAGGTCATCTACACCTTCGAGGCCGGAGAGGAATGCACGGTTGCCAATGCGCGCAAGTATAAACCGTACCACCCGCGCTGCGGGACGAGCTTCCTGCTGATCGTCATGATCATCAGCATCGTCACATTTATGTTCATTCCCCAGCATTGGACATTTGCCGGAAAACTTGTCGCCAGGATATTGCTGCTGCCAGTTTTGGCCGGTGTTTCGTTCGAAGTGCTCAAGCTGACGGCGCGACTGAAAGACCATCCGATGGTCGGTGCCATTATCCTTCCCGGCCTCCTTTTGCAGAGGATGACCGCAAAAGAACCGGACGATTCGCAACTTGAGGTTGCTATAGCTGCGCTCAATGAAGTCCTTAAGATCGACGAACCAGCAAGAGAGGGTTGTGGTCAATGTTAGAGAAGCTTTTGTCTATTCAACAGAAATACGAAGAGATTACGCAATTGCTGATGGACCCGGAAGTGCTCTCCAATAATGTCGAATACCAGAAGCACTCGAAAGAGCAGTCGGACCTCCGGCCGATATACGAAAAAATCCTGGAATATACAAAGGTGCTGACCGAGATCGAAGACGCCGAGGAACTGATAAAAGGCGGAGACGGCGACATGAGGGAGCTGGCCCAGCAGGAACTGGAAGAGCTCAAGAAAAAGAAGCCCGACCTCGAAGCCGAACTTAAAGTGATGCTGCTGCCCAAGGACCCGCGAGACGACCGCAACGTCATCCTCGAAATAAGGGGCGGTACCGGCGGCGAAGAGGCTGCACTCTTTGCAGCGGCACTCTTCCGGATGTATTCGAAATATGCCGAGGCCCGAAGGTGGAAGATTGAAACGATAGACTCCAATCCGACGGGACTTGGAGGACTAAAGGAAATAGTCGCAAATATTACGGGCAAGGGCGCTTACAGCCGGCTCAAATATGAAAGCGGCGTGCACAGGGTCCAGCGTGTGCCGGCTACTGAAGCATCAGGCCGCATACACACCTCAGCTGCAACTGTCGCAGTGCTTCCTGAAGCCGAAGAGGTGGACATCAAGGTCGAGGAGAAGGACCTCAGGATAGATACGTTCTGCGCCTCCGGACCGGGCGGACAGGGCGTCAATACTACTTATTCCGCGGTCCGCATAACGCACGTCCCGACCAACACAGTTGTCCAGTGCCAGGATGAAAGGTCCCAGATCAAAAACCGCGAGAAGGCCATGAAGGTCCTGCGTTCGCGTCTTTATGAACTCGAGCTGGAAAAGATAGAGAAGGAGCGTGCCCAGGACAGAAAGACACAGGTGGGTTCCGGCGACCGCAGCGAACGCATCCGTACATATAACTATCCGCAGAACAGGGTGACGGACCATCGCATCGGGCTCACACTCCATAAGCTTGAGCAGGTGCTCGAAGGTTCTATGGATGAGCTGATCGACGGGCTGATAACCCATTACCAGGCTGAAAAGCTCAAAGAGCTGTGACCGCCATAGACAAGCTCCGGGAACTCTCGCAGCTGTTCACTAAAGCAGGCATTCCTGAACCAACCAAAGAAGCAGCAACCCTCCTGACCGAAACACTTAATATCAGTTCAGCCGCACTTCATGCCAGCCCGCACGAGATCGATGGTAATACCGCCACTCAGATAGATGCCCTGGCGGCCAGAAGGGTCCGGGGAGAACCTCTGCAGTACCTGATCGGACATGTGGACTTCTGGGGCATGAGTATTCAGGTCGGCAAGGGTGTCCTTATCCCGAGGCCCGAGACTGAGCTGATGGTCGAAGAAACTATCCGGATAATGATGGACGCCGGGGCAGCGCGACAGCTTGCGTTCACAGAAGCAGGGCCTCGAATCAATATCCTCGACCTCTGCACCGGCAGCGGATGTATCGCACTCGCGCTCGCAAAAGAATTCCCGCAAGCTGCTGTATACGGTATTGACAAGTCAGCAGCCGCACTTGCTTATGCGAGAAAAAACGCTGATTGCAACCGAATTGGTAATGTCACTTTTATCGAGGGCGATCTTTTCAGGCCTCTCAACTCTGGGTTGCTGTTTGACTGCATCATCTCGAACCCGCCATATATAAGAAGCAATGACATCTCCGGACTTCAGAAAGAGATCGGCCATGAACCTGCCGAGGCGCTCGATGGCGGTGAAAGCGGCCTCGATTATTACAATGAAATCTTGAAAGAAGCTCCACGACACCTCGATAAGAAGGGCATTGTAATACTTGAGATCGGCTTTGATCAGGCGGATGATGTAAGGCGAATTGCCGCGCAGCATGGATTCAGGGATATCAGATTCATCAAGGACTACGCCGGCTTCAAACGGATATTTGTCGCGAAACTTTATTCATAAATTAGGACTATCCAGCCTGAAGTGTTTGCGTCTCGCGCACTGAATATGTCTTTGCTAACCGCCGAATAAGACCACATAACCTGCAAAGACTATCATCACCAGCCCGTGCAGGGCGTAATATCTTTTCTTTCCGATGAGCCCCTCGAAATCCTGCGTATTGAATATGTGGAGCACATAAGAA
>DATJOY010000099.1:0-6372 GCA_035506695.1 Dissulfurispiraceae bacterium
AATCAATTTCGTTCAGATTTTTACGTGAGGCAACTGGGAGTTTCTTATAGGTTTTGTCAAGGTTTGTAACGAGCAGATAATTGACCTTCAACATCAGCTCTCCCATAGAAATTACATCGCTGAGGATGTCATTATAGAAGAAATCATCGACGGAGGATTTTGCCTTGTCGGAACGACGTCCCGAATTTGCTATGCGCACGAAGATATGGATCGAAGACAGTACTGGTGAGGTTGTGTTCGGTGCCGGACGGTTTCGCATACTCAGTGCGGTTGCCGAATGCGGGTCCCTCTCGGCAGCAGCCAAAGCCCTTGGAATGAGCTACAGGGCGGTATGGGGAAAGATCAAGGCCACAGAGGAACGTTTGGGCCAGGAGTTACTGCGGAAGCAGAGCGGAGGAATCAAAGGTGGTGGGTCCCAACTCACTCCTTTTGCGGGCAAGCTCCTAAGAGGTTATAGTCAACTGGAGAACATGACGAGGGCAAAAGCTGACAGATTTTTTCTCGATTTCTTTGGTGGTACACTAAGCGCTAAAAAAGACCCTCAAAAACGCTCGTAAGTAGATTTCCGGCCTCTGCATAGAACAATGGTTAATTCAGTGCGCAACGGGCAATACTTCAGACTGTGCAGTCCTCATTTATGAATAAAGTGGATTAGCCCAAACTGCTTTTTACAGATTCGTGATTACCGTTCAAGCGACATTTTAATATAGTGGCAAGGGCATTCTTTGGCACATAAACCGCATCCCTTGCAGAAATCGTAATCAAATTCATAAGTGCCGGTAGCCGGTGATATCCTGACGGCATTGTCCGGGCAGTACATGAGACAATTATTGCATTGGAAGCAGAGGCCGCAACTCAAACAACGGCCTGCCTCACTAATAATGTCCTCGCGGTCAAACGGCGGATATATCTCTTCAAAATTTTTCAGCCGTATATGGACAGGCACTGATTCCTTGTTGAATCTGTTTGCAGGTTGGTAGTAGTATGTATTCAGGTCCTTCGAATAGACCACGGGCGGACTTGCCAGCCTGTTTCGCGGCTGGTTCTTGATGTAGTCTTCGATAGCGTAAGCAGCATGCATTCCCTGTCCTATTGCCGCAGAAACCGTTTCGAGCCCAAGTACCGCATCTCCACCGGCAAACACACCGTCCAGGCTCGTCATTCTTTCATTGGTCACATCGATCCATTTATTGTCTCTTTTGTGAACATCAATGCCCTCATAATCGACTGCCTGGCCTGCAGCTATAATGACGGTATCTGCAGGTATAACCGACTCGGAGCCCGGAATTGGTTCAGGCCTTCCCCTGCCGCTGGCATCTGCTTCCTTCAATACCATCTGAATGCACATGATGCCGATGACCCTGTTTTCATCTGTAATGATTTTTACCGGATTAGTGTTATAACGGAACATGATGCGTTCTTCCAGCGTCTCATCAATTTCAGAAGTGATAGCAGGCATTTCAACGCGGGTACGCCGATAGACAATACTTACATTGCCTCCGAGTCGCTTGGCTACACGGGCACAATCCATGGCTGTATTGCCTCCGCCGACAACCACAACATCCCTGCCCACATCGATTTTCCTGCCGCTGTGAACCGCCTTCAGGAATTCGACACCGGTAAAGACATTGTGGACATCGTCACCAGGAATGTTAAGCAAGCTGCCCTTCTGCGCCCCGATACCCAGAAAGACAGCATCATTTTCGCGGGCCAACTGGTCCATCGGTATGTTGACGCCCACTTTCACATTGCATTCCAGTTCGATTCCCAGCTTTAATATTGATTCAATTTCGCGGCTCAAAACATCCTTCGGTAAGCGATAGGATGGAATGCCCCAGCGCATCATCCCTCCGGGTGTGCCTTCAGCTTCAAATATCTTTACCTTAAAACCTTTTTTTGCGAGGTGAAAAGCACATGATAAGCCGGCAGGTCCCGATCCTACAATGGCAACTTTTTCTTTCCTCTCTGACGTGATGACCCTTTTGTGTTCCAGCCTTTTTTCTATGCCGAAGTCTCCAACTGTGCGCTCGGCGCTGTTTATGTCAAGGGGCGTGTCGAAATCCCTTCGGTTGCACCCCTCCTCACAAGGATGGGGGCAGACCCTTCCGCACGTTGCCGGCAAAGGATTTGTACGGGTCAATACATGCCAGGCTTCTTCATAGTCACGTCTTACGGCAAGTGTACGGAGAAAACCCCGGATATCATTGCGGGCCGGGCAATTATTAGTGCAGGGCGGTGTTTGCATCATGTTCACCGGCATTTGTGTCCGCCATGACCCGGTCTTGTATGGTGTTACATTGCGTAAATCCAGAGCCAGTCCTAAAGGTAGTTTTTCGATCATATATTGAACCTCTCTATATTGCGATCAGCTATTTCCTGGATTGCAGCAACCGCGGCAGTTGGGGCGCCCTTTTTAAAAAGGTTTCTGAATCTGCCCTGCAACTTAAGGTATTCTTCAACGGGTTTTTTAACAGGGACTTTAAGAATACTGATCAACTTGCCATCCCTGATCTCGTAAACCGGAAAGATGCCGGTCTGTTTTGCCAGCCGGCAAATCTGCACCGTCAGATCGCCGGGATGTCCCCATCCCAAAGGACAGGGGGCGAGGATATGAAGATATTTCGGACCTTCAATTGAAAGCGCAGTCTTGACCTTGCGCTGCAGGTCCCGGTAATCATCCACCGTGGCCGTGGCAACATAAGGGATGCCGTGATCGGATGCAATCAGGGGAATATTTTTCTTGAGGGTCTTGTTACCGCCCGGAGTTGTGGTGGTTTTTGTGCCGAAAGGAGTACTGCCGGAACGCTGCACACCGGTGTTCATGTATGCTTCGTTGTCATAGCAGACGTAGAGCACATTGTGGCCGCGCTCGAACATACCGCTCATGCACTGAAATCCGATGTCCGACGTACTGCCGTCGCCGCCCTGGGCAATGATGTTGACCGGGCCCTTGTTCAATGCCTTGTAAGCAACTTCCACTCCTGCGGCCACCGCGGCAGCGTTTTCAAAAAGGCTGTGCAGAAACGGGATGCGCCAGGAAGGATCGGGGTATGGAGAGCTGAATACCTCCAGGCAGCCGGTAGCGACACACGCTATAGTGTTTTCGCCTGCTGCGTCGGCTACGAGGCGGGCCGCCAATGCCTGGCCGCAGCCGCCGCAAGCCCGATGCCCGCTTGCGAAAAGGTCTTTCTTTTCGACCGCGTCAAAATTTTCTATCATAGGTCTTTCTCCTGTATAATCTCTTGTCTTAATCCGAGGAATTCCAGCTCCACCGGTTCTCTTTCCACTTTTTCGACCATGTACTGCAAATCATCCAGGGAAATATTCCGCCCGCCAAGCCCCGCTATAAAACTGCTGATTCGGCGCTTTGTTTTTTCACCTTTTGGAAAAGACCAGCGGATGTCGCTTGCCAGAATACCTCCTCTGCCTAACGAAACCGCTTTTTCAATAACCACGATATTTGTTTTGTCCTTAAGGGTTTTATAAATCTCTTTCCTCGGGAAAGGACGGAAAGAACAAATTTGCAACAGACCGACCTTTTTACCATTCGCTTCGAGTCGGTCGATAAGGTCTTTAATGCTTCCGACGATAGAACCCATTGATACAATTACAACATCCGCATCCTTGAGTTTGTATGTCTTGAATAATCCTCCGCTGTCTCTGTTAAAGGCCCGGTTGAAGTCGGAACTCACCTGTTTAATAGTTTTTTCCGATTTCTCCAAAGCACGATGCTGGATATATTTTACTTCCATATAGAAACGGGGGTCGGCATATAACCCAAGACCTCTCGGCCACCGCGGATCAACAATATGCGTCGGTTTAAATGGGGGCAGGAAATCGTCTACCTGCTTTTGATCGGGAATGTCCACCGGCTCATACGCATGGGTGAGAATGAATCCATCCATGCAGACCATCACCGGCAGAGATAACTGTTCAGCTATTTTATACGCCTGGATGTGTAAATCCGCGGCCTCCTGATTGTCCTCCGCATGGAGCTGGATCCACCCCGCATCCCTCACGGACATAGAGTCCTGATGATCGTTCCAGATGTTCAGTGGAGCAGCGATTGATCTGTTGGCGCATGTTAAAACGATAGGCAACCGCATCCCGGCGATGCAGTATATAACTTCGTTCATCAGCAGCATTCCCTGCGATGTCGTTGCCGTGTATGTGCGCGCACCGGCCGCGCTTGCACCGAGGACTACCGATGCTGCCGCAAATTCACTTTCGACATTTACAAACTCCGCTTTCAGACGTCCTTCGCTCACAATTGCTGCCAGGTCTTCCACAATGTGAGTTTGCGGAGTGATCGGATATGCCGCTATGACATTCGGTCGGCACAAAGCTACTACGTCTGCAACAGCCTGTGATCCTTCAATTTGTTTAAGCATAGAGCTTCCTCTTTTGTATTATCTCATGCGCCCGCTCAAGGGCTGCCACGTTGTTTGAACCAACATTGCCAGGAAACTTCTCCATAATAGCTCGCTGAACTGCTTCCAGGCTTACCAGCCCTGTTATGCTGCAAAAAGCCCCGATCATTATCGCGTTTGGAATCGGCCTTCCTATGATTTCAAGGGCTATCTCAGTTGCAGGAATAGTCTCAATCGTGGCAGTTGTATCTAATTTCAACTCATCGAGAGGCTTGTCAGTGTTGATCAGTACGAGGCCGTTCGGTTTCAATCCCTCCAGAACAGGGACGGTCTCGATCAAATAATAGTCCTGTACAATCAGATAGTCCGGGGTTCGGACTTCCTCCCTGAGGCGAATTTTCTTGTCATCGATTCTTACAAAAGCCTGAACCGGCGCGCCTACCCGTTCTGCTCCGAAAGAAGGGAACGCCTGCGCAAATTTCCCGTCATGAAACGCGGCAACAGCTAACAGCTCGGCTGCCGCTACATTTCCCTGTCCACCTCTGCCGTGTATTCTTATCTCAATCATCGTCTGCACCTCAATGCATCAGAATTACACATAAAGTCCTCCTTGCCGAACCACGCCGAACATGAACATTACTCGTCAGCCATACGCAACGCAGCCCTCTCTACGCATTGCATAACAGGATTTAACATCTCCCGCTTTTTCAGGAAATATCAATTACTATACGCCTGAGATCATTGAATATCAAGCATCGGGTAAAATGGTGGTGCCGGTTATTGGCCTGTCGTGGTATTACCGCTCAATAATTTTATGTTTTATCCGGCTTCTTCTTAAGAACTTTCCGCCCATAGGGACAGACTGCTGAGCAAATTCCGCAGTTATGTCCCTTGTGATATTGAAAGTAATGTTCCTTTTTCCACCGATCACAGATCAGAACATCCAGCATCTCTTCACGCGGCAAACCGGGATGCCATGCGTTGCCTTTCAATGCTTTTGCAGGACAGGCTTCCACGCAGCGAATACAACGGCCGCAGAAATTTCTGTCAGTCGGCGGCCCGCAGAGCAGTTCCATGTCCGTGAAAACAGTTCCCAGCCGAACCCATGATCCAAACGGGCGCGTTATGAGTTGGCAATGACGGCCTATCCAGCCCAACCCTGCTCTGGTTGCTGCAGTTTTATGGGGAAAGTCCCCCTTGATATTTACCGTGTCAGTACGAACTGAAGCCGCCAGAGGTTGAGATCTGAATCCTCTGATTCTGATTTCGGATGCTAACGCCTCTGACAATTCGTTGATACGATTATTCACTTTGGTATACTCATCAGCGTATTCCTGATTAGGACCGGTTGAGATGCCGGCCATTATCTGTGGGTTCATTGAAATAGCAAATGAAATAGCGAAAGGAAATCTTTGGCCTGTTTCATCCTGAGGCGTTGGAAATTCCTTGATATCTGCGGCACCCCACAGGGAAATCCCGTGCAACTTCATCCAGTCGGCAAGCCACTTGGGCAATGTTATTGAAGACCCGGACATTTCATACCCCAGGGTTTATATACAATTTTAAACTGCCTCTCCGTTCTCCGGAAAAGTAGCCTGAAGTCGCGATCCGGAGCCTCAATAACCACTTACAGTTTCTTAGGAGAGATGTTTTCCTGTTCGATCTCCTGAGATCATTCAATATGGTGGTCCATATGAAATCATTTGTAAATTGTCTGACGATCATTGGTTATCATTTCTTATTGTCTTACCGGAACTCCATGCTTTTGCAATATTCTCTCCTATTGACCAATAGTTATTATCAGGCATGGTCAGCAAAAAAGGATTGATCTTCTTGATATCCGGATTACCGTCCGTTAAAAACCTGTCTTCTGTGAAAATATTTATGATTTCCGCGATAAAAAAAGTATGTGTTGGGAGATCCACTGTTTGCGACACCTTACATTCTATGGTTAATGGACAGTCAACGATCATTGGAGCAGCCTTAAGCTCGCCATAAAAAA
>DATJOY010000100.1:0-6052 GCA_035506695.1 Dissulfurispiraceae bacterium
CATAATTAGTAGTATTGCCGGCCTCGGCGCCAAAAAATGAATTGGACCCTGCTGTTGTATTTGCAATACCGGCTTTGTATCCGAAGCAGCTGTTATTGCCGCCCTCAGTTGTATTCCGACCTGCAATGGCCCCAAAATAACTGTTGTATGATCCCGTCGTGACATACATGCCTGCGCCTGCGCCGAAGAAACTATTGTGGTCACCAGTACTCGTTCCGTTCCCCGCGCTATTGCCTGCCCAGGTGTTGAATGGGGTATCAGTGTCTTCGCGAATATTGTTGCCTCCCGTTGCCGGGGATATGAAACAGATAAGGATTGTAAGAAAGTTGATTGTGAGCCATACGATATTTTTCATAATTGCCTCCTTTAGCTGTTAACACATGGATGAAAGTTACTAAGATAAATAATCGTCACTGACTAAAGGCGCTGAATTGTTTGTATCTGACGTGTCGATACCTGAAATCCGATCACATGGGTATAACCTCCTTTTCGCAAGGGCCCCTGACCAAAGAGCTACCACAGTGTAACGTATTATAAGTTTCTCCATGATTGAAATCAATACAACTTTGACAAGCTTTAGGATTGCGTTTCGGGGCCGGCAAAGTCGTTCTTATCGCCGTGCGAGATGAGGATGCTTCAGCATATGTTTATATGAATAGTAAAGGTCAATCCAACCGTTCTGCAATAACCGTCGCTAATGCATAATTCCTTTCATGAGAAAGCGTAATATGAAGGACGATATCGCCGATCATGTCCTTTACGTTTTTATGAAGGATGAGATAGGGTCTTCCTGATACTTCATTTCCGACTTCAAAGTCGGATATATGAATACGTCTGTCCAGGTCAGTTGCCGACAATGCTTTTACAGCAGCTTCTTTAGCTGCAAAGCGCGCTGAAAGATGAGGATATGGATCATGCATGGAGAAACAATATGTTATCTCCCTGGCACTGAAGACGCGCCTGAGAAACTTCTCGCCCCATCTTTTAATCACCTCCCGCATCCTGTCTACTTCGACAATGTCGGTCCCGATGCCTGCGATCATTTGCACTTCTCGATCAATTCTTTCATCTCCCTGACAGCCCGGTCCATTCCGACGAGAACAGCCCTCGATATTATGCTATGGCCGATATACAGGCCCCTGACACCCTCAATAGCTGCTATGCCGGTGACATTCACATAGTTGAGGCCATGTCCGGCATTAACCAAAAGACCAAGGCCGCGTGCACTTTTCACGGCCTCCATGACCCTGTGAAGTTCCTCATTTACCTTTGCCCCTTTTGAGTTCGCATAGAGGCCGGTATGTATTTCGACCATGTCTGCGCCTGTTTCTTTGGAAATGGAGATATCTGAAATGTCGGGGTTAATAAACAGGCTCACAGGGATGCCTGAATCATGAAGTTTGGCCGCAGTCCGTTTTATATGCTTTTTTTGTCCGGTCACATCGAGACCACCTTCGGTTGTAAGCTCCATCCTCTTTTCCGGCACCAGGGTTACCAGGTCGGGCCGGACATCGAGTGCAACGCGCACCATTTCATCCGTTGCGGCCATTTCAAGATTGAGCTCATTCGTTACGATTTCTCTCATCAATCTCAGGTCCCTGTCCTGTATATGCCGCCTGTCTTCTCTGAGATGTATTGTAATACCATCGGCCCCGGCAAGAAGCGCAAGCACAGCAGCGGCAACAGGATCAGGCTCAACGCCCAGACGCGCCTGGCGTATTGTGGCAATATGGTCTACGTTAACCCCCAGTATCATCTGAGACCTCCGGAACTCGCATGATAAATTATTGTTGAAACAAACGCAGATTATAATAACATGATACAGTCAGCAGGCGCGTGATTCATCAGGCCCGATTTATCACGCCCTTCGGAGGGGGCACTAAATTACGCCCCTGCAATTAATCGGTGTCCGAAAATCTGACCATCGTACCCAGTTTGGATTGATACCGGAAAATCGTGATCCCCTTGAGCCTCTTTTCGTAGGCGAGAAGGTAAATCTTCTCAATGTCCTCGCGCTTGGACTTACCCGGCAGATTAACCGTTTTGGAGACCGCATTGTCGGTGTGTTCCTGAAATGCTACCTGCATGTCGAGATGGTCTTCCGGCGGAATTTCCATTGCCGTCCTGAAAAGCCTCCTGATCCGTACAGGGATCTCCTTTACGCCTTTAAGGTTCCCTTTTTTATAAACCTTGCTCATGAGCTCTTCGGAATAGATCCCTTCTTTTCTGGCCATGTCCGTAAATATCCGGTGCACTTCGATGAGCGTTGTATCGAGGACAAGCCTTTTGTATGCAACTGCAAAGAGAGGTTCAATGCCGCTGGAGCAGCCTGCGATAATGGAAAGCGTGCCTGTAGGCGCTATAGTTGTAAGCGTCGCATTTCTGACACGTGGCATTCCGGGGGCATCGTAAACAGACCCCTTGAAGTTGGGAAAGATACCACGCTTCTCAGCCAGGTTCACAGAGGCTTCCCTCGCCCTGTCACTGATGAACTTCATTATCTTGCGGGCCAGTTCATAAGACCTACGGTGGTTATAGCTCAAGCCGAGCATGATGAGCATGTCGGCCCAGCCCATCACGCCGAGGCCGATCTTTCTGTTGCCCTTGTGCATATTCTCTATTTCCGAAAGCGGATAAACATTCACATCAATGGCATTATCAAGAAACCTTACAGCTGTTGCGACATCGATTCCGAGCGAAACGTAATCAACCTCTTTGCCTTTTACATACCTGGAAAGATTCAGTGACCCAAGGACGCAGGCCTCAAAGGGCAAAAGCGGCTGCTCTCCGCAGGGGTTCGTACTTTCGAATCTTCCGATATGAGGAGTGGGATTTGCCTCGTTGATCCTATCAATAAATACAAGCCCCGGATCGCCGGTCATCCATGCAGACTCTACAATTTCATTAAAGACATCCCTGGCCTTCAGCCGCGATGCTACTACTCCGGACCGCGGATTGACAAGGTCATAAACCTCGTCCTTCCTGACGGCTTCCATATATACGTCGGTCACCGCTACCGATATGTTGAAGTTCGTAAGTTCTCCGCCTTTTCTCTTGAGCCTGACAAAATCGAGTATATCAGGATGGTCGACCCTGAGTATTCCCATATTCGCACCGCGCCGCGCGCCACCCTGCTTTATTACGTCGGTTGCTGCATTGTATATCCTCATGAAAGAGACGGGGCCGCTCGCTACACCTCCTGTTGATTTTACAATGTCGGATTTTGGCCTCAGTTTAGAAAAGGAAAATCCCGTGCCCCCACCGCTCTGAAGGATTAGCGCGGCGTTCTTGAGAGTATCGAAGATACTCTTCATTGAATCTTCAACCGGAAGAACAAAGCATGCCGCAAGTTGTCCCCTTTCTTTACCTGCGTTCATAATGGCGGGTGAATTGGGAAGGAATTTCAGAGAGGAAAGAATATTGAAAAACCGCTCTTCCCATACAGCGGCATTTTTATCGTAAAGATTTTCAGCCTCGGCTATATTGCGTGCAATACGCCGGAACATTTCTTCAGGAGATTCGACGATATTGCCATGCAAGTCTTTCAGAAGGTATCGCGCCCTCAAGACCTTTATTGCATTTTCGGTAAGTTCCATGCCCTCCTCCAGCCTGAAGCATCCACGTCAGGATTCGGCAAATCTTCCTTGAAGTATATAGACAAAATAAATGATTTACAATAAGCAGAGATGACGCCGGCAGTCCCGATTTTTTATAATAAAAGATGGATGTTATCCCGTTAATAGAAAAGTATTATGAGCCGGGCTCGCAGGCATATTTTTTTATGGTCGAGCATGGGAAAGCCGTTGCAAGAAAGGCACTTGAAATAGCTGCACGACTTGCCGACCTGCATCCTGATCTGGCATTCATAGAAGAAGCTGCAATGCTGCATGATATAGGTATCATAAAAACCAATCTTCCGAAGATCGGCTGCTTAGGCGCACATCCCTATATTTCTCACGGTTATCTCGGAAGGCAATTGTTGGATGTGGTAGGGTTTCCTGCTCATGCTCTTGTATGCGAGCGCCACGTGGGCATGGGGCTGACTGCTGCCGATATCGAAACCAATTCTTTTCCACTACCTATGCGTGAAATGGTGCCGCAGAGTCTCGAAGAAAAGATAATCTGTTTCGCCGACAAATTCTACTCAAAGGACAGACATACCCTTTCAGTTGCAAAGCCTATCGAAAGCGTGAGGGAGATGATCTGGCGTTACGGCGAAGACAAACTCAGATTGTTCGACGAGTGGACTGTCTTGTTTAAGGAATCGTAGGGGCGTGATTCATCACGCCCGTCAGCTGCCCCCCCACCATCATTTTTTCCCCAGTGCCCGTTGCACAGTTTTGATGGCGCAGAACTCACCGCACATGCTGCATACCTCAGTAACCGACGGCGGCACTTCGCCCCTCCATGCCCTTACCCGCTCCGGATTGTAGCTGTGAGATATCTGACCTTCCCAGTCGAGGTTCTTGCGGCATTGCGCCATCTGCCGGTCTTTCTCCATCGCGCCGGGGACGCCCTTTGCGATGTCGGCGGCATGGGCCGCGATTTTGGATGCTATTACGCCTTCCCTCACATCTTCGATATTCGGCAGCCGGATATGTTCGGCCGGGGTGACATAACATAGGAAATCGGCCCCGGCAGCGCCCGCAATTGCTCCGCCGATTGCAGCGGCAATATGATCATATCCCATGGCAATGTCCGTAACAAGAGGTCCGAGCACATAAAACGGCGCCCCTTTGCAAATTTCTTTCTGGAGCCTGATATTAAGCTCGACCTGGTTTAGCGGCACATGACCCGGTCCTTCGATAATTACCTGCACTCCGGCAGAAAGAGCGCGGTCCCTCAATTCACCGAGCGTGACGAGTTCTTCCAGCTGACTCCTGTCGGTTGCATCTGCAAGACAGCCGGGCCTGAACCCGTCACCGAGGCTGAGTGTGATATCGTACTTCCGCGAAATCTCGATGAGCCTGTCATATTGCTCGTATAGAGGGTTTTCCCGTTCGTTGTAAATCATCCATTCCAGCAAAAAGGAACCTCCCCTGCTTACCACATCAAGTATTCTTCTGTCTTCCCTCAATCTCTCTATGGCCTTCAAAGTTACACCACAATGAACTGTTATGAAATCGACACCGTCTTTGGCGTGGTCTTCAATAACCTCGAACAGTTCATCGACGGTCATTTTTGCTATGGATCCGTATCGGCCCACAGTGCGAACAATGGCATCGTAAATCGGCACGGTGCCGACCGCTATCGGCGATTTCGATATAAGCGTTCTCCGCAAATCCCTGATGGCTCCTCCCGTGGAAAGGTCCATTACGGCATCGGCACCATGTCTGACCAGGACATCGAGCTTCAGCAATTCCTCGTCAAATGATATCCTGTCCTTGGAAGTCCCTATATTGGCATTAATCTTGGTGCTGAGTCCTTTCCCGATCCCAAGAGGGTTTATATCATGTATGATGTTTCGCGTGATAACCGTATATCCGTTCGCGATGTCGGAGGCAAGTTTTTCTACATCGGTCCTTTCGGCTGCAGCGACCGCCTTCATCTCTCCAGTCACATTACCTTTTTTGGCTTCTTCAATCCTTGTCATTACAGTTCACCTGCCTTTGCAAGATACTCACGTGCCGAAGACGTTATGTCGGCACCAGACGCTCCCGAGAAAAATCCACTAATAAGCGCAATTCCGGAAGCACCGGCTTTGAGCACATCGTAAATGCCATCTGATTTTATTCCGCCAATGCCGAAAATCGGCAAGTTGATCGTCCTGCTTACTTCTCGAAGCGCTTCAAGGCCCACCGGCTCTCCATATTTCAGCTTTGACGGTGTCTTGAATACCGGTCCGAAGGTAATAAAATCGGCACCTCCGCTATGTGCCTCTATCGCTTCATTGAGTGAATGGGTCGAACAGCCTATAATTAAATTGTCCCCGACGATCTTTTTGACCGCATTAACCGGGATGCCCGATTGTCCCAGATGCACCCCGTCAGCCTGGACGCTCAGCGCTATATCAAGCCTGTCATTGATAAACAGCTGTGCATCGTAAGCCTTT
>DATJOY010000101.1:0-2712 GCA_035506695.1 Dissulfurispiraceae bacterium
AACTTCTTCCTCTATCAGCAGACGTCGGACTAACAGGAAAACCTGCAATATATCGTAAAGGCTCAATCCATCCTGGCCGCAAACGCCCAGGAATACGGCAAACTCGTCGTACCTGACCGGCTGAATACCCTTCAAATTAGCCTTACGAAATACCGGACGCTTGTCGAACATTATGCCGGATTAAAGCCGGATGATACTTCCCGCTCCTCCATCGAAAAAGCGATAAGGGAAAAGGGCAAGGAGATTACTTCTTTTGCGGAAGATATGTCGAAGACTGAACGTGAAAGGGTTCACTCTCTTCTTGATTACTCAAGGGTCGTCCTCACTGTAGCCATCGTTATGCTCTCCCTGGCCGGCGTTGTAGTAGGACAGATCATATCGCGAATTGTAGTCAGGCCCCTCAAAGAGATCGAGAAGAGCATGGAGGCCATAGCCGCCGGTGGAAGGGAAAGTATCGATATAAAGTCAAAAGACCGCGAAATCATTTCCCTGACCGGTGCTTTCGATCATATGCTGCGGGAACTCGAAATGAGGCAGCGGCACCTGATCCAGTCTGAAAAACTGGCATCTCTCGGCACGCTGATGGCCGGGATAGCGCACGAACTCAACAATCCGCTTTCCAACATTTCCACGTCCTCGCAAATATTGTCGGAAGAACTGGAAGAGGCCGACATTGAATTCAAAAAAGAGATGCTGCTCCAGATAGAAACCCAGACCGAACGCGCGCGCAACATCGTGCGGACTCTCCTGGATTTTTCGAGGGAAAAAGAGTTCAAGCGCGAGCCCGTTCCGCTGAAAAACCTGATCCAGGAGACACTGAACTTCATCAAGGGGCAGATCCCGGCAAGAGTTTCGATATCGCTCGATGTCGCTGATGATATCGTCGTCTTTGCAGACAAACAGCGCATTCAGCAGGCCCTGCTTAATCTGATCAAAAACGCAGTTGAAGCCATTGCGGAAGAAGGGAGCGTCCACGTACAGGCGACAAGACACTTCCCTGACACTGAAAAGTCCGATGACTACGTCCAGATGCTTGACAACAGCCGCTGCAAATCCTACGGCAATGATGTCTACATCATGATCAGGGACACTGGCTCAGGTATACCTTCCGAAATCCTGCCCCGCGTAATGGACCCCTTCTTCACAACCAAGGATGTCGGCAAGGGGTCGGGCCTCGGGCTGTCCATAGTTCATGAAATCATCGACGAGAATGACGGTTGTATTAGGATGAGCAGCGAGCAGGGCAAGGGCACTACTTTTATCGTGCGCCTGCCGTCAAAGGGGGTTAACGGATGAACGGCAATCTCCGCATACTGATAGTTGACGATGAAAGAATAGCCCTCAAGAACCTTGAGCACATAATGAAAAAAGAAGAGTATGACGTGGTCGGCACTCAGAGCGGCCAGAACGCGCTCAGGCTTCTCGAAGAGCAGCATTTTGACGTAGTGCTCACCGATCTGAAGATGGAAAAGGTCGACGGGATGCAGGTGCTTAAAAAGAGCAAGGAACTCCATCCCGATGCCGAGGTAATTATAGTAACGGGCTTTGCCACGCTCGATTCCGCTGTGAAGGGCATGAAGCACGGCGCCTTCTATTATATAGCCAAACCCTTCAAGCTCGATGAAGTGCGCAAAGTTGTGAAAGAGGCCGTCGAAAAGGTGCGCCTGAAAAATGAAAATCGCGAACTGCGCCAGCAGCTCGAATCCTTTCAGGGCAAGGTAAAGATCATATCTCAAAACATCGGAATGATGAGGCTTCTCGACACCGCGAAGCAGATTGCACCTACGGATTGCAATGTGCTTCTGAGCGGGGAAAGCGGCACCGGCAAGGAACTTTTTGCGCGGTACATCCACCTGCACAGCAAGCGCTCAGAGGGGCCGTTCTTTGCGATCAACTGCGGCGCCTTTACAGAAGACCTGCTTGCCAACGAACTTTTCGGTCACGAGAAAGGTGCCTTCACCGGCGCCATGTCAATGAAAGAGGGATTGATAGAGACGGCATCCGGAGGGACCCTCTTTCTCGACGAAGTGACCGAGATGACGCCTTCGATGCAGGTGAAGCTGCTGCGCGTAATTCAGGAAAAAGAGGTGCTGCGCATAGGCGCTACCAAACCGCAGAAGGTGGACGTCAGGTTTGTAGCAGCCACCAACCGCGACATTCACGAAGTCATCAAATCCGGAAGTTTCAGGCAGGACCTTTATTTCAGGCTGAATGTAGTATCGCTTCACATTCCTCCTCTTTCCGAACGCAAGGACGACATCCCGCTGCTCTGTTTCTATTTCCTGACGAAATACTCGACCCTGATGAAAAAAGATGTTTCGGACATATCGGCAGAGGTCATGGAGCTCCTGTCCAACTACGACTTCCCCGGCAATGTTCGTGAACTTGAAAACATAATCGAAAGAGGAGTTGCGATCACGGGAGGCAAGACCATAGAAGTGACCGACCTTCCGGACGACCTGAAGGAACTCAATATCAAGATATTCAGGAAAAAAGAGGGCAAGATACCGTCGCTCGAAGACCAGGAGAGGGATTACATAATTTGGGTGTTGACCGAACTCGGAGGCAACAAGACACTTGCCGCCCAGGCGCTCGGCATCGACAGGGTGTCGCTGTGGAGGAAGCTAAAGAAATACGGACTCGAGGAATAGCCTCACGGCTTTTCCCCGGTCCTGTCGCATTGCACTACTTAAACGCGTAAATGAACTTGAA
>DATJOY010000102.1:0-4526 GCA_035506695.1 Dissulfurispiraceae bacterium
CACCCATTGCCCGTCGATTGTGGTCATAAAGACGGCGTCTCGCGAGGTCCGGAAAAACGAATGGTATTTCTCCTCATTCTCCTTAAGCTCTTCCTCTATCAGCTTGCGGTCCGTAATATCGTGCATCATGATCGTCTTCCCGATTGCGTCACGGAAAACGACGGAAAGCCCCTGCAGCGAAACTTCGTAATAGCGGTCCCCCTTCTGCTTATCCACGCGCTTTAGCTCGGTCTTGACCGGCGTCCCGGTCCTCACAAGTTCCAGCAGGTCGGGCCACCTGGCAAGCATGGCGCCTGACGGTTTGCCCACCACGGATTCGGACCAGCCCATGATACGGTGCGCCGCTTTGTTCACGTCGACGACTCGCTCCTTCTCGTCAAGAACAATGATGGCATCATCCAGGTTCTCGACCATGCGGTCCCGCGCGATGGGTGCAATATCAAAAAGCTGGTATCTGTACATAGCCCAGGCAATCACGATTCCGGTCACCGTGAAACCGTAGGGTGTGAGGTCGAGGTGGCGCAGCGGCATGAAATTGAATATGACGTAGATAATGTTGACAAGCCAAGGCACAAACGAGCCTACCAGCAGTGCTATGACCTGCTTGCGGTAGACCGACCTCGGGTGGCGGAGCCGCTCGATAAGAAACACCATGCTTATCAGTACCGACAGATAGCTGTATACGGTGTGCACCCAAAACCAGACTCCTTTATCCAGCGCCAGCATGGGGAAGGGGCCTGATTCATCTATGCTCACAGCACTGTAATACAGGTGGTGCAGGCCATTGGTAGCCACCATCGCCACTGTTATCACCGGCACAATCATTAACAAAATGACATTACGCACGGTGACCGCTTTTTCCCTGCCGGTGTAAAGTAACACCAGCAACAGCCACACGACAGGGATGGATGCAATGCCTACATACTCGAAAACGGCCCAGAACATCATGTCTTCCAGCCGCAGGCTGGACAGCTCTGCTCCGTATGCCACCGACCAGATGAAGACGCCCAGCATCAGGAAGGCAAACATCCTTGATCCCCGGACACGCCGGTTGGCAAAGGAATAGAGCGCCAGCCCACCGGATATCAGAGCCGGAGCAAGAAGTGATAGGGCGGCAGGATTAGACCTGATTAACAATTCCAAAGGCAGCAACTTCGAGTTATCGATTTATGTAGAGTTTAGTATATCGTGAGTGCTTCTGCAACTGTTAAGAAGACTTCTTCACCGGCTGCACATATCCAAAATATCGGCAACAGAATTGAAGCAGGCGCCGCATGTTTTGATAATGATGCTTTGGTGATATACTACTGTAACACTCACCCTAAGATGAGACGCCTGATTCCAATTACCGGATTGATCGCAATTACCCTGAGCGCATTTGCCGCGCTGCTGGCCTGCGCGTCCCAGGCGCCACTCGCTCCCGCTTCATTCCAGGTCACCTCGCTTCAGGTCTCGCCTTC
Source organism: Dissulfurispiraceae bacterium (assembly GCA_035506695.1). Taxonomy (GTDB): domain Bacteria; phylum Nitrospirota; class Thermodesulfovibrionia; order Thermodesulfovibrionales; family Dissulfurispiraceae; genus Fen-1308. The sequence goes on from DATJOY010000102.1 coordinate 1,461, forward strand.
CGAGGTGATGGCCGGTGATACCGTAACCGTAACGGCCACCGTAACCAATCAGGGAAACCTGCCCGGAAATTTCGACGAGCCGCTCATGGTAAACGGCACTGCGGCAGACAAAAAAGTGGTCACGCTGCAGCCGGGAGCATCCAAAACGCTCACGTATACGATTAGCAAATACAAGTCCGGTCCCTATTCAGTTGTGCTATCCAATGCCACGGGCAAATTCAGCGTGAAGGAAACGGTACAGCAGCAAACCGAGTTGAAGTATGATAACGACCAGTCAAAGACGGCGCTGTGGGCCGGCAACAACGGCGGGTTCCTGATAGACTTTACACCGCCCACACCGCCTTTCCGCATAAACACGGTGCGCATATGTGGCGGCGTTTACGGCACCGGCTGGGAGGGCAAGACGTTTGACCTGTATATACTGGACAGCGATATGAAATCGGTCCTGTACGACCAGACCTATGCAATAGCCAAGTTCCCGGTGCGCGGCGCGTTTCCCTACATGGCGCCGCAATGGGTTGATTTTGATGTGCCTGAGATGAACCTCGCCAGCAAGTTTTACATTTACCTCTACACGTCCACAGGAGAACATAAGGGCATCCACATGGGCGTGGACGACAGCGTATTTAACGACCACTCCCAGCTGGCCCAGGGTAAGCCGCCCATTATCAATCCAATCTCCACAGAAAACTTCTATCCGCACAACATCTGGTATGCAGACAGCACCAAGGATAACTGGATGATACGCGCCGCCGGCACGGTCCTGGCCGCGCACTAGCCGGGTCTACTTCTCTGGTCTCAGCGCCTTCCTGATCTCATCTTTATGCCCGGCCACGTAGGCGCAACTCGGCACGGCCCCGCATTTTCTGCACTTGAGGTCATAGGCGGAATTGATCGTGCCGCAGGCAGGGCAGGAATAATGCTCAATCATCTCAAGGTACCATTTCTCCGGGCCAACCTCACGTATCCTCTCCTGTGCTTCCCACAGCTCAATCCGGTGCGGCCGGGCCGCTTGAAAGGATTTCAACTCATCACAGGGAAATGACTCGCAACTTCCGCAAAAGTCCAGGCCTTTGGCTGCTGCGCACTCCTGCATTTTGCAGTCCCGGCAGTAGGGCAGCCGGACATCAGAGCGGCAGCCTTCGCATTTCGTATCTTCCAGTTTGTACCCGATCGACAATGCCAGCCGCTTCAGCCGCTCGGGGTCTTCGCGGGTGCCGATGTAGATGCTGCAGGCTTTGCAGAAAAGACCGCAGACCGCCGCCAGCCGTTTATCATATTGTTTGTTACCCGGACTGTTTTCAGCCATTTTAAAGCCTCCGTATTTGCCGGCCCTTTGCCGGTCTCCGTGTCGTACGAAAATCCCCGCCCTGCGTAAGGCATTTTATCCCGTTTAAGCAAGCGCTATCAAACCGGAGTATCGATTAATCAAGGACCATTCGACATTGAATATACGGCATTGATAGATCGGTAGTGAAAGGAATATAATCAAACAGACTTGCGTGGTGATCTACATTACCAGCGGTCACAACGTGAAGCCATATTTAATATGGCACTCCTGCAACCATCGGCATAGCTTTGGGCGGACAGTCAGCGTACTTCAGTTGAATTGATTAAATCAGGGGCGGATCGAATTAATATCAAATATTGAGGTGAAACTATGACGAAAAAGACAATGAAATGGGCCATTCCCGTTATTTGCGTAGCAGCCGTAATTGTAATATTAATAGCGGCCGTCGCAATCAAGACAGCAACGTTTTCTTCAAAACAGATAGCTGTCGACAAGAAGGTCAGCTTCCCGGTGGATATGGATAAGGCCACCCACGATCTGTCCAATGCCATTCAGTACAAAACCGTATTTGACATGGACACCTCCAAAGTTGATTATTCGCAGTTTACCGGGCTCCAGCAATATCTGGATAAATCGTTTCCCCTGGTCAGCTCTACATTCGATAAGAAGGTAATAAACGGCTACGGCCTTCTATATGTCTGGAAAGGGAGTGACAGCGGGAAAAAGCCGATCCTCTTAATGGCGCATCAGGATGTTGTTCCGGCGCCTGCCGAAGGTTGGACGCATCAGCCTTTTTCGGGCGATATTGACAACGGAGTTATCTGGGGGCGCGGGGCCATCGACGATAAAGGCTCTCTCATAAGCATATTCGAGGCTATGGAATATCTTATCAAAGACGGCTTCAAACCGTCACGCACCATTTATATAGCGTCGGGCTTCGACGAGGAAGTAACCGGACTCCAGGGAGCCGGCAAGATATCCGAGTATCTAAAGTCTGAGGGGGTCAGATTTGAGGCGATCTACGATGAGGGGCTGATCGTTACTCAAGGTGATGTGCCCGGCGTTAAGACCCCGGTGGCGCTTATCGGCACGGCTGAGAAAGGCTATCTGTCGGTAACACTAACTGCACAATCCGAAGGCGGCCACTCTTCCATGCCCCCCAAGCAAACCACCATCGGCATAATTGCTGCGGCCATTAATAAACTGGAAAACAATCCGTTCCCTATCCGCATGACAGGCCCGGCTGCCGATTTATTCGCATACGCCGGACCGGAGATGTCATTCCCGTACAAAATGCTATTCGCCAATATGTGGCTTTTCGGGCCGGTAATCGAATCTGAGTTGGCCGCAACGCCAAGCACCAACGCTGCGATCAGGACAACGACTGCGCCAACAATTATCAATGCCGGCGTAGCCGACAACGTTCTGCCTTCCAAGGCCACGGCCACCGTAAACTTTCGCATTCTGCCGGGTGACACGATGCAAAGTGTAATCGCAAGGGTAAAGTCTACAGTAAACGATCCGCGCGTAGATATTCAACCGATTACCGCCTCCGCCAACGACCCGGCTCCTGTTTCCAGCACCACTTCGGCAGATTTCACGACCCTGAACACGACTATACGCAAAGTCATGCCGGACGTATTTGTTGCCCCCATGATGATGATCGGGGCCACTGATTCCTTCAAATACATAGGATTGGCTGACAATATTTACCGGTTCCTGCCGGAAAGACTATATGGGGACGACCTCAATATGATGCACGGCATGAACGAGCG
>DATJOY010000103.1:0-3992 GCA_035506695.1 Dissulfurispiraceae bacterium
CCCGGCTAATACTATTGACAAAAGGCACACGTTGTCGTAAATATAGATCATGAAGGTTTTCCGATGGGACAATGAAAAGAATGAATTACTGAAGAACAGCAGAGGTGTTTGTTTTGAACAAGTCGTTATTTTGATGGAAAAGGAAGATATTATAGAAACAGTTGAACACCCAAATCAAAAGAAATATCCGGGGCAAAAAATAGCGACAGTCGTGATTGATGATTATGCTTATCTCGTTCCTTATGTTCAGAAAAGCGACGAGATATTTTTGAAAACCATAATCCCCAGCAGAAAAGCTACAAACAAATATATGAGGTCAAAAAAATGAAAAAAATAATATTGGATGCAGAAGAAAAAGACATTCTTGATTCATATGAGCGCGGAGAATGGAAACCTGTTAAGAACCCGAAGGCGGAAATTAATAAATTACGGGAGTACGCTACGAATACGCTGCAAAAAGACAAGAGAATAAATATCCGGATGTCATCCAAGGATTTGAATCAGGTGCAAGTTATCGCTGCACAGGAGGGAATTCCATACCAAACATTAATATCCAGTATTATTCATAAATACGTATCAGGATATCTATTGGAGAAAAAAAGGGCTTAACTCGCCCAAGTCGGACCCGGGCTTTGCCGGGCCGCTCAACTGTAGCGCTCATGTTTCTGGGTGCACATTTTGTGCGGCCGGAAGAGGCGACGAACAAATCGCACAAGCCCAACAAAAGGCCCTTGGTCTAGCTTGAGCGCCGTAAGTGCCCCTCCCGCGCGGCTGCCTGCGTATCACTTCCTCATTTCAAAGTTCTTGATGAATTGTTCCACCTGCACTCCAAGATAGACGCACTTGATGCCGTTCATACAATCGTCAGCATCTTTCTTCTCCAAGTGGGTGGTCAATTCCCTGCCGTCTTTTTTGAACCGGACAATCCAGGCATTTTTTTTGTCATCGAAACTCATCCCGATAGAGATACCGTGCTGCCGGATTTCCGGGTACATTTCCAGTATCTTTTCCTCGAGCCCGACCTGTGTATAGCCCATGTTTTTTCCTCCTGAAATTGAACTCTGTATTCATTCTATCAACCTTCAGAATCTTGTCAAGAAGCGCGCCATCTGTTAGAATGAAGCATGATGAGGTCCGGAAAATAGCCACGCTCCACGGACATACCACAGGCCTGAAAAAAGGCCTTCTGCAGCTTCTTGAGAAGGTCTACCGCCGCAGGATACCACCTGACAAATTCATTACCCAGGAACTCGCCCGATACCTCTCAGGGTTGTCGGCGGAAACAGGCAAACAGATCGGCGTGATCGCAGCGCGCAACGGCTCGATTACCCACGTGATAGTCGGAGACGCCCACAGTGTCTTTATTCCCGAGCTTGAAGACTTTCCCCTCGGACGGAAGGCCTTGCGGGGTTTGCGCTTTATTCATACCCAGCTGAAGGACGAACCTCTGGATCGTGAAGACATCACGGACCTCGCCCTCCTTCGCTTTGATGCGATTGCCGCGCTTACGGTCTCGGACGGATTACCCGACAAGATCCATTTTGCCCATCTCATGCCGCGCGGTTCCGATAACAAGTACGAAATCATATCTTCCGATTTTTACCGCTTCGACCTTAATTTCGCCGAATTCATCGAAAACCTCGAAGCCGAGATGCAGCGGCGCAGCACGATCAACCGGCATGATCAGCGTGAAAGGGCCATCCTCGTAAGCGCATCGACGAAGCCCCGGTATGAGCTTGAGGAATCAATGGAGGAGTTGAAGGAGCTTGCGGAATCGAGTAATGTAATCGTGCTTGATGCTGTGATTCAGCGGCTGAAAGAGGTCAACCCCAAATATCTAATGGGTGAAGGCAAGCTCAGGGAGATAATCATGAGTTGCATGGACAAAGGCGCCACGATTCTCATATTCGATCAGGACCTCACGCCGTCCCAGATTCGCGCGATCACCGAAACAACGGAGCTGAAAGTAATCGACCGCTCCCAGCTTATCCTCGACATCTTTGCAAGAAGGGCCCACAGCAGGGACGGCAAGGTGCAGGTGGAGCTTGCGCAACTCAAATACATGCTGCCGCGCCTGACAGGAAAAGGCACTGCAATGTCGCGGCTCATGGGAGGGATCGGCGGCAGAGGGCCTGGCGAAACAAAGCTCGAAGTCGACAGGCGACGCATTCGCGAAAAGATATCCCACCTCGAAAGGGGGCTTAAAGCGCTCAGCGAGGCCCGCAAACAGCGGAAACAACGCAGGGCTGCATCGAGGCTGCCCATCGTCTCTATCGTCGGCTACACGAATGCCGGCAAATCCACGCTTCTGAATACGCTTACGAAAAGCGGAACGGTTGTCGAAGACAAGATGTTTGCCACACTCGACACGGCCAGCAGGCGCCTGCGCTTTCCCAAAGAACGCGAGGTTATCATCACCGACACGGTCGGTTTCATACGCGACCTTCCAAAAGACCTAATGTCGGCTTTCAAATCAACACTTGAAGAGCTCGAAGATGCCGATCTCCTCATCCATCTCGTCGATATATCGAATCCCCGCTTCGAGCAGCATATCGAATCGGTCGAAGGCATACTCAAAGACCTCAAACTTGAAAATAAACCGAAGCTGCTCGTATTCAACAAGACCGACAGGCTGCCGGCTGACACCGTGAGCCGGATCGTGCCCCGTTATGAAGCTACGGCAGTTTCAGCAATCAGACCTGAAAGCCTAAGACCTCTCCTGGGCGCAATCGAGACCCACATTTGGGAAAACGGACGGCACGGTCAACAACAATAAGCCCTGGCAGGGCAGTTTCTGTATAACCGTCATTAGGGTATAATAGATACCATGGAATTCGAACCGAAATGGATAGCCTGGGAAATCACGAGAAGATGCAATCTGCGCTGCGTTCATTGCCGCTCTTCGTCAGAGATGATCGTAAAGGAACATCCCGACTTTCCGATTGAAGAGGCATTCCGACTGCTCGATGATATTGCTGGTTATGCGAAACCGGTCATCGTGCTTTCCGGCGGAGAACCGCTGCTCAGAAAGGATGTCTTCGAAATTGCAAGATATGGCACCGACAAAGGGCTCAGGATGTGCATGGCTACTAACGGCAGTCTTGTCAACGATGATATCTGCGAAAAGATAAAGGCCTCAGGCATGAGGATCGTCTCGATGAGCCTCGACGGCGCATCAGCGGAAGTGCACGATGATTTCCGGAACGAGAAAGGCGCCTTTGCTGCTGTGATGCGCGCCGCCGGGCTTTTCAAAAAATATGGGATCGAGTTCATCATCAATTCATCTTTTACAAAGCGAAACGAAGAAGAAATCCCAAAAGTTTACAGGCTCGCGAAAGAAATCGGGGCCACGGCCTGGTATCTGTTCATGATCGTCCCGACAGGCAGGGGAGAAGAGATCATGAACGAACTCATAACTAAAGAGCATTACGAAGATATCCTCGATTGGCACTACAACATGGAAAAAGACGAACCCGAGATGCTGGTGCGTCCCACGTGCGCGCCGCATTATTATCGCATTGTCCTGCAAAAGGCAAAGGCAGAGGGCGAAAAATTCAAGAGGCGGACACTTAAATTTTCGACCGGAGGCTCAAAAGGCTGTCTTGCAGGCCAGCTGATCTGCCTTATCGACGTTGACGGAAATGTCCTGCCCTGCAGCTATTTCCCGAAGCCTGCCGGAAATGTGCGTACCCAGTCTTTTAAGGACATCTGGGAGAACTCTGAACTCTTCAGGGAATTGCGGGACTTCAAGAGCTACAAAGGCAAATGCGGGAAGTGCGAATACCTGAATGTCTGCGGCGGCTGTCGCGCCCGCGCATATGCGGTGCACGGTGACTATCTTGCTGAAGAACCCTTCTGCAATTTCATCCCCCGCAAAACCGGGAAGGAGGCCAAATGAACGACACCTTTCTAAAGGCATGCCTGGGAGAGAAGACCGATTATACGCCTGTCTGGATCATGAGGCAGGCGGGCAGATACCTGCCGCAATACCG
>DATJOY010000104.1:0-19298 GCA_035506695.1 Dissulfurispiraceae bacterium
GGGCACGTCCTTCAGAATGCCTGCCATGACAACCGGCTCATCGCCGGCCTCTTCCACGGAAAGGAGCCGCCCTCCGTCATTCACCAGACATGGCCCCTTCGCACTTCCTCTATATCCTCTGGTTAGGATGACGGGACGGTATCCTCTTTTGCGGGCTTCTTCGGCTACGGCAATTGCAGCCGGAGTTTTACCGGCACCACCTACGGTAATATTGCCTATGCTGATAACCTTATGAGGCAACCTTTTTTGACTGTGGAGATAACGTCGCTTTTTAAAAGAATATCCCAGAAAATAGATAAATTCGACAGGGTTCATTTGTATGCATCCAGAAGATATTCAGACAGGCTGATCTTGTATTTGTTGTAATCGAGTGTTTTTTTGATACTCCTCCGGTAGTTTCCGTCGAGTCCCCTTTCAGCTAAGTCCACCAGTGTGCTTTCGACCTTGCGACCGTTACCGTCTGAAATGAGCACTATTACAGGCCTGTAAGGGAACTCGGGATTGCCCTTGTATACAATCCCGAGTTCATGAGTATCAAGGGAGACAAGGGTACCAATCGGATAAACACCGACCATCTTGATGAATATTTTGAGCAGTATGGGATCGATATGGCTGCCGGCTTCTTCGCTCAGAATCCGGAGCGCCTCTTCCGGTGATTTCGGCTCACGCACATATACCCGCGACGCGGTCATAGCATCGAACCGGTCCGCAATGGTCACGATATTGGTGTAGAAATCCGTTTTCATGGGACCGTTCGCAGGGGGATACCCCGAACCGTCTATATTGAGATGATGCTCGTACGAGACTATCGAGCTTCTTACGCTTATGTGGTCCAGTTTCATGGTGGCCATGATGGTCTTTACACCCTCGACAGGATGTCGTCTTATAATCTGCCAGTCATCATCTGTAAAAGGAGTCGTCTTATTGAGAATTTCGTCCGGGACGGAAACTTTTCCGATATCGTGGAGAAAAGCTGCTATTCCGAGTTCGGACAATCTTTTTTTGTTTAATCCCAATTTCATGCCAAGTGCAATGGAAAGGATACTTACGTTTACCGAATGATAAAATGTGTAGTCATCATAATCTTTTATCGCCGTCATGCTTATCATCATCTGCTCTTCCTGCAGCATCAGGTCGATGAGAGAGTTGATGATGAGCTTGGCCTTCTTGATTTCAACGCCTTCGCCTTTTTTTGCCTTGCCGGAAATTATCTTGAACCTGGACACTGCAGTGAAATAGTTTCTTCTAAGCAGCTGTCGACTGTTAAGAACGTTGTCCATTTGTGCCCGTTTCAGGGGGCCGATATCAATAGTTGCTACCATATCGGTCTTGCCTTTCAGGTCAACATACGGAGTGTCGCTGGAGAGGCAGGTCTGGAACTCTCTTACGAAATCGAGCAAATCCCTGCACGAGACATCCGAGCTGAAAACGATGCTGCCGAGCCCTCTCTTGCGGAATTCATTCATCAGAAAATCGAAATTGAGATAATGCTGGACCGAATACCGTACGCGCGCTCCGTTAAGATAGAAATATTCTCCAAGGAGCTCGATGATGAGGGTCTTTTCCTGCAGCAGCACAGGCTTGATAACTTCGATGAATGCGTCGCCTGCCCTGACAACAGCGTCGTTATCAACCCTGTATGTGTGGCTGATCCTGAAGATAATTGCCAGATCGTTCGCGATTTCCCTGGAGTTTTTTAAGACAGGAGCGCCTTGTTTATTCATGCCTCATCCTTTGCAGCGCGGCTGACGCATGGTCTCTGAGAAGTGGATCAGCGGCAGAACGCAGTTTCTCCAGGATCGCAATCGATTCAATGTTGCCGGTCAGCCCCAGGTAATACGCCGCGCAGGCCCTGTTTTCGTTATTCTTCCTGCCGGCAAAGAGAGATTTTTTTCCAAGCAACCTGAGCATGTATTTATCTGTTTCGCTATCGCCAAGGAGGGCCAACGTTTCACACAGGGATTTCTTTTCCTTGAAGTCCCTTTCGCCGAAGCCCTTGTCTTTAATCTTGACCAGGATTGCGTCTCTCGCAATTAGTCCGAGGCCGGTCCCCTTCCCGGCAGTTCTTATTACAGTTATAGCCGAAAGCCGCACCGTGGAATCCGGATCATCGAGAAATTCGGTAAGCGCCTGAAAAGATTTTACACTATCGAATCTGCTGAGTGCTTTGACCACCTCAAGCCGCACCCTGGGATGCTCATGCCGTGCCGTTGCTATTATATCGTCGGTCACAGAGGTATTACCTATATTCCGAAGCACATATATGATATTCCTGACCACATACCATGTCGGACTCTTGAGGTTTTCTGCAAGCACTTTTATGTCCTGTTCTCCAATACTTATCAAAACGTTATTGACCATGCGTCGCGCCGAAATGCTCTGCAGACGGTCGAGAAGATCTATGAAAGACGCGATGGCCCGCCTGCCGAGTACTCTCGCAAATTCCAGCAAATCCTCTTCGGAAATCTGTTTCGAAGAATCCAGTATCCGCTCTAGTTGCTGCATGGCAGCCGGGGAACTGCAGAAAGCGGAGACCTTGTCTGCGTATGTCTCTGACTGATCGGAATCGGTATTATCACCAGCGCTGGGATCGTCTCCGTGCGGCATAGCTATGGCACCCTTAAGAGTTGCAAGTACGGACCTGATGTCGTTACCCTTCAGCGCATAAGCCATCAGGCTCTCGATCGATTTTGATATCGAGTCAGCTTCCGCTTTATCACGACAGGTTGCGAGCATCTTAAGCAGGATATCGGCAAGCCTGCCCGTTTCAGCCGGGATATCATCTTTTGCCTCAGCCAGGATGAACCCTCTCTCCTGTGGAGTAAGTTCGGCCGTTGCGATCGGCAGTGCATCTTCTGCGCTCAACGCATCCCGATGGGCAGCAATAAGTTTGCTGTCTTCTCTTCGGCCAGTCCTGGATATATCTTCCGGCGTCTCCTCGGCCAACATATCCCCTTGCGACGATATGGAAGACAGGAACTCGATCCCCGATTCCAGTGCCTCTTCTTCGGCTGCAGGGCCCGATTCGCCTTGTCCTTCACCTTTCCCCACTGCCTGACTTAATAAAGGAGTACCCGGCAGGTCATCATCAATATATGCAATTTCATCGATTGTAAATTTGATGTTTTCAAAACCCCTCTCCCAAAGTGCCGAGACAAAGTCCGGGCCTGTCTCGTCCCTGTCAAAATCATGCCCGAGCAGTTTGAGAAATTCTTCGAGTTCGTTTTTTAGCAACTCTGTTTTGAACGTCAGTTCTTTTATGCCTTCCTTGAAAAAGAAAAGAGCAAGATTGTCCATCCTCGCCAGGGTCCCGACAGGGGCCTGAAATACCTGTTCGGATCCGACCAGCAGTTCTGAAGACGTGACATTAATGACAAGATCTCCATCGGCAGCAAAGTATTTACGTGCGACCGAAAATATTTCATCAATTGCATTTTGATAAATGATATTATTGGAGGGATAAATCTGAAGCAGCTTTTTGACTTTTAATGCCGTCCTGACAAAATTTCGGGCAAGCTCTATCCGTTCATTTTCCATCTCTTTCACATTAAAGCTGGGAGCAGATTAGATACAGCATTTGTTGATTGTAACTTTAATGCCCTGCAGGATGCAACCATTCCGAATTATTGCCCGGGGGCGATATAGATTCTATTAATGGTTGCATCCGTCCGGTGGCCTGATACTCGGGTGTCAGAGATACTCTTCTATTACGCGCAGCGCTTTTTCGGTTGCTCCCGCATTATTTAAATATAAGTTCCTGGCCGCTTCCCCCATGCTGAGCATACGCTCGGGAGAGTCGAGAATCTCACGTATGGTCTCGTAAAGCCCTTCGCTTCCCGTTCTCGCGGCCGCGCCATGGCGGTAAAAGTCATCGATAAACGGGAAATTCTCCATGTGGGGACCGCATATGACGGCCTTCCCCCAAAAAGCGGGTTCGAGAGGGTTCTGCCCCCCGCGCTCGACAAAGCTTCCCCCCATTACAGCTATGTCCGCCGCACCATAGACCGAGGCAAGTTCCCCCATGACATCGAGGATAACAACATGGCCTGAAGCCCGGAAGCCATGAAGCCCGGAAGGAAGAGATGACCTCTTAACATATTTAATCCCCCGTTTTTTGACTATCTCCTCAACTTCCGCGAACCTTTCCGGATGGCGTGGAGCTATCACAAGGACAAGAGATTGGTAATCAGAAAGCAGACGCACAAATGCATCAAGGATGATGTCTTCTTCGGTGCGGTGCGTGCTGCCTGCAACTATAACGGGCAGGCCAAGGCCCCGCGTCCATTCTGGTACGGGAGCGGAAGGGCGGGTGTCGAACTTGAAATTTCCAATCGCCCGGACCTTGCTTTTATCGGCACCGAGGGATATTATCCTTCCGGCATATTCTTCATTCTGCATGCAGAAAAAAGAGATGTCGTGCAGTACTCTTTCCATAAAAAACCGCAGTCTCCGATAGCCCCGTACCGAACTTTCGGACAGCCTTCCATTTAGAAGCAGGACCGGGGTCCCGCGCCTGCTGAAAAAGCGGATTATAGAAGGCCAGAGTTCGGTTTCCATTATAATGAACAGCGAAGGCTTGACCCTCCTGCATGCATTGGCAACTGCAAAGGGAAGGTCGAAGGGCACATAGATTATCCTCGCAAACTCGCCGATTCTTTCTTTTGCAACGGCCTGGCCGGTGTCGGTAACCGTGGAAAGCACTATATCGAGCTCCGGACGGGATGTCTTCAGCCCCTTCAATAACGGCACTGCAGCGATTACCTCGCCGACCGAAACAGCATGTATCCATACAGGCTTGCTGTCGCTGGAGTAGGATGGCAGGAAGCCCAATCTCTCTCTCAGCCATCGGTTTCTGAGCCCGGACGGGCGTTTGAAGTACTGATAAGGCAGAATTACAATCAGGACAATGAAGTAGAGAATGTTATATATAGCGTACATGAATCACCGGTCTGCCCGAGATTATTGCAGCTGATGAGTGCATCTTGGGTCGCAATGTCTGGGTACTCAGGGGGCCGCGCGAGCGGTCAGGGCAATCACACAACTGAACATTTAAGTCCAATTTCAACATAAGCTATCGATCCCCTTCAAAGGACTAATTCATTGCGATTAAAGATGCACTCATTAGCTGCCCAAATTTATTTCCGAATTAGTTCCTCAATCATTTCCGTCACCCGCGCCGAAGCCTTCCGCCCCTCGTACAGTCCCCTCACCTTCGACAGCTGCAAAAGCATACCATTCCTGTATGCAGCGTCGTCAATGAGCCTGCTCACCTCAGAGGCGATATTGGCAACCGAAGCCTCCTCCTGGATCAGCTCCTTAACCCTGAGCCCCGTCTCTCCGTCTGCCGACTTTTCCAGAAGCAGATTGACCAAAGATATATATTTGACCTTGACGATGAGTCTCCCGATAAAAATGCTGAGCGGAGACATCTTGTAAACTACCGCCATCGGGACACCGAGGATGGCTGCCTGAAGAGTCGATGTTCCGGAGGCAATAATGCCCGCATCCGCAGCTGCAAGCGCTTCTATGGACTTCCCTGGTATTGTTATACATCCTTCCGGCAGCGCTCGGCCTTTAAACAGAGTGCCGTCGACATTAGGTGCAACCGGGATTATATATTGATAGTCGGGATGCCTCTTCTTCAATTCCGCAACAGCCTGAGAAAGTACCGGCAAAAGCCTCGATATCTCATGACGTCTGCTGCCCGGCATAATAGTGAGTGCGGGTTTGTTCGGGTCAACCCCGAGTTTCTGTTTCATGCAGGCCTTGAGCGCAGCGGAACCTATGTCCTGCAATCCGAACCCCTCCGCTCCGATAGTCTGCAGTATTTCATCCATGACAGGATGCCCGACAAATTCGCATGACAGGCCTGTCTCGCTGTAAACCTCTACCTCAAAGGGGAGAATAACGGCCATCTTGTCCACGGTGCGACTGATGGCATATATCCGTTTCTGCCTCCACGCCCAAACCTGCGGGCTCACGTAATAGAGGACTTTTATCCCCCTCTTCTTTGCCTCGGCGGCAAGACGCATATTGAAATCGGGATAGTCGATCAGAACTATCAGTTGTGGGGCAAAGGTTGCAAGCGCGTCAACGGCCTTGCGAAAGGTACTCCTTAAAGCGCGATATGTCCTGATCGCCTCTACTATGCCGAAAGAGCTTGATATGCGGGACATCAGCTTCACGCCTGCATCAGCCATGCGATCTCCGCCGATGCCGGTAATCTCGGCATCAGGGAAAGAGGCCCGGACGCTCCTTGCGAGTAAGGCCCCGTAAAGCTCGCCGGAGCTTTCCCCCGCAATGATCATCAGCCTCCGGATATCTAAGTGAGACATTGACGGATGGTTTCAGATACGAGTTGAACGTCCTGCTCATCCAGCTCAGGATACATCGGCAGCGAGAGCACCTCACGCGAAACCTGCTCGGCAACCGGGAAATCTCCCTCCTTGTGGCCCAGATAGTTCATGGCATCCTGCAGATGCAGCGGGATCGGATAATATACAACCGACGGCAGCTCGTGTTCCTTCAGGTATTGCCGGATATAGTCACGCCTGGCATGCCTTATCGTGTACTGGTGATATATATGAACGGCCCCTTCCTTTTCGGCAGGGCAAGTTACTACATCCGACAGCAGTTGAGTATAGATGGCGGCCTTTTGGCGCCTCTTCGCATTATACTCATCGATCCTCTTGAGTTTGATGAGCAGGATGCCGGCCTGAAGCTCGTCGAGCCTGCTGTTGTACCCGAGGCACTCGTGACGGTAGCCGCCACCGGAGCCATGGTTTCTCAGCTTTTTTACGGTTTCGGCGACATCGTGATCGTTGAGGATTATCATCCCGCCGTCTCCGTAAGCGCCCAGGTTCTTGCTGGGGTAAAAGCTGAAGCATGAGGCGTCTCCGAAACTGCCGGTCTTTCTGCCGTGCAGGGACGCACCGAACGATTGCGCGCAATCCTCAATGACCTTCAGTCCATGCGCCTTGGCAATGGCCATGATCCTCTCCATGTCAGCCGGATGACCGAAGATATGCACCGGCAGTATGGCCTTTGTTCTCTTTGTGATCAGCTTTTCGATTGACGCCGGGTCTATGTTGAGAGTTTCGGGCTCGATGTCAGCGAACACCGGGCGCGCTCCCACATACATTATCGCCTCTACTGTTGCAAAAAAAGTAAAGGGCGTCGTGATGACCTCATCGCCGGGGCCGATACCGAACGCCCGCACCGAGAGATGGAGTGCGTCTGTGCCGGAGGCAACACCTATCGCCTCATTCACCCCGTGGTATGCCTTGACCTTGCCTTCAAGCTCGGCGCCTTTTTTGCCGAGGACATATTGGGAACTTTCGAGGACATCATTCATCATCGAAAGAATCTCTTCCTTTATTTCGAGATACTGCTTTTTCAGATCGATCATGGGCTTCATGAGAATTCCACCTTGTACCGCCGCATCACTTCTTCGGCGTTTTACCTTTCTTTTTATTGACTATCGGTATCCGTTTGCCTATCTCCATAGCGATCCTTAGCGCATTCCTTCCATCTGATGCAGAGACAAGCGGCCTGCGCCTGTCGGTAATGCACGCAATGAAGTCCTTCAGCTCTTCTTTCAAAGGTTCATGCTTTTCGACATGGATAGATTCAGCAGCGATATTGCCGCCCACCTTACTGAAACGTTTAATCTCCATATTCTGATAATCGACAAGGAGGAAGGCATCATCCTGGAATATCTTGAGCTTCCTGGATTTCTCGAAAGAGAGCCTGCTTGCGGTCAATAGTGCCTGGGCGCCGTTTTCAAATTCGAACCAGGCCCTCGCCTCATCTATTTTTTCCGTAAGGACCCTCGCGGCAGAAGCCTTTATGTCGATTACATTCGGCGTAACGCCGCTGTGAGAAATAATCGCCAGGATTATGTCTATGTCATGGATCATGAGATCAAGGGTAATATCAACATCGATCCCCCTGCCGAGAAAAGGAGAGAGCCTTTCTGCCTCGAAAAATACGGGATGCGTAATCAGCGGATATATTGCCAGGACCGCCGGGTTGAACCTTTCGAGATGGCCGACCTGAACGATGACTCCCCGTTTCTGCGACTCGGCGATGATTTCGTCGGCTTCCTCTATCGTTGCCGAGATCGGCTTTTCTATCAATATGTCCTTGCCGGCCCTGATGCATTCCATCGCGATCCCGTGATGCATGGTGGTCGGAGCGACTATGCTGAAAGAGTCAACCGTTTCCATGGCCTCGCGATAATCGGCAAAGGCCCTGCCGCCGTACTTCGCAGCTATCTCCTCGGCCCTTTTAATGTCGGTATCTACAACCGCGGCGAGCCGCACACCTTCAAGCCCGGCAAGTATCCGCGCATGGTGCTGCCCGAGATACCCGACACCGATGACGCCGGCATTAATCATTTTGTTTCCTCAGCTCTGATAATTCCAGGAGCATTTTCTCCTTCGCCTTTTCAAGACCTTCCCCGCGAAGAATATCCATAATCTCTTTTGATGCGGCACGCCTGAGAAAATTCTCCCGAACCTTCCTGTCTGCGACGGTTTTCATTGCCTCTTTCCTCAGTTTGGAGAGGAAGGCTATATACCGGGCCATGTCATTTCCGTAAAGAAGTTCAAGCTCCCTTCTGACCTCTGCCGCCATGGCAGGGCTTGCCCCGCCGGTTGAGACAGCTATAGTCAAAGGTCCTCTCGCGACTACAGCGGGGGTGATGAAATTGCTCTGTCCTGGAAAATCGACTACATTTACCAAAAAAGAGGCATCGCCCGCAACAGTCCTGTTCACTTTTTCGTTCGAAGTCGCAGCTATTGCAAGGAAAGCCCCTTTAAGGTCGCCCTTCCTGTATGGTCTTGCAACGTGTTTAATAGCGCCGGATAATTTCATTTTTTCGAGACGGACAGTAAGCTCAGGGCTTATCACATACACATGAGCGCCCGCCCTTACAAGGGCTGAAGTCTTTCTCTCGGAAACCTTGCCTCCACCTACGACAACGCATTTCTTACCAATGAGGTTTATAAAGGCGGGGTAATGATCAGGGCGCAAATTTCGGGACTCCTCGGTGACGGCGGTTCTATTTGGATATGAGCTTCTTTGCTTCTTTGGCGGCATCGCTCGTCGGGTATTTTTCGATCAATCTGGCAAAGACCTCTTTGGCCTTGTCATTTTTCTTGAGGCCCTTATATGATTTCCCGATAATCAGTAATGCCTTATCTTCCTTCTTGTAATCGGGGTATTTTTTCAGGAGGCCTTCCAGCCTGTCGATAGCGGCCTGATAGGATTCTTTATTGAAATAGAATTCCCCGATCATGAAATCGCCGTCGGAGATGACAGTCTTTGCCCGTTCTATCCTGAGTTCGACAACATCCCTGTAAGGGTTTCGAGGATACAATTGTTTAAGGCGATTGAATTCCACAAGTGCGTCGCGCGCCGCACCCGAGCCCCTGTCGGGCGATTCGATCTGAGAGTAATAAGACATGCCGATCTGGTACTGCGCGTATGAAGCGTACTGGTTGTCGGGGTAAAGGTCGATGAATTTACGATATTCCGCAATGGCGAGCTCCGGCTCGCCTTCTTTGCTGTAGGAGTCAGCTATTTTCAGTTGTGCAATAGCACCATATTTCTTCTGGGAATCGCGGTTCTTGACCTCGAGCAGCACCTTTCTGGCCTCATCGTATTCTTTTTTACTGACCAGGTTATCCGCATCAGTCAGGAATTTCTCTGCATCATAAGGCCCTTCGGGCTTCACCTCTTTCTTGCCGCAGCCGCCCATAAACAAAAATGAAACTATCACTGCAATCGACATGAAAATTATAAGGATTTTTTTCATAGTGTTTATTTAAACCTTAAAGGCCCGTATTAGTCAAGGCTTTTGACTTCCTTTCTGCCTATATTTTAAACTGATATTTGCATTTTCTCAGCTAAATCGGGGGGTACGCCAATCAATGATAAAAAAGATTGCATCAATAATACTGCTTTTTATATGTCTGACTGCATATTCGGCACCTTCGAATGCAGCCGACAAAAGCGCCGCGACTGTAAGTCCGCTGGCTCCCTCTTTGAACATTCTGAAAGAGGAAATCCTCTCCTATTTCGCTTTGGTGTCCGGGAACATCAGTTCGATTACGGGACAGTCTGTGTCTATAGACAAGGGGACTTCAGCTTCAATTAAGCGCGGCATGAGGATCAGCGCATTCAAGGAAGGGGCAAGCTTTATCCATCCCGTCACTAAAGAACCGATGGGAAAGATGGAGATGACAGTCGGCAACATCGAGATAACCTCCGTTGATGCCGCTTCATCAAATGGAACTATTATTTCGGGCAAGTTTGATGATTTCCAGGGGGCCAAGATCAAGGTCCCTGCTCGAAAGATACGGCTTCTGTTCTATCAGGGCAATCTCGACTGGTATCTGGGTGACGCCTATTATCATGCCCTTCTTGATTCGGGCAGGTTCGAACTGATAGACACAGGCCTTCAGACTGCCACGACTGCCGATATAATCGCCGAGGCAAAAGCCAAGAGCGCCGAGGTGGCGGTCGTGCTGAGTTCCGAGGAACTAAAGAACAGCATCGAAGTCACACAAAAGCTGTATTGGGTGAGCGACGGCAAACAATTTTCCGATACAAAGACCTCGGTGCATGTAGCAGCAGTAAAACAGCTTAAATTTTCAGCCGGCATGTTCGCACCCCGCGAGGGCGAGGCGCTCCTTACTTATAGACTGCCCTTCAGCGCAAGACGCCTGGCAGTAGGCGATTTTGACGGCAGCGGCAATTCAAGTATAGTGCTGGCATCAGGGGACCATGTTGCTATATACAAGCCTGACATGGACCTGAAGCTTTTGTGGGAAGTCCCTGTTCCCGGCGCCGACGAGGTCCTCTGGATGGACACACTCGACGTAAAGAAGAATGGAAGAGATATGCTGCTTATCACAACGATGCGGAACCAAACCGTTAGAAAAGGTGACACCTTTGAATCCGCTGTTGGCGATACAAATTCCTACATTTTTGAGTTGCAGGGCGATACCTTTAAGCTGGTCTGGAAGGCCGAGAACACGTTCATCAGAAAGGTCGAAAACAGCATTGTCAGTCAGGGCTTTTCGAGGGCCGACGGATTCGACGGCAAGATGTACCAGATCGCATATTCGGATGGGCGTTTTGTGAAGGGAGAGGAATTCAGGATGCCGAAGGGAATTGCCATCTTCGATTTCCAGTATGTATATGCGCCGGACGGCAAAAGGGCGTTCTTCGCCTGGGAGGACAACGGCTTTCTCAGTCTGTACAATGACAAGGGAGTGCGCATATGGGCGAGCAAAGAGGACTTCGGAGGCTTTGCCGATTCCTATAAGAAGGAATCCCAGATCATAATGATAGAGAAAGGCAACTGGTATATTAAGGACAGGCTGGCAGCAAACAATGCCGAGGTTCTGGCGCCCAAGCGCAAATCGATGTTCAGCTTTGCCAGAAGTCTTGGGTATTCGGGCTCGGAGCTAAGAAGTTTCTGGTGGAACGGCATAACGGTTGAGGAAAGGGGTTTTCTGGAAGAGCTTAGCGGGAACATACTCGATTATACCATTGTCGGGGACAGGCTCCTGGTGCTGATAAAACCATATCTGCTGGGCCAGGCTAAATCATTGCTGAAGGGGCAGAATGTAACCGGAATCAGGCTCTACATCTTTTCAACAAAGGGCCGGTAATTCGGACTCCCTGGCGGACAACTTTGCTTCTTAATACGTTTAATATAGGATGATGTTGTGAAAGAACGCGCTATTCCCAGGCATGTGGGCATCATAATGGACGGTAACGGCCGATGGGCTGAAATGAGGGGACTGCCGCGCTCTGAAGGTCATAAGAGAGGAGTCGAAAGGGTTTCCGAGATAATGAGGGCAGCCTGCGGCATTGGTGTCAAGGCCCTATCGCTATACGCCTTTTCCCTCGAAAACTGGAGGAGGCCCGAATCCGAAATATCCGTCATCATGAAGCTGATCGAGACGGTATTGATCAGCGACCTCGACAATTTCATGAAAAACAACATCCGGTTCAGGGTGATAGGCAGCAGAGACAAACTATCTGCTCATATAAGGACTCTTATAGAACATGTCGAAAAGGAAACCTCGGGAAATTCAAGCCTCGTGTTGCACTGCGCCCTGAGCTACGGCGGCAGGGATGAGATAGTAAGGGCCGTAAGGCAAATAGTCAGGTCGGGCCTTCCACCGGACGAAATAGACGAACAACGCCTGGGCAGCCTCATGGATACTGCAGGGGTGCCTGATCCCGACCTCATCATCAGGACGAGCGGCGAGCAGCGGCTCAGCAATTTTTTGCTCTGGCAATCTGCATATTCCGAATTCTTTTTTACCAATACCCTTTGGCCCGATTTCACCCGAGAAGAATTTCTGGAGGCCCTTTATCAATATCAGATGAGGGACCGGAGATTCGGCAAGGTCAAGGACGGGACGATCCAATGCACCTGAAGAGGATACTTGTCGCGCTCATAGCCGTTCCGCTGCTCTATCTTTACATCACGCTGCTTCCGGCAGTTTTTTTTCTCGTATTTCTTGCCGTGATTTCAGCGCTTGCGCAGCATGAATTCCATGCCATGTACAAAACCGGAGGGACCATGTCATTGCTCGGTACGATTGCCGGTGTGGCGCTCTTTGCCTCGGCCTATTTCAGGCCGGATGCTTCCCCGGAGCGGGTGCTGGTGATGCTCCTTATAGTTGTTTTTGCTGTCATGTCGTCGGCCAGGCTGTTCGTGAAAAAAGACCCCTCTTCAGCGCTCAAAGACATTGCTCCGGCGCTGGTCGGGTTTCTTTATATCCCCTCGCTCCTGCTTGCGCTTTGGTATCTCAGGCTCGACGGATATGAGTGGATATTCCTCCTTTGTCTGTGCGTCTGGAGCGCCGATACGCTTGCGTTTTATATCGGCAGCAGCATCGGCAAAAGAAAACTTTACAAAGAAGTGAGTCCGAACAAGACTGTCGCAGGCGCAGTCGGGTCCGTTGCCGGCGGCATTATCGCATCGCTGCTTTTCGGCAGCTTCCTTATCAGGGAAACCGGCCTGCCTGCCCGCGTCCTTATTGGTGCCGTTATAGGTGCGGTTACAATCCTTGGTGATCTTGTCGAATCGATGTTCAAGCGGGACGCCGGGATAAAGGATTCCGGCAGTCTGATACCGGGCCACGGCGGCGTGCTCGACAGGATAGACAGCCTGCTCTTTGCCGGTCCTGCACTTTATTTGCTGAGGTTGATCATATGAAGAATATAGCCATACTCGGTTCAACAGGTTCAATCGGAACAAGCACGCTCGACGTAGCTGCTAAATATCCTGATCTCGTCAGGGTTGTAGGATTGGCAGCCGGGAGAAACGTCGGTCTCCTGAGAGAACAGATAGTGCGTTTCAGGCCCGGCATGGCTGCCGTTGCTGATGCGGAAGCCCGGGACGAACTCGCGCGGGCAGTGGCCGCTGAAGGCGCCACTACGGAAATCCTTGGCGGTCCCCAGGGCGTCTGCGAAATAGCGCGCATGAAAGAGGCCGACACCGTTATTTCGGCCATCGTCGGCGCTGCCGGCCTGCTACCTACGATAGCAGCAATCAGAGCGGGCAAGAATGTCGCTCTGGCTAATAAAGAGACTCTTGTTATGGCCGGAGATATTGTGAACTCCGAAGTAAAAAAATCCGGTGTGAAACTATTCCCGGTAGACAGCGAGCACAGTGCGCTCTTCCAGTGCATGAACGGCTCCCAAAAACAATCTGTAAAGAGGCTGATCCTCACTGCATCGGGAGGCCCGTTTCTCGGCGGAAACAAAAGCGCTCTGGCGAATATTACTGCCGCTGACGCCCTGCGGCACCCGAACTGGGAAATGGGAAAGAAAATTACTATAGATTCCGCCACGCTGATGAACAAGGGCCTCGAAGTCATCGAGGCGCATCACCTCTTTGATATTCCGCTCGACAGGATCGATGTGCTAGTTCATCCCCAAAGCATCGTCCATTCGATTGTGGAATTTACGGACGGCAGCTGTCTCGCCCAGCTCTCAAGGCCGGACATGAAGGGGCCGATAGCCTATGCACTCTCGTTCCCCGACAGGCTTGAAGGTGTAATGGTCCCGCTGGAGTGGGAAAAGCTCTCGGGCCTTACCTTTCAGAAGCCCGACACTGAGACTTTCCCGTGCCTGTCAATCGGGTATGAGGCAGCAGGTATCGGAGGCACCATGCCGGCGGTCCTCAATGCTGCGAACGAAATCGCAGTTCATGCCTTTTTGGACGGACTTATAGGCTTCAACAATATACCTGATATAATTAAAAAGACCATGGATGCCCACAATGTGCAGGAGGCGCGACAGCTCGACGTCGTCCTTGAGGCTGACAGATGGGCCAGGGCCAAGGCTTTGGAGGTTTTGAAGGGATGAGCATTTTGCTGGCGGCGCTGCTTTTCGGCATCCTCATATTCGTGCACGAACTCGGACACTTCATCTTTGCAAAGCTTTGCAACGTAAAGGTGCTTAAATTTTCCCTGGGATTCGGACCCCGCCTGATCGGCAAGACTATCGGGGAAACCGAATATGTGGTTTCGGCAGTACCGCTCGGCGGCTACGTGAAAATGTACGGCGAAGACGTTGAAGACGAGATATCGGAACAGGAGAAAGAGCGCTCGTTCAAAAGCCAGGCACTCTGGAAAAAGGCACTGATCGTTTTGGCCGGCCCTTTTTTCAATATCGTTCTGACCTTCGGCCTTTATACGTCACTCCTCGCAGCAGGGATCGAAGTGCCGGTCCCCGATCTCAAGAACCTGATGCCGGTAGTGGACGAAGTGGACCAGAACTATCCTGCCGCTGCTGCTGGGATGCGCGCCGGAGACAGGATCTTAAAGATAGGTGATACCGATATCAATACATGGTTCGATATCATCAATATCGTCGCCACCAGCCCCGGCAAGCCGCTGAAGATTGTGGTCAAGCGGGACAATGCTCTGCTGGATTTTACGATCACGCCCGCGACGGTCCAGGAAAAGGACCGTTCCGGAAAACCCATTACCATAGGACGCATCGGGATAAAGAAAAATGCACGGGGTCTCTACAGTCTTATCAAGAGCGACTCTCTACTCGATTCACCACTGCAAGGAGCGTTTGCTACATACAAAATGGGGACTATGATCTTTGATTCATTGAGGATGACAGTAAGCGGCGAGATATCATACAAGAATCTCGGCGGTCCGATAGCTATTTTTTCTGAATCGAACAAGGCTGCGTCAGCCGGCGCTATTACTTATTTCCTTTTCATGGCCCTTGTGAGCGTCAATCTCGGGGTCCTTAACTTGCTGCCCATACCGGTCCTCGACGGCGGCCACCTGCTCTTCATGGCTATCGAAGCCGTAAAGGGAAAACCGGTCAGCGACACGGCAATAGCTGTTTCGCAAAGGATAGGTATCGCCATCCTCATTGCCCTGATGATACTTGTCATGTACAACGATATCTTCCGGCTCCTGATGCAAAAGGGCACACCGTGATCAAGCCTGCCTTGATCAAATACCTTTATTCGGCGGGCGGTGTAATCTTCAGAAAGACCGGTAGCCTTATTGAGGTCGCTCTGATTGCCACAAAGAACAAAACCATCTGGACCCTGCCTAAAGGCATCATCGACAAGAACGAAAGCGCAGAAATGGCTGCCGTAAGGGAAATACGGGAAGAGACCGGCCTCACAGGCGAGATCATCGACCGTCTGGGTGAGAAATCATACTGGTTCTATCTCAAGGATGAAAATTCCAAATGCAAAAAGACAGTGACCTACTTCCTCATCAGGTACATCTCCGGAGATACCACCGATTTCAGCTGGGAAGTAGACGAAGCAAAATGGTTCCCTATCGATGAAGCCATAAAAATTCTTTCATACAACAGCGACAGGGAAATCGTATCGAGGGCAAAAGAAAAGCTTTTGCAGATAACATAATGGGCAGGATTGTTACCCCTGTGGAATTGAAGAGAGAACTCGGCGTCCTGAGGAAATCCGGGAAACGGATAGTATTCACCAATGGGTGTTTCGACATCCTGCATGCCGGTCACGTCCGCTATCTCCGTGAGGCAAGGACTCTGGGAGATGTCCTTGTCATTGGGCTGAATTCCGATGCCTCGGTCCGCAGACTTAAACACGGAAGACCTGTAAATCCTGAAGAGCAGCGGGCCGAGGTCCTTGCAGCCCTCCAGTCCGTCGATTACGTGATCATTTTCAATGAAGACACACCGTATGAATTAATCAAATCCCTGATGCCTGATGTCCTCGTTAAAGGCGGCGACTGGAAAAAGGAAGATATAGTCGGGACTGATATCGTGTCCGAAGTGCAAAGTCTTCCTTTCGTTGACGGAATATCCACTACACAGATCATAAAGAAAATTCAGGCACTCGACCACTGAAATTATACCCGTACCCATCCCCGGTGCCTGCACAAACGGATGCATGAAAGATTCCGCAGCAAGCTGTAAGATATTTCCACAACTCGCCTATATTATTCATAAGTTTTCCGGCTCCATAACCTGAAGCCTTTGAATCGAAACACACTGTCCGGGTTTTCAGGGCCAAACAGTTCAAACGGTTCAAACTATTCAAACGGTGCAAGCCGTTCCATCATAAGGACCAATTCAGCGTGCGAGAGTTAAATACTTCAGGTTGTGCAGTCCATTATTTATAAATAAAGTGGACTGGACAATGTACCGGCAAACTGATACTCTTTGGATATCCGCCGACATTGTCGGTAAAGCAAAGAACCGGTTCTGTCATACAAGGCCTTTTCCCCGCGAAGTGGAGGAGCTATGGATGAATTGCAGAAATTAAGCCTCGATCACGTAAATAACAATACCCCTTTAGGTGGTAATATCCTCGGAACGGGCGAAGGGTCCACCTTCCGCATATGGGCGCCTGCTGCTCGCGAGGTAAGGGTCCTTTGGAATTATTCAAAAACAGGTGAAGGTGATTGGGATAGCGCGCAGGCAGGCAAACTAAACCAAATGGAAGACGGATATTGGGGAGGTTTTGTTCCAGGACTGAAAACCGGCGAGAGATATATGTATTATCTGGTCGGCCCTGACGGCGGTACAAAGGGACTGAAGCGCGATCCCCATGCCCGTGACCTTACTGACGACCCCATGTGGCCGGAATGCCATTGCCTGCTTATAAATCCCGCGACCTTTCCATGGCATGATCAGGGATTCCAGCCCCCTCCATTTGATGAACTCCTCATTTATCAGTTTCACATCGGTGTCTGGTATATACCGGCGGGCAGGAATAACGGTACGTTTCTCGATGTTGCGGAAAAATTGCCTTACCTGAAGGCACTTGGGATAAACGCTATCCAGCCGTTACCAGTGGTCGAATTTCCGACCACATACAGTCTCGGCTATAACGGTGTTGATTATTTCTCGCCCGAAACGGATTATAGTGTCAAGGAGGCAGACCCGGCGCTGGATGCATACCTGGCGTCTATAAACCGGAAGCTGCTGTCCGTCAATCCTGATTTCAGGCCGTACAGCCTGCAGGACATCCAGGGCTCCGCGAATCAGCTAAAGGTGATGATCGACATGTGCCATGTCCACGGCATTGCCGTGCTGCTGGATGTCGTTTACAATCACGCCGGCGGAGATTTCGGCGATAAAAGTATTTACTTCTTCGACCGCAAACCGTACGGCAATCAGAACGACAGTCTCTATTTTACAGACCATGGCTGGGCCGGGGGGCTGGTCTTCGCTTACTGGAACGATAAGGTCAAGCAGTTCCTTATCGACAATGCAACGTTCTATCTCACTGAATACCATTGCGACGGGTTCCGATATGACGAGGTCAGCGTCATCAAAAACGAAGGAGGAGAGCACGGATGGCTGTTCTGCAAATACGTTACTGATACTTGCCACTACATTAAGCCCGAAGCAATACATATAGCCGAATGCTGGCCGGTCCAGCAGGCAACGGTTAGTCCTACAACTCAAAATGGTGCAGGGTTCGATGCCACCCTGAATGACGGGTTGCGTGATGCCGTTCGCAGCGCCATTGGCCAGACTTCTCAGGGTGCAGCCGCATTTGTCGATATGGACCGAATCGCGGGCCAAATCGCCTCGCCTGTACTTGATGAAAAATGGCGGGCCGTCCAGTGTACTGAAAACCACGACATTGTGAGGAGTGATCGCGGGTGGCGAATTCCGAAAATTGCCGACAGCTCCGACAGCCGGTCCTGGTACGCGCGCAGCCGTTCGCGTGTCGCCCTGGGCCTTACTCTGACAGCTGCAGGAATCCCGCATATTTTTATGGGACAGGAAATCCTCGAGGACAAGCAGTGGAGCGACCAGCCGAACAGCCCCTTCCAGATCTGGTGGGACGGACTCGGTAAGGGTGACAGTATTATGGCCGATTTTCTGAGCTTTAGCCGCGATATCATCAGTGCTCGCAACCGTTTAAAAGGCTTAAGGGCCGCCGGCATCAACGTCTTTCATGTGCATAACGAAAACCGAATAATCGCTTTCCACCGATGGGAGCCGGACGGGGGACATGATGTCGTCATAGTTGCAAGCCTGAACGAGTCGACCCATTTTGATTATGAACTCGGATTTCCGATAAACGGCTACTGGAAAGAAGAAATCAACAGCGACGCCTACGATAATTGGGTCAATCCCTGGGTCGCAGGAAACGGGGGCGGAATACACGCAAATGGCAACGGAATGCACGGACTCCCGTTTTCGGCAAGGATAATCATCCCGGCAAACGGCATTCTGATATTTTCGAGGGAATAGAGCAAGCCTTTTTTGCTTGACCCCGTAATTATCTTTCCCTAAATCTGCAACTGAGTTGTCCTCGGCATAGCTCTCGACAACTTAAGTTGAAAGTGAAAAACCTATATCGCGACATTACCCGTCTCACCTGTGCTTATCCTGATTGCATCGTCCATCGGCGAGACGAATATCTTGCCGTCTCCCATCTTGCCAGTGCACGCTGCTTCGCGGATGGCCTTGATAATCTTATCGGCATCATTGTCCTCAACAACCAGCATTATTCTTTTTTTTTCAATGAACGGCAGCTTGCACATCTTGCCGCGCACACTGACTTCACGAAACCCTTTTTGGCGCCCGTGACCCTCAACACTCGAAATCGTGACACCTGGATAACCTACTCTTTCCAAAACACCGCAAACCTGCTTTACCCCCGTGGGTCGAACAATTGCTTCTATCCTTTTCATGGCAGTCCCCTTTCAAGACAGATTTACTGATTCGTATATTAATATGCAAAAAACTTGCTAAGTTTGTAAGTAATTGAAGTTCAAATATACCTG
>DATJOY010000105.1:0-6908 GCA_035506695.1 Dissulfurispiraceae bacterium
GCTGAAATTTAAATTCAAGACCGGCAACTTTAACGAATCAGCGCCGATTGCATGGCAGGAAATCGACGGGAAGCGCATTCCGGTTGAAGTTGCGTTCAGGATAAAGGATGGAACAGTCGAATTTAGTGTCGGCAAGTATGATAAGGCTAGCACATTGATCATAGACCCGACTTACCAGTGGCATACTTTCTATTGCGGGGATTTTGCCATCGGCAATTTTGACATTGATACCTGGTATACGAATGCCCTCGCAGTAGACACCACCGGCAATATCTATGTGGCCGGGTGGACGCGATTCTCGTGTGACGGCCCCGGCCCCCATGGCCCCATACATCCCAAAAGCGGCGGCAATTCTTACTCCGACATCTATGTCGTAAAACTCAGTAGCAGCGGCACATATCAGTGGCACACCTTCTACGGAGGCGCGGGTACTGATGACAAGGCCTTTGCAGTAGCTGTGGACATCCAGGGAAATGTCTATGTGACAGGCGTAAGTCTTGGTTCATGGTTGGGCGATGGAAGCGCAGCCCCTAAGCATCTCTATAGCGGTTTGTGGGATATTTTTGTTCTTAAGCTCGACACTAATGGCGTATATCAATGGCACACCTTTTACGGGTCCGGCAGTGTTGCCGGTAATGACTGGGGCCAGGCCATAGCCGTAGACTCAAGCGGCAACGTCTATGTGACCGGAGGCACTTATGACACCTGGAACGGCGACGGTGGAGCTCTTCCAGTGCATCAACGCGACGGCAGCAATTTAGATATCTTTGTCCTTAAGCTTGACAGTAACGGGCTCTACAAGTGGCACACTATTTACGGAGGAGGTATGTTGGATCTGCCGGGCGGTATAGGCATTGACTCCGCTGGCTTTGTTTACGTGTCTGGATATAGCCAAGAAACCTGGCAAGGTGATAACAACAGGGACCCTCTTCATGCAACCAATGTTGAACCCGGCAATTATGATATTTTTGTCCTTAAGCTCACCGATAAAGGGGTATACCAGTGGCATGCCTTTTACCCCGGGAGCCCCCCTCCTATATATACCGTATACCGTGCTTCCGCCCGCGGGTTGGCGGTTGACTGTGTTGGCAATGTGTATGTATCGGGAACAAGTAGCCAGAATTGGACTGGCCCCTCCGGGCAGAACCCCGTGCATCCCTTTGGGGCTTCATTTTCCACAGTTGTTCTTAAACTCACCAGCAGCGGCACCTACCAGTGGCACACCTTTTATGGGGGGGGAGCTCCCCTTGCGGGCTACTCGGACAGTTCTGGATGGGGCATAACCGTAGACAACAATGCAGGTTTATATTTGACAGGATACAGCAATAATTCCTGGGGCAGTCCTTTACATGCTCAAATCGGGGGATATAATTTCTTCGTCCTCAAGCTTAGCACGGGCGGTGGTTACTTATGGGATACCTTTTATGGGGCATATAATAATGAATATAGTCAGCTGGGCTGGGGCGATTACGGTTCGGGGATCGCCGTAAGCGAAAGCGGCAATGTCTTTGTTACCGGACATAGTAGTAAACCTTGGAATGGAGATGGCGACACAGTGCCGATACCCGGCTCATCCAGCTATTCCGGCAATTTTGTTGTTGCGCTGAGCGACCAGGGCGGACAGGACGGAAGTGTAAAGATTCTGAGAGGAAACAGTCCTTATAAGTGGATCCAGGATGCCTATAATAATGCGATTGATGAAGATACTATCCAGGTGCAGGCCGTAGCTGAAACCGAAACCTTGATATTTGCATCTGCGTCTAATATTTTCGTTTGGCTTAAGGGTGGGTACGATAGCGGATTTACGTCAAACCCAGGGTTCACTGCCATCAAAGGCAGCCTGACAATCAGCAGCGGGACGGTGGCCGCAGAGAATCTGATAATAAGGTAAATAAAAAAATGGGAGGCAGACTGAATAGCGGTCTGCTTCCCTCATGATTATTCGATGTTAATTCCAGATGACTATCGGATGTTCAGATCTTCCCAATCGCGGCAAGATAAATTGTAAACTCATCGATACCGTCGACCGCAACCAGCTTATCCATCAACTCCTGATGGTACGCTGCAATCGCGCACACCCCACCACCAATTGCTGAACTTGCGAGATACAGGTTCTGGCAGACGTGGCCGGCATCGATGGCAATCACCTTGTGCGCCGCAATATCATAGCGCCATTCCATGCGGTAGGGGATCGTCGTCCAGATAAATGTTACAGCCGCCCGGCCTGTGAAACCCTGATTCAAGGTAGCTTCAACGATTTTCTTCGCGACCTCATTGTCTGCTGAAACGATAAGGAGCTGATGTTCGACCGGCAGATAGCGGTATATTCCGGCCTCCAGTCCTTCAACATTCAAAATGCAAAGATATGTTTCAAGCGCGTGACGGCATCCGGCTGAAGGCACCGTGCGAAATGTCGCGTATTCATTTATCTTTGACCGTATACCCTGGGTTGCCCACAGCAAAAATGACAGCTCCTGCAAGGTCAGAGGAGCATCCTTGAAATTGCGATGGCTTTGCCTGTTGTCTATTGCAGAAAAAAGATCAATACTGAATAAGCCCGCAAGGTCCTCCTTCGCAGCGAGAGAAATGCGCAGTGCATCTTCAGGGCAGGGCTTCTGAATCGGAGGAGGCTTTATCCCGCGATTCTGGTCAGTCATGGCGAAATTTATGGTCCGGCGCACGCTGTCCTTTAAAAAATATCGGTACTGCTCAAATGCTGTGTTCATTGGTTTCACCCCTATGACCGGCTGATTTATTGGTTATTCAATATCTTTGCCCTGGCCATCGCGATCGACGCGGGGCAGACATGCATATATCCCGCCGATCAGAAGCATGATTATCAGAAAAGCTGATACTGCCGCGAAGAAGAAACTTGTTGGCGACATGCCCGGATTGACCAGTGCAGCTCTGTTGATGCCGTTGATCCTGAGGATATACGCCTCGACGTTGGATATCTGCTGCTGCGTAAGGACGTTATCGTCTCCGAATGAAGGCATATGGAGGCGGGGTCCCAGGCCTTCCGGAGTCGAGCCGTGCTGGATATATTTGTCGATATTGTCGGCAAAATCCTGCGGATTCTTACTCAATAATTCCTTGTCAATAGGATTGAGCGCCGGTACGAATGCATCGGATGATCCCGGATTTGGTATCTTTCCCCGGCCGGCCGGTCCATGGCATGAGCTGCATTGTTTCCCAAAGAGCAGCTCACCCTGTTCAGGATTGCCAATGATATTTGCGGCTACCCCCGGAGCATCTTTAGCAGCCGTCGTCGGCGTTTTAGCAGATGAAGGCGTTCGTCCGGCACCTGAACCTGCAGATGATGATGCAACTGAAGATGGCTGAACTGCGGCAAGGCTCATCAGGTAATCAATCAGGCTACTTATCTCCTGGTCTCCCAAAGTGCCGAAAGACGGCATTATGGAATTGGGGTTATGCGACTTCGGGTCCCTGATCTGGTCAGAGAGCCATTCGCGCGATCTTGAGAGGTTTCCTTCACCCGAGAGGTCGGGGCCGATGCTGCCGCCCGCGCCGTCGATCATGTGGCACCCGGAGCAGCCGTTCGCCCTGAAAGCTGCCGCTCCTTTGCTTATGCTCTCTACAGTAGCAGATGCATTCTGAGGGACGGCGCTGCCGCCGGAGGGTGACTCGGCTGATCCGGCTGACACGGCCTGTTCAGCGGAGCCGGGCTCGCTTACATGTCCGGCGATCGTCAGAAAGACAAGCACCGAAAACAGCAGGCTGGCGCCTGCCATTGCGTAAGGACGCTTAAAAGGGTCTCGCTCGGGATTTCTGTCGAGAAACGGAAGGGCAACCAGGACCAGTACCAGCAGGGTCGGCACACCCACTACGCCCAAGGGCTCCAATGGTCCTTTGAAGTATTTCAGCGCCTGATAGAGGAAGAGGAAATTCCATTCCGGCTTAGGTGTAAAGGTCGCAGATAAAGGATCGGCGGCACCTGTAAACGGGGGAGGGAAGAAAACCGAAAGTGCGATCAGCGTAATAACGACTGCAGATGCGATCATAGTGTCTTTGAAGGCCTGGTCCGGCCAGAACGGGCCCGTTGTTTCACGTTTCATACTCTTCCATGGCCCTACGGCGCCGTTTATCCTCATGGCAACAATATGTACAACTACCAGGATCAATAGCGTGAGCGGAAGGACCGCCGTGTGCAGCGCAAAGAAACGTGAAATGGTGGGCTGGCCCATGTCCGGGCCGCCCCTCATCAGGTTAGTGGTCAGATCACCCACTATCGGGATTGAGCCGGGGATGCTCGTGCCGACTTCGGCTGCCCAGTAACCGGCCTGGTCCCAGGGAAGAGGTCCGCCGGTGAAGCTCAGCGCGAACGTTATGATCAGAAGTGCCACGCCGAAAAGCCAGGTCAATTCGCGGGGCCGCTTGTAAGCCCCCCAGATAAATACCCGCGAAAGATGCAGCAGAACCACTACTATCATCGCATTGGCCCCCCAGTAATGGAGCCCGTGGATCAGCCAGCCGAAAGGCACCTTCAGCCTTAAATAAGAGAGGCTGTCGTAGGCGTGGTCCACCGTAGGCACATAATACAAAATCTGAAAGATGCCGGAAACAACCTGAACGAGCACGATGGCCAGCAACGCACTGCCCAATGTATATGCATATCTGCTTCCGCCGGTAATATCTTCTTCAAGAGCTGCCCTGATTACCGTTGAGAAAGGCCATCTGTCATTCAGCCATTTCCATATGCCCGATATCATATCTGACCTGCTCCTCATATCTCTATTTTTTCAGGCACGCCTGCTTTGAAGCGCTGCCAGATTACGTATAGGGTGCCGTTCTCTATCTTTACGGGAAGGGTGTCGAGCGGGCGCGGCGCCGGTCCTGAAACGACCGGGCCATCTATCCTGAATATACTGCCGTGACAGGGACAGTCAAAGCGTTTGAGCCCGGCACTCCAATTGTAATAGCAGCCTGCGTGCGGACAGATTGGCGAGAATGCCGTCAACTCTGCCGGTGAGCGTCTGATTACCCAGACCGAATGGACTGTTGTCTGCTGTATGAATGCGTCCTGCCCGTTCATGACGAAGTTCAGTCTCACAGGCTCTCCTTCCGGTATCGCCTGCAATTCTGCAACCCGTATCCATTTATCCTTTGCGGTTCGGACCTTCGATCCGATCAGTGCATTGATAAAGGGCAACCCGAGGATGACTCCCAAAAGGGACGAAGCTATGGCGATCAGCGCAATCAGAAAGCGCCTGCGCGTTGTTGTGACCCTGACCGGGTTGCATTCTTCGCATTCATTCATGATATCGTCTCCTTTATGAAAACTTTCCCATCAGGGTCGTTATCCCTTCGATCAGCGGGCCGGGATAAACGCCGATGCAGAGCAGAAGGGCGGTGAGGACCGCAAGCACAATCGTTCCTGCAAACGGCACCATGGACAGGGAATAAGTCTCCTTCTGTGCCGGCGGCGAATAAAGGCTGACTATGATCCGGAGATAATAGAAGAGCCCTATTACACTGCTGAGAGCCAGAGTGACGGTGAGCAGCCACAACCCTGAGGAGGCACCCGAAGAGATGAGATAGAACTTTCCGATGAATCCTGCGGTCAGCGGGATGCCTGCCAGCGAAAAAAGCATGGCAGTGAAGACGGCTGCTGCGGCGGGGCGCCTCCACGCCAGGCCGCGGTAACATTCAATGTTTTCGGCATCGCCTTCGGCGTTTGATAAAAAGGTGATGACGCCGAAGGCTCCGAAATTGGTTATGAAATATGTTATGAGATAAAAGGTGACCACCTGCGCCCCGGCAGCGCCACCCGCAAGAAAAGCCACGAGCAGGTAGCCCATGTGGGCAATCGATGAATAGGCGAGTATCCTTTTCACATTGTTCTGGAACAATGCGAGTAAATTCCCCCCTATCATCGAGGCAATTGAGAGAGCGCCGAATATCATCAGCATCGACGGAGAGTTTTGGCTGCCCATCTCTGTGAAATATCTGAGAAGCAGCGCGAATATGGCCCCTTTGGACACCGTGGCGATGAAGGCTGTCACCGGCGCAGGGGCCCCTTCGTAAACGTCCGGTGTCCACATATGAAAAGGGACAAGGGCAAGCTTGAAGGCTATCCCGACAAGGATTAACATGAGCCCGCCGAAAAAAGGCATGGTGTAAGACCCGCGTAATGCCTTTGTTGCAATGGCCGAAAGGTCCATCGCGCCTGCATCCGCGTATACCAGCGCCATCCCGAAAAGAAGAAAAGCGGATGATGTGGCGGCAAGAACCAGGTATTTCATTCCTGCTTCGGCATGCCTGTGTGATGACTTGGGATAAGCGATAAGCGAGTACAGGCTGATGCTCAACAGTTCGAGACCGAGGAAGAAGGACGCGAAGTGACTGCTGCAGACAAGGACCATGGAGCCGAGGGTCGCGAGCAGCAGCAGAATATAGAACTCCTCCCTGTTCACATTGCGGTCCTTAAAATAAAAAAAGGAAAGTATGACTGTAATCGCGCATGACGCAAGAATAAGGGCCATGTATAGCAGCGCAAAGCCGTCTACAACTATCAGAGGTGTTATCCGGCGGGGGACTTCCGGGACTGCAAAGGCAAAAGACAGGGCCGACAGGTAAATGCCGTACAGCGCAAGCGCGCAGGTGAAACCGTGAGAGCGGTGCAGGGCTATGCCGAGCATTACCACGACCGATGTAGAAGCGATTATGATCATCGGCAGCAGTGCAAGGAGATCATGCCCGGTCATTGGCTGCCTCCTTTTGTTTCCTGAGCTACGTTTAAAAAGGTTATTGCCGGATAATCAGGATGGAAGGGATGCCCAAAGTCTTTATAATGCGATGTGAAACCGTATTCAGTCGCGAATTGAAAGCCCTGACGAAATGTGCCTTCCTTGTTTCCGATCTGTCCGGCAGTATGAAAATCAGCTGCG
>DATJOY010000106.1:0-12280 GCA_035506695.1 Dissulfurispiraceae bacterium
ACTTTATCCACAAATATTTTCACAGCAAAGCCTGAAGTGTTTGAATCGAAGCACACTGTCTGAGTTTTCAGGGCTGCCAACAGGAAAATGAAATCCTTTCTATTTACAGACTGTTCATTTCATGATTGGACTGGGCTAACCGTAACAATGGCTAATTCAGTGCGCGAGAGGCAAATACTTCTGGCTGTGCTCATTGATGAATAAGGTGGGTTAAGTATTGGGAACTCCCTTCAAGAGGTGCTATAATTGAAAACAAAAGGGGCAGACGAAGACGTTGGCAAGATCTCTGATAATTAAGGGAGGACCGATGGTTCGCAGCAGAGAGAGCAGGGAACTTACGTATAATCAGGCGATAGCTGAGCTCGAAGGGATCGTCGGCGATATAGAGTCTGAAGAAGTCGATGTTGATGCCCTTGCGGAAAAGGTAAAAAGGGCTGCCGAGCTCATCAGGTTCTGCAAAGAAAAACTCAGGGGCACCGGGGCAGAAGTTAAAAAAGTCCTTTCGGAGATCGAACCCAAACCCTCTGAGAGCGATTCAGTCGAAAAGGACCTCGGGCTTATCTGATCATGCAGGAAAGAAGAGAATTTTTCAGGATCGATGTCGATGTCCCCGTCTTCATCCGCGTTCCGGCAGGAGGCGAGGCAGGCGACTGCGCCTGCACACTGAGCAAAGAAAAATTCAGTGACGACATAAAAAAATCTCTTGTCCGAAGGATTAATATAAGCGGGGCCGGCATTTCCTTTCTGAGCGACAAGCAATACTCCGCCGGCGACCTGATCGAGATGCTTGTTATGATAGAAAATGTTTACCCGGGCATCATTACATTGTGTACAAGGGTATTGCGATCAGAGAAGCGACGGAACAAATACTTCACTGCCGTCGAATATATTGGAATGACCACAGAAATCCGGGAGCTGATTTCGGCATTCGTTTTTCAGCTTCAGCGGACACTGATCCAGGAAAAAAGGGTCGGCTGGCTGTGAAGATAATTTCTGCATAGATTGGTGTAATGTCGCTGACAGTCGCCACTGAAAGTTGCAGCTGGTAAGGCTCAGTTTCTTCCCGAATGGGTGCCGGGGATTGAAAACCGTTCGCTGATGACCCGCCTGAAACGCGGCACATAGATGAGATTAAAGACATCTTCCTTCCCGGGGAACATACGCAGCACAGTCTTCTTTGTGCTTTCAACAATGTTGATACATTCCCGGTGAGTCAGTTCCGAACGCAGGAGCATGGATTCCGCGTAATCCACTATTATCCGGAGCTGCCTGATCTGCTGCTCTTCCCTCAGAAGTTCATCCTTTCTGTCCATACGGTTATATTATAGCATCCAGACCTGAATGAACCGATATATAAGGAGACTCATATCGCATCTTTTTGTTGCATCAAAACATATTTTTGGCAGATTTGTTCATATTTACACACCTATTAATGCCAGTTAATGACATGAATACATCATTTATTTTACCTTAAATTCAAGATGTTATATATGTTTTAAATTTATTTGCAATAATTAGCAATAAATATATGTATATTAATTTGTATTATGTTATAATTGTCCTTATTATTGCCTTGCGGCCCTGATCCGACCTGGAGAAAGCACCGCAGACAGCAACTAATTTGCAGCGAAAGGAGATATTTTATGGAAACAAAAGTCCAGGAGTCTCAAAAGGCCGTACCCGCCGAGACTCCCAAACAGGCAGAAGACCGCCGATGGCGGATGGTGGACCGGGCCATGCGCCTGCACGGCTTCCAGTCGCATGCGCTCATCGAAACGCTTCATGCTGTCCAGGAATCTTTCGGATATCTTGATACGGATTCGCTGAAGTATGTGGCCGACGGGCTTAAGATGCCGCTGAGCCAGGTTTACGGCGTGGCGACTTTTTATCATTTCTTCAGCCTCAAGCCGGCCGGCGAGCATACCTGCGTTGTATGCATGGGTACAGCGTGCTATATCGGAGGAGCGGCTGATATCATCAAAGGCATAACCGGTCAATACGGCATCGCCCCCGGGGAGACAACTGCGGATGGCAAGCTCTCCGTTGTTCTGGCACGGTGTATTGGCTCCTGCGGCCTGGCCCCGGCGGTCGTTTATGACAACGAAGTCGTGGGCAAGTCGACATCCAAGACCGTCCTCGAAAAATTAGGGAGGTGGACTAATTCATGACTCTCGAAGAACTTCAGGAAATTGCTCAAACCGAACTCGAAAAACAACTGGGCTTCAAGCACCAGGTTAACGTATGCGTCGCCGCAGGCTGCCTTTCCTGCCAGAGCGACGTCGTCAAAGACGCCCTCCAGAAGGAAGTTGTCCGCCGGGGCCTCGAAAATACGACGAGGGTCAAAGGCGTAGGCTGCCTGGGTCTCTGCACCGCGGGCCCACTGCTCACAGTAGACGATAAGACACTCTACAGTGGTGTCACTGCAGCAGATGCATCCGACATCATCGATGCCCTGGGCGGAAGCCCGGTGGGACGCCTTGATTGCTCGATCCAGATGCCCTTCTTCAGCAGGCAGCACAAGATTGTGCTCGAAAACTGCGGAAAGATCGACCCTGAAAGGGTGGAGGAATATATAGCAGTCGGCGGCTACCTGGCACTTTACAAGGCACTGACGAGGATGTCCCCGCCGGAAGTTATCGACCAGATATCCAAGAGCGGCCTGCGCGGTCGGGGCGGCGCCGGTTTCCCCACGGGACTGAAATGGTCCATGGTCTCAAAATCCTTCAGCAGCACCAAGTATGTAATCTGCAATGCGGATGAAGGAGACCCGGGGGCCTTCATGGATCGCAGCGTGCTCGAAAGCGATCCCCACAGGGTCATCGAAGGCATGGCACTTGCTGCTTATGCTGTAGGTGCGAACCACGGATTCATTTATGTCCGCGCGGAATATCCGCTTGCGGTCAAGCGGCTCAAGATTGCAATCGCACAGGCGGAAAAGATGGGCCTGCTGGGATACAACATCTTCAACACAACCTTCAGTTTTGACATTAAGATCCGGCTCGGCGCAGGCGCCTTTGTGTGCGGAGAGGAAACGGCACTCATATCATCCATAGAAGGAAGGAGAGGCACACCACGCCCGCGTCCGCCGTTCCCGGCTGAATTCGGCCTTTGGGGCTATCCGACCCTCATCAACAATGTTGAAACACTCGCTAACGTTGCACCCATCATTTCAAAGGGCGGGGAATGGTTTGCAAGCATCGGGACCGAAAAGAGCAAAGGCACCAAGGTCTTCGCACTCGCAGGCCGAGTCAAGAACACCGGCCTGATCGAAGTCCCGATGGGTACGAAGCTCCGCGATATAGTCTTCGAAATCGGCGGCGGCATCCCCGGCGGAGGCAGGTTCAAGGCGGTACAGACAGGAGGCCCTTCCGGCGGCTGCATACCTGAGGAGTTCCTGGATATGGCCGTCGACTACGAATCGCTCGCAAAGGTCGGTTCGATAATGGGCTCCGGCGGCATGATAATAATGGACCATACCTCATGCATGGTCGATGTGGCAAAGTTCTTCATGGAATTCTGCATGAGCGAGTCCTGCGGCAAGTGCGTACCCTGCAGGGTGGGCACCGCCCAGATGCACGATATACTTTGCAAAATCACCGAAGGCAATGCCTCCACGGGCGATG
Organism: Dissulfurispiraceae bacterium; assembly: GCA_035506695.1. GTDB lineage: Bacteria > Nitrospirota > Thermodesulfovibrionia > Thermodesulfovibrionales > Dissulfurispiraceae > Fen-1308. Next base: position 3,624 of record DATJOY010000106.1, read on the forward strand.
TCGTGATGCTCGAAGACCTCTGCAATCTCGTAAGGAACACAAGCCTCTGCGGCCTCGGTCAGACCTGCCCCAACCCTATTTTAAGCACGCTGCGTTATTTCAAAAACGAATACATGGCCCACATAGAGGACAAGACATGTCCGTCCGGCGCATGTAAAATTCAAAGTCCTGTGACAGGGGGTAAACAATGATACCGGCACAGTCATCTAAAGTGAGGACCGACCTGAACCCGGCCCGCATACTGACATTCAAGATTAACGACATAGACGTCACAGGCAGGGAAGATGAAACCATCCTTAAGGTGGCCCAGCAGAAAGGCATTTTCATTCCCACCCTCTGCCATCTCGAAGGCCTGTCCGAGCGCGGTGCATGCCGCCTCTGCATAGTTGAAGTCAAAGGCAGTCCGAAGCTGCTGCCCTCATGCATCACATATTGCAAAGAGGGAATGGAAGTGATCACGGATTCGGAGCGGGTCGTGGACTTTCGCAAAAAGATCATCGAGTTGCTCTTCACCGAACGCAATCATATCTGCTCGGTCTGCGTATCCAATGGACACTGCGAGTTGCAGACCCTCGCTCTGACGCTCGGTGTCACCCACATCGAGTATCCGTACCGCTCGCCCAAGTTTTCGGTCGATGCAACGCATCAACGGTTCGTGGCTGATCACAACCGCTGCGTGCTCTGCGGCAGGTGCATACGCGTATGCAGCGAGGTCGAAGGCGCGCATACCTGGGACTTCATGGGGCGCGGCATAAGCGCGCGGGTGATCACCGACCTCGACCAGCCCTGGGGCACCTCCGGCACCTGCACAAGCTGCGGCAAATGCGTGCATGTCTGCCCTACTGGTGCACTCACCGAAAAAGGCAAGTCCGTCGCCGAGATGGAAAAGCGTCGCCAGTTCCTGCCTTATCTGAAACTGATGCGAAGGGAGGAGCTGAAATGAGCAAGACAGAAAAGAAGGGAGAAACGGGGATGAATAAAGTGCGTTTGGCGACCACCTGGCTCGACGGCTGTTCGGGCTGCCATATGTCTTTGCTGGATATAGATGAGAGGATCATAGGCTTGGTCGATAAAGTGGACATCGTGTACAGCCCGATCGTAGACGTTCACGAGTTCCCGGAGAGCGTGGATGTAACACTCGTGGAAGGTGCAATAAGCAGCGATGAAGACGAAGAGAAGGCGAAGCTGATACGCGAACGCACTAAGATATTGATCTCCTTCGGCGACTGCGCTGTTACGGCCAATGTGCCGAGCATGCGGAACTTCTTCAAGCTTGACGATCTCTACAACAGGGCTTATGTCGAAAATGCGGCCGTAAATCAGCAGGTGCCGACAACCCGTCTTCCTCATTTGATGAAGAGGGCCCGGCCGGTTCACGAAGTGGTAAAGGTGGACATCTTCCTGCCCGGATGTCCTCCGCCGCCCGATATAATATATTTCCTGCTGACTGAACTCCTGGAAGGCCGTGTGCCCGACCTGACCGGGAAGACCCGCTTCGGCATATAATTAGGAGGTAAATGCATGGCAAAAGAAACCGCAGTTAAAAAGGCAGCACCAGAAAAAAATACGCTGAAAGAAATTACAATAGAGCCGATAACCAGGATCGAGGGTCACGGCAAGATTACGCTCTTCCTCGACGACAACGGCAATGTGAAAGACGCGCAGTTCCACGTTACACAATTCAGGGGGTTCGAGAAGTTCACAGAGGGACGCCCCTTCAGCGAAATGCCGTCCATAGTGGAGAGGATTTGCGGCATCTGCCCCATCTCTCATTCACTGGCTTCGGCAAAAGCCTGTGATTCCCTGCTCGGTGTCCGCATCCCGCGCGCCGCGATAAAAATCAGGAAGCTGCTTAATTGCGGATCGTTCATCGAATCCCACGCGCTCAGCTTCTTCCATCTTTCATCGCCCGACCTGCTGCTCGGGTTCGACTCCGACCCGGCAAAACGCAACATAGTGGGGCTTATCCAGGCAAATCCCGCAGTTGCAAAAGACGGTGTGCGCCTAAGGCAGATCGGCGGTCACATTGTCGAGTGGCTCGGCAAAAAGAGGGTACATCCCGCGTGGGTTGTGCCGGGAGGCGTGAACGAACCGCTTACGGAAGAGCACAAAAACATGATGCTGGCGGAACTGCCGGAGGCATACGATATTATCAAACGCACCCTTTCGTTCTTCAAGCGGGAAATCGAGAAGCACCAGGAAGAAACCCGCACCTTCGGCAACTTCCCAAGTCTGTTCCTCGGCCTTGTCAACGAAGAGGGGAACTGGGACCTGACAGACGGATATCTGAGAGTTATAGATGCAAAAGGCAAGATCGTGGTCGACATGCTTGAACCGTCAAAATACCAGGATATCATCGCTGAAGCGACGGAGCCATTTTCTTACCTGAAGTCTCCGTATTTCAAACCTGCCGGATACCCCGACGGTCTCTACCGTGTAGGCCCTGCTGCGAGACTGAATGTCTGCAGCGGGATGGGCACCACCCACGCAAACGAGGAGTGGGCCGAATTCAGGAGCCTTGAGCGCGGCCCGGTCCTTAGCTCGTTCCATAACCATTATGCAAGACTCGTAGAGATACTTGCCTGCGTTGAACTCGTCGAGAAACTGCTGAACGATCCCGAAATACTGAGTTCCCACATCCGTTCCTTTGCCCAGCCCAACCACTGGGAAGGCGTAGGATGCGTGGAGGCACCGCGCGGCACTCTCATCCATCATTACAAGACAGATGAAAACGGTCTGATGAAATGGGCAAACCTGATCGTCGCCACCGGACACAACAATTTGGCGATGAACAAGAGCGTCCTGCAAGTGGCGAGACATTTCGTAAACGGCACGAAGATAACGGAAGGGATGCTCAATCGGGTCGAGGCCGTGATAAGGACTTACGACCCGTGCCTGAGCTGCTCCACCCATGCGCTGGGCAGCATGCCGCTGCGGGTAGAACTGAAAGCGTCCGACGGCCGGGTGCTCGACGTCAAGGAAAGATAACTACAGGTTGTATTGAATCACGAGGCCGTCGGGAATTAACCGGCGGCCTTTTTATTGCGGTCATAGCCTGCTTTACCTTATCGTTGCCAAGAGTTTTCCCACGTCAGGACAGGAGGAACGAACCAAAGGCTTACAAGCGATACCTCAGCTGATTTTCATAGCAACAAACAGATCATTAACAGGTATGCACATTCAGTGAAGGGTTGCAATTGGCGACTGAATACGGTTTCAACATCGCATTTGGAAGACTTTGGAACGTTTCTCCTGTCCCGACATTGCAACTGTAAGGGTTATTCATAATTTTTCCTTTTCACAACCCGAAGTATTTGCCACATACTCTGGGCTAAGCCCAAGTGACATGGCACTCATTCTTTGGTATAAATTATAATTGATCATTAAGAATTGCCCAGAAACTGTCGAGGAGGGATTATGAAAAAGCTCTTTTGCGTCCCGGTTATGCTTATGTTGTTATTCATGGCAGGTTTGGCAATACAGTCGCAGGCCCAGGAACCAGCCGACTACACTTTTTTGAGGGGTCCGATGGGGCCGCAAGTCTGCATTGGAAGTTATACACCGCCGAACTCGGATACTGTTGCAGGCGTATGCAACGGCCAGGTGATGGATGTCGTGCAGTTCAATGCCGTCTCAGTAAGGCAAAGCGCAGACAGGCTTGATCAGGCAGTACAGGTGTTGGCATCGATCGATGATAAACTCGCTCAGACCAATGATAAGCTGTCGCAGACCAGTGACAAGATGGACCGTCTGATAGAGATCACTGCCGCTGCACAAGCCACAACCGAAAAACAGGGCCAGGACCTCGACGAGTTAAGCGATGCTATCGAAAAAAGATTCGAGACCATACCGGATGAATTGCTTGCCAATTCTTCTTTCAAAAAAGAACTCGCAAAACTGAAAGAAGATATTTTGAAAGAGGTTGAAAAACGCTACCAGCCGCGACAGGCACCGGCAGCAAAGAAATAATCCAAGATGAGCTGCAGACGGGGCGGGCAATGATCACTATTGACATAAATTTTTCGTCTCATTAAGATAAAAAGAGCTGAATTGCTACGCCGAAATCCATGCATTATGGATACGGGGGAACCGGTTCATGGGGCGAATTCGTTAAGATAGGACACTTCCAGGTCCGAGCCCGTCAGCTAACCTCGCAGGCGAATGGAAGGAGAATATGGTCGGAAACTGCTATGCCGGTCAGCCGGCATTTATTTTTTTGCGCGTTACGAACAGCGGTGATGTAGCGTGTTAGCCAAGGAATCTCCCGTCAAGGGGATCATCAAATCCCTGGGCTTAGTTTTCGGAGACATCGGCACAAGCCCCATATACACTCTTACCGTAGTCTTCCTTATGACCAAACCCACCGTCGACAACATATTCGGCGTCCTGTCGCTCGTGGTCTGGACCCTGATAATACTCGTAACTGTTGCATATGCGTGGCTTGCCATGAGCCTCAGCAAGAAGGGCGAAGGCGGGACCATCGTGTTGAGAGAGCTATTAGTACCGATGCTGAAGTCGGGAAGAAAAGCGGCCTTTATCACCTTCCTGTCGTTTATCGGCATTTCCCTGCTCATCGGTGATGGTGTAATTACGCCTGCCATAAGTATACTCAGCGCCGTGGAAGGTATCATCCTTATCCCGGGGCTCGAAAACACCGGACAGGAAACACTCATACTGATCGCCGGCCTTATCGCGGTGCTGCTCTTCTTTTTTCAGAAGAAGGGCACTGAGAAAGTCGCTGTAGCGTTCGGTCCGATTATGGTCGTATGGTTTATGTGCCTGGCCGTCTCCGGACTTCTTTCGATTTCCCAGTTTCCATCGGTACTGAAAGCCGTCAATCCCTATTACGCCATGAGGTTCCTTTATGAAAACGGGTTGGCAGGCTTCTTCGTCCTATCGGAAGTCATACTTTGCGCAACAGGAGGAGAAGCCCTGTACGCCGACATGGGACATCTCGGCAGAAGGCCGATCACCAGGGCATGGTACATAGTTTTCTTTGCACTCGCGCTCAATTATCTCGGCCAGGGTGCGTTCCTCATCGACAATCCGAATGCCAAGAATGTCCTCTTCGAGATGATTTTCACTCACTTCAGGATACTCTACATCCCGTTCCTTGTCCTCAGCATAATGGCCACCGTTATAGCGTCGCAGGCGATGATAAGCGGCATGTTCTCGATCGTATACCAGGGCATCACTACACATGTCATGCCGCTGTTCAAGGTCGATTATACGTCGGAAGACCTGCGGTCCCAGATATATATCGGCTTCGTAAACTGGTTCCTGCTGATAGCCGTCCTCTACATAATGTTCGAGTTCAGGGAATCGAGCCGCCTGGCTGCTGCTTACGGCCTTGCGGTCACCGGCACCATGACACTGACCGGGATAATGATGACATGGATATTTGCTCTCAGAAACAAGAAGCTTCTTGCTGCGATTTCTGTGCTGGTGACTATCGTAGACGCGGCTTACCTGCTGGCGAATATATACAAGATCCCCCACGGGGGCTACTGGTCGCTCATTATTGCCGCGATCCCGCTTGGCACCATCATATTATATACGAGGGGTCAGAAGAGACTTTACAAAACAATGTCGCCTATGGACAAGAAGGAATTTCTTTCGAGATTTGAATGGTCATACAAGAACCTGGGCAAGATACGAGGCACGGCGCTGTTCTTTGCCAGAGGCATCGAGAAGGTCCCTCCGTACATCGTCAATACGATGTTTCTGAACAATATCATCTATGAGGACAATATCATTGTATCCATCATCCGCAGGGACGACCCCTTCGGAGTGACCGGATTCTTTAGAGAATCGCCATTAACTGGTCTGAGGATATTCGAAATACAGGCCGGATACATGGAAATGTTCGACGTGGAGGAACTCCTTTACGACGCTGGAATCGGAGAAAAAGTCATATTCTATGGCCTTGAGGATATAGAGACCAGCAGCATCGCCTGGAAGATATTCTCGATGATGAAGAAACTGAACCCCACCTTTGTTCAGTTTTACCGCCTGCCCTCCCACAAGCTCCACGGCGTGGTAACAAGGGTCGAGATGTAGAGTGTTTTGAATGGAGCATCCGGCTCGAAGCGCGGTGCCTGGGTATTTAGGGGCCGCGCAAGCGGCAGGGCAATCCATATGTGGCGAACAGATTTTCATTTCATGCGATAGCGGCCTATTGGATCCTAAGGGCTAATCAGCGCGCGAGAACAGGATGTTTCATGCAAAAGAACACATCCTGATTTCTCAACTCACCCTTTGTTTGATCGCCGCAATTCTGGCGAGTATCCTATCGATAAGCACGGGCAGGGCGGCATCGACAGCCGGCGTCAGTCCCTCGCCGTAGTCGAAAGATTGCGCAGCTATTGAATATACAAACGCCTGCGGATGCCTTTGATAAAGCGCATGCACGCAGCCCAGTAAAACCCCGGGGGCAAGATGGTGGGAAAGGCTGGCAGGCATCGCATCGCCGGGAACAACCTCTTCCTCCTTTATTGTGCCGGGATCGTCTCCCACATGCGCGTCTATGAATATCGCCAGGTCCGCGTCCTTCAGGTCAGCAGCCAGTTCAATCCCCATCTGATGCCGTGCCATGACCTTAACATCATCGCCCTGCAGCATTCCTTCAATGCGCCGTGCCGCAATCTGTCCGAGACCGTCGTCCATTCTGAGCGGGTTGCCATAGCCTATGATAAGAATTTTATTCATGATTTTATTGTAGGGACAACCCTATGTGGTTGCCCTTCTTGAGGGCGGCGACACAGGGCCACCCCTGCAATTTTCATTATCCCTTGTGCATCCTTATGAAGTTATTGATCGAGCGGTCGTAAGTCTTTTCGAACTCGGCGTTGAAGTAACATGCAGGCAGCTCTCCGTTTTTCCTGTGATAGTGCAGGCATTGACAGCATTTATGCTTGCGCTCGCAAGGTTCGTAGGTACAGCTGCACATCTTTTTATTATTCTCCATAATGCATTCCATTTTATGCTCCTCCTGGTCAAGATATCATTTATTTTACCCGGAAGAGGATGGATTTGGCACGGTAATATATTTGTATTTGGGGAAAAGCTCTTTATGCGTTATACCTTAATCAAAGAAGCCTGACTGCTGCATATACCGTTTCTTCCATTCAGGGTATGCGCGTTAGGGCAAAGTTTTATCTCTCAGATGCAGGTGGTCTGCAGTTTCGGATCACCAGGGTCCGTACTATCAGGCCGCAGCCAACGATGAAAGGAGGTTTACGATGTTGTACGTCGCAACTTTTGATGCAAAGGAGAATGTTTCACGGCAGGAAATTTATCAGGAACGGGGATCGTGGCTGAAGAAGAAAGAAAAGGTATTTCAAAAGAAATGCAAAACGATTAAAAGGTATGAAGTAGTCGGCAGTTCACCCGTCAAGGTCTATTTCATTATAGAGACCGACGACCCAAGGACGCTGAACATGCTATCCAATCATTTCGGTGATGCCTGGTACGCCGAGACCTATCCTGTAATCGAACGGGGGATAGGGGAGGCATTAAAAGAGGATGCAGGGATGTAATGGCCCTTACAGACTCCGGGCCCGGCCCGGAGTCTAATCCCGTGATAGCCAGTCGGCATCATTGAAATAACACCCGCCCGGATACTTGCATTTATGCAGGCCTTTCATATAAAACAGATTATGCGCAGACAATTGGCATTAATGGCCCTTCTTGTCTTTGCCTCCGTGGTGCAGATCCTCTATTACTATCCGCAGCTTCCAGATGTCGTCGCATCGCATTTCAATGCATCGGGGATGGCGAACGGCTGGCAGCCGAAGGGGGCTTTTTTCGGGATATATGGCGGTGTGATTGCGCTCCTGGTCCTTGTCTTTTCAGTTCCGGTGTTCTTCATGGACCGTATTCCCGATTCGCTGATCAATCTGCCCAATAAAGCATATTGGCTATCGCCGGAAAGGAGGGCAGACACCTTCGTCTTCATAAATAATCAGATGCTGATGTTCGGCAATGCCACGCTGCTGTTCATATTAGTGGTCTTCCACCTCGTAATCAAAGAGAACCTGGCACCACGAAATCTTTTCTCGCCTTCAATCATGATGCCCCTGCTGGGAATTTATATCCTGCTTTCCATAATCTGGACCGTCAGATTGGTCCTGAGGTTCAGAAAGTAATCCCCCTCTCTTTTTCCGCTTGACAGTAAACGTTCGTTCACCTATAATTGAAGTATGAATGAAGGACCGAAAGAGGACAAGCTCAAGTCCAGAATCAGGGACATATCCCTCTTCTATCGCGAAAAAGGCCGCATGCCAAGCTTTTCGGAGATAGGAGAATTAACCGGCCTGAGGTCGAAAAATGCGGTCTCAAAGCTCGTCGATAAATTGGACCGCCTGAATGTTGTCGGGAAGGATGACAAAGGGAGGCTCGTTCCGCGTTCACTTGCCAATCCAGTCAGGATACTCGGCTCTGTAGAAGCAGGATTTCCAAGCCCTGCCGAGGAAGAACTTATAGATACTATTTCGCTCAACGATCTGCTCATCGAGAACCCTGACGCAACCTTTCTGCTTAGGGTCTCGGGAGATTCAATGTCCGAAGCAGGCATATTACCCGGCGATATGGTGATCGTAGACAGGGGTCAGGCATCCAAGAGCGGCGACATAGTCATTGCCGAGGTCGACGGACAG
>DATJOY010000107.1:0-7386 GCA_035506695.1 Dissulfurispiraceae bacterium
CACGATACAGCCTCGCTCAGACTCAAAATGTAGCGAAGCTTGCAAACGTAATTGATATGACAACAAAAAATAAGGTGTCGGACGCTTAAGGCGTCCCTGATGTGCCATTGAACATTCAAAGCTGAAGATTTCTTGGTTAAAATTAAAGAAGAATCGAACTTCGTTATCAAAAGGATACTTTTATCAGGCAAAAATGTGGGAATGCCGAACATCCTGACTCATGGATATGTTTATTCTTTCATCTGATCGACACGGATATGTATATTACAAACAAATCAATTATCAGTCCGATGCCATACAGATTTCTCTCGAGCATTCTGTTATTGGCAAGCCTCTGGGTTTGTACAGGATGTGCAACGCTACCCAAGGTTTCAACGGTGATCGAAGGTACTTCCGAGGAAGATGCCCTTCAAATATCTTCGGCCAGAAGACTTTTGTCACCGGAACGGGTCGAAGCTATTATGGGAAAATTGCGGCGAGAGGCCGGCTCTACCGATGTTCTAAGTCGTCAAATAGAGGTACTGGAGTCTGCAGGTGATGTCATACTTAGAAGTGGCAACAGAGTAACCCTTCTTATCGACGGCCCGACTACCTACGCGGCGATGTTTAAAGCCATACGGAATGCAAAAGACAATATTAACTTGGAGACCTTCATTATTGCCGATGACGAAGAAGGAAGGCAGTTAAGCGATCTGCTGCTGGAAAAACAGGCCTCGGGCATACAAGTCAGCATAATATACGATAGTGTGGGCTCCGTGCATACTCCCGCCGCATTTTTTGAACGGCTGCGCGTCGGCGGCATACGTGTGGTCGAGTTCAATCCCATCAGCCTGCTGAAAGTGAGAGATCTCACCCATAGGGATCATCGGAAGATTTTAGTTGTTGATGGACGGCTCGTTATCACTGGCGGTGTGAACATAAGCGGGGTTTATGTAAGCGGCGTCTCAGGTGAAGAGGAGAGTTCCCTGCCATGGCGCGATACGGATATTATGATTGAGGGGCCCGCAGTTGCAGATTACCAGTCACTGTTTCTGGATACATGGAAAAAGCAAAATGGTCCCGAACTTCCGGAAGCAAACTACTTTCCCCAGTTGAAGAATCAGGGAAAGGATCTTATACTCGTTGTCGCCAATAGTCCGGGGAAGCAAAACAGACTTACTTTCATATCATATGCATCAGCGATAATTTTTGCAGAACATTCGATACACCTGACAAATGCATATTTCGTTCCGGACAAGCAGATGATTGACGCGCTCACTGATGCAGCCGCGCGCGGAGTGGACGTTAAAATAATCCTCCCAAAGGTTACCGACTCTTCACTGGCACTCTACGCAGGTCACTACTATTATTCCAACCTTCTCGCAGCCGGAGTGAAACTATTCGAAAGGCGCGCGGCAATGCTGCATGCCAAGACAGGCGTCATCGATGGTGTCTGGTCCACAGTAGGATCGAGCAATATGGACTTCTGGAGCTTCTGGTTCAACAACGAAGTTAATGCAATAATTCTGAGCAGTGAATTTGCCGCTCGTATGGAACAGATGTTTGATGCGGATATCGAGAATTCCGATCAGGTAACTTTGAAGGAATGGAATGAAAGGCCACTTTACCCGAGGGTAAGGGAGCTGATAGCTCATATTCTTCAGCACTGGCTGTGATCTCTTGAATACCTACAAACTCGCCGGGAATTATCGGCTGCTATTTTTTCGGCTTTGCATTTTCCCTTGAGAGGTCTATAATCTCCATCTTGTTGTTCATCGCAGGGAACTTCGACGACGGCCCTTCGGTGAAGATGACCAGATTACCTTCAACCCTGTTTTTGCTCAGCCATTGCTTCGCAAAGTCACGCCAGCTCTCCGGATGCTCGGGCTCGAAGATGCCGAATACCCCGTAGCTGAACTGCAGCCGCTGACACGTCCTCTCCAGCGAGCTTACGGCCACTATCCACACCGGCAGGCGAAAGCGCGCTATGCTGCGGGCCGAACCGCCGTCATGAGTAGGGACAAATATGGCTGCGGGCGATATGCACTTGAGGGTTGACTCAACACCCAGGGCTATTAGATCAGACAGCTTGGGGCTGGGGCCGCAGCCGGCTATCCTGATCTCGTCGCGCACCGCATGAGCCGGTCTTGCTTTTTCTACTACTGCTGCAATTCTTGCGAGCATGTCTACGGCAGCTATCGGATACATGCCCATGGCAGATTCCGCAGAAAGCATGACACAATCGGTCCCGTCCAGTATCGCGTTGGCCACATCGGTCGACTCGGCCCGCGTCGGTCTCGGGTTGCTCGTCATGGATTCGAGCATCTGAGTGGCGGTTATAACCGGCTTGCCGGCAAGGTTCGCCTTCTTCATGAGAGATTTCTGGACCAATGCGATCTCTTCTATGGGTATCTCGACGCCGAGGTCTCCCCTGGCTATCATGATGCCGTCTGCCGCAGCAATGATCGAATCTATATTGTTCAGTGCGGTCAGCCGCTCAATCTTAGCAATTATAAACGGATCATAGTCCATCGCGTGCGCGGCCGCCCTGACTTCCTCTATATCGGCTGCCGAATCGACGAAAGACTGGCTCACCGCATCCAGCTTGAGTCTCTTGGCTGTTTCGAGCCATTTATGGTCGGTTTCGGTGAATGCGCTAATGCCGAGTTCTATGCCCGGAAGGTTCAGCCCCTTGCGCGAACGCAGTTCGCCGCCGACGATGACTTCGCAATTCACATCGTTCCCGGAAACGCCTGTTACTTCGAGTTGTATAAGTCCGTCGTTAAGATAGAGCGTGTCCCTCGGCTTTACCACAACCGGCAGGCGTGCGAAAGTGACTGAAACCCTGGTTGCCGAACCTGAAATGTCTTCCGTAGTAAGCGTGAACGGGTCGCCCGGACGCAATTCGACGGGCTCATCTGCAATACGCCCTATGCGCATCTTCGGGCCGGGAAGGTCTGCCATGAGCGCGACACGCCGCCCTTCCCTGACGGCAGCAGTCCTGATAAGCTCCGCTATTCTGGCATGGCTTTCAAAGTCTCCGTGCGAAAAATTCAGGCGCGCGACATTCATACCGGCGCTGATCATATGCTCAAGGATATCTGAAGACTCTGATGCGGGGCCGATAGTACAGACGATCTTTGTCATATTGCGTGGCAGAGGCATGTCGGTCCTCCTGAAATTCAATTGTCACATCTTGATCAATTATATCAGTTATCGGACCTTGCTCGTATGACTTTATAAGGCATGGGGACTTATCAAAATCCGGCAGACAGCTCAAAAACTGTGATATGTTATCTGAACAGGACCGCCTGGTCTTTTCTCAGCTGACCGAATCTATCCTCAGGCAGGCAAAACCTGTCTTTGAAGACCCTGTTCATCAGCGAAACTACCTGACGGAATTTGTAGGCGTCATGGTGGGATTCTCCCTTTTGTTCGGAAGTGTACCAGCTTTGCTCGTCCGATATGCGCAGTTCGACGCTTAGAGTATATTGTTGAGTCCTTTTGACGATCCGGTCCCTGTCAGAATATGAAGACGTTCCAGGAGCCATGATCTCATTAGTTGCAGCAACATAATGGATAGGCAGAGAGAAGATAATCTTGCATTGAAATTTTTTGTGACCCGAAGATGAATGTACATTCCCGGCAGCATTAACATTGAGGGCCTCATAGAATTTTGTCGCGTTGGAAAGCAGATTCTTTTCGTCGGGCGCTTCGTCTTTGCCTTCGCTTTGCGAAAGACTGAGCATAAGTCTTCGTGTCGCTTCCACCATATCTTTGGGGCTGTCAAAGAGCGTCTGGGTTATTGAATGGGAAACGGTATTTTCCTGCAGTATGACACCTCTCTTCTGCAGCGCGTGGATAAGTTTCAATGTATCGTCCCTGTTCTTCAGGATGAAAGTGATAGCAAGAATGTCCCTTATGTCGTATACCTCTCCTTCCACATTCTTTCCCAACTTGGTGAACATACTTTCCGGGCTCTTCAGCCTGGCCTTGATCTCGGCAATGTCGACTTCGACACCGTCTCCGCTGTTGAAGATCAGACAGCCTTTATTCGGGTCATCCAGCATCGACTCTTTAAGTTTATGGAAAAAAGTGGATATCTTGACAAACGCCCTTTTGGCAGGGCCGCTGTCCGGGAGCTGTACAGGGTTTCCCCAATCGTAATTGTACAGGTCATCAAGGCTCTGACCCTGCTTTTCCAAAAAGACCCCCAACTGGGCATAATCATTGATATCCTGGCTGTCCTCTTCAATCGATTTTATCAGGTGTCCCATTTTAAGGATGGAACAGGCAGTCTGCTGCCATCCAGCCGGAACCTCCACATTTCTTCCTTTGTAATCGTAAAACACATGCGGATACTTTTTTGATGACGCAAGAAGAAAGAGATGGCGGGGGTCTTCTGTTACTATCTGTTTGAATAGCGGGTCCAGTAAAGTATTTTCAACTTCGCTCATGGCCCGAAGACAATCAGCATATAGCCCGGCATTGGCCGACTTCAGGGATGCCAGCCTATCGATCTGGTCCCTGCAAAAAGGAAACATCCACTCGGTAAAATACTTATAAACGTGTTCGACGTATTGGCGCCCCCGGTCCTTTTCGCTCTCTCGCAAATCATCGCTTCCCTGTGTATCAAAACCCCGGTTGCCCAACATTTTCGTCGTCTGCCTGAGGGCCGATTCATAGTCGTGCGCGGGCAGCAGCAGAAACGGCGTCATTTCGGCCCTGTCCAGTATGGAGCCGAAGATTTCGTGATAGAGTTCCTGGCCAGATGCGGATTTATTTTTCATCAAAATTTCCGGTAAACTTCGGATGGATGGAATGACTTAAGACCTTTGCACCACCCTCGAATAATTATAACAGAATCCGGCCATGCACTACGATGCCGTATTTTATGTATATTGTATAGTATATGCCGTAACTTTCCGCGGAGGGGTATGATGAAATATTTTATTGCGATAATCGGGCTGATGGCATTATGTCTTGGTGATTATTCTTGTGCCGCAGAGGCCCCGGCTGCCTCTCAGCCCCAATACAGACTTTCGGTCTTCTTCGACATCCCTAATGCCATGATCAGGGGCACTGCAAAAATTGCCGTTCAGGACAGAAAGCAGATGCTTTTTCATGTCGGCTCCCTGTCAATCGAGAAAGTAACAATAAATGGCGCTACTGTGCCGTTTCACAGGGATGAGGACATTTTATTAATTGCCCCCTCTGAAATCGGGACCCTTGAGATCGCCTATAATGGCGGCTTCAGGTCCGGTCCGGGCAGTGCGGAGGCGCGGTCAGACAATATGATCTCGGAACATGAAATCTCGCTGACGGGAAGCTGGTACCCTCGCCCTGAAGGGTTGATTACATGCAGGCTTTCTGCTACAGTTCCCGCCGGTTTCAAGGCGCTTTCAGAAGCTGACCGTATTGAATCAGGCAGCGACGGTAAAATGGATTTTGTCTTCGATCACCCGGTCGACCGGCTGACATTCGTAGCATCTGACAGATACCGGACGGTTGAAGACAAATATGGAGATATCAGCCTCTACGCATATTTTTTCGAGGCAGATATCGGCCTTGCGCAGCAGTATATCGACTACACAAAAAAATATCTTGCGCTATATCAGGAAATGCTCGGTCCTTATCCCTACCGGAGGTTCTCGGTTGCAGAAAATGTTCTGCCGACGGGATATTCCATGCCGACCTTTACCCTTCTCGGAAGGGACGTTATAAGGCTGCCCTTTATAGTTGAGACTTCACTCGGACATGAGATATTGCATCAATGGTTCGGCAATTCCGTCTACATCGATTTCGACAAGGGGAACTGGGCCGAAGGACTGACGACATATATGGCAGACTACTACTATGAAGAGCAGAAAGGCAACGGGGCCGAATACCGCAAACAGGTATTGGCCGACTATCAAAGTTACGTCAACAAGGGAAACGTATTCCCACTCGTAGAATTCGTGGGCCGAACCGATTCCTCTTCGAAGGCGGTAGGCTACGGCAAGGCCATGATGCTTTTTCACATGCTGAAAAAACAGGTGGGCGACGGCATTTTCTATCGTGCCATCAGGGACTTTGTCGACAGAAACTCCTTTAGAAAGGCCTCATGGGGTGATATAGAGTCTTCATTTGAGACGGCCTCGGGTGCCCGCTTCGGCAGTCTGTTTTCGCAGTGGCTCGACAGGACCGACATTGCAGAGCTTGAAGCCGGCAGTGCTGTTGTAAAACAGAGCGGTGAAGGATATAAGATTACGTTTGAGCTGAGACAGAAGACCGTGCCTTTCACTCTCATGGTGCCGATAAACATATATGCCGCGGGACAAAAGGAGACCGTGCCGGCCCTGATCGACAAGGCGAAAAATGAAATATCACTATATTCGCGGGACCTGCCCGACAGGGTTGTGGTTGATGAGGATTACGACGTCATGAGAAAACTCACAGGTGAAGAATTCCCTCCCGTGATTTCACGGCTTATCGGAGACAAAAGCGCGGTTCTCGTCCTGCCGCAGTCAAGTAAAGATGCGTATGAGCGGGTTATCGACGGGTTTAAGAATGAGGGAATCCAGGCAAAAGAGAATTCCGAAATAAAGGATGCATCGCTTCACGATTCTTCGTTTATCATTCTGGGCGGCGACAACCCGATGATAGCAAGGTTCAGGGGCCATGTCGGTAAAAAGATAACAACAGGCGGGTTTACGGTCGAGCTCTTTGGAAATCCGCTGAATCGTGAAAAAGTCGTAGCTGTCATCACCTCTGACTCCGCTGGGGAAACCGACGCCGCGTTCCGGAAGATATTTCATTACGGAAAGTACAGCAGGCTGGCTTTCAGCACGGGGAAGAATATACTTAAAGAAACGGCACAGTCAAAGAGAGGACTGACAGTGGAACTTGAAGCAGAAGCGCCTGCGCTGCATGTTCCCGACATATTGAGTCTGTCTCAAGTCATTGACAGCGTGCAGGACAAACGCATCGTTTATGTCGGCGAAGAGCATATCAGTTATGCGCATCATGCCGTCCAGCTCGAAATGATCAAAGGACTGCTGGGCATGGAACGCAAGATGGCAATCGGTATGGAGATGTTCCAGCGGCCTTACCAGTCGGTGCTGGACGACTATATAGACGGTTTGATCGATGAGAAGACCTTCCTGAAGAAATCACAGTATTTTACGAGATGGGGGTTTGATTACGATCTCTATAAGCCGATAATGGATTTTGCGAGGGAAAACAGGATACCCGTGATCGCCCTCAATATCGACCGCGAGATAGTGGAACAGGTCGCGAAAAACGGCGTAGCTGCCCTTCCCCCGGACATGAAGGCAAAGATTCCTGCGGCCATGGACTTTTCAGATAAACAGTACAAAGAAAGAATGAGAAAGATATTTCAGGAGCACAATTCGCTGAAGGAACGCA
>DATJOY010000108.1:0-3996 GCA_035506695.1 Dissulfurispiraceae bacterium
CCCCGATAACGGGATATCCAGACCTTTAAGGCCTACGGGATATCCTTTGCCATCCCAGCGCTCATGATGCGAAAATGCCATTTCTCCGGCCAACATCAGAAAGGAAGTATCGCCGAGTTTGGCCTGGGCAGCCTCTATGACCCTCCTGCCATACTGTGTATGTCTTTTTATCTCCTCAAACTCTTCTGCAGTCAATCGGCCCGGTTTGAGCAAAATGTGGTCTGGTATGCCTACTTTGCCGACATCGTGCAGTGCGGCAGACTGGCAGAGGTGCTCAATGTAGGCATCGTCGATCGTGTCTTCAAATTCCGGCTTATGCTTTATATGCTCCGCGAGGGCCTTTACATAGCTGCTGGTTCGTTTGATATGTCCGCCAGTCTCCGGGTCTCTGGTTTCGGTGATGTTGGCAATTGTCTCAATCATTGCTTCCTGCGTTGCTAACTGCAGCTTGGTCTTTTCGCGAAGAAGCATCTCCTTACGCCAGAAGTTGAACAAGGACAGTAAAGAAAGGTTTGAGGTATAAGCCAAAATGGGGTAAAGAGGAGATAAATAGATTCCGCCGTGAAAAAGCAGGATAGTCAGGATTAGGATTGCGGCAATAAAAAGGGAAAAAATAAGCAGATTCGTCATGATTTTGCATCGGGCCAAAAGAACAGCTGATAGCAAACCGAAAAGAAGAGTGGCAAAAAATTCATAAGCAACTGCAGCCTTCGGTCGCACGAGAAAATCCCGCTGCAGTATGGCATCCATTATGTTGGCAAGCACTTCGACCCCGGACATTGCCGGATCAGTCGGAGTCGGATGTATGTCCAACAGGCCCGGAGCCACCATCCCGATAATAACAATGTGTCCTTGAATCTCTTTGCGCCCGGCTGTGCCGCTCAGGATATCTGCGGCTGAAATGTGATGATACATTCCCCGCGAAGCATGAAAGGGAATCAAGAACTTCGCCTTTTGTTCAAGCGGAATCTCTGTGCCTTTGAAGAAAAGACTCTCTGTCCCTGTCTGTCCGACCCTCAATACCATGTGTTCAGGCCTGAGTGCCGAGATTAGGACTGCTAAAGAAAGATGTGAATATAGCCGGCCATCATATTCCATTATCAGCGGGACCCATCGAATAATTCCGTCCCGTTCGGACTGTATGTTGAAAAAGCCTGAAGACGAAACCGCGGATGCCAGCATCGGATAAGGGCAGTCAACAGCCGACGAATGAAAGAGAACGTCAGCAGAATCCCTTACGTCAGGGTCGTTTCTGATCAACACATTTACAGGATTAAGCATACACACTTTTTTCGATTGCTCTCCGAACAAAAACTGGTACCCAAGCACAAAAGGCCCTTTTGTTAAAGCGTCAGCCAGCAGGGCATCATTGTCGATATATCGCCGTGGAACTCCCGACAGGTTGATGGTATAGTCAAAATCTGCCGATATGTTTCTTTGAATATTGCCGAGCGAACTTCTGTCGGGTTCAGCGAACAGGATATCAACGCCTACGCTTAATGCCCCCATTTCGCGTAAGTTGTCCATTAACTTTGCAATCCGGTAACGGGGCCATGGCCATTGTCCGTACTGAGAAAGGCTCTTCGTATCAATGTCAACAATTATAAGATCGGGGGATGGTCCGCGCTCGGGTCGTATCTTGAGCTGGGTGTCGTATAGTTTAAGGTCGAGCGTAGAAAGAACAAGAGGTTGCAGCAAATACAGGAATCCCGCAACACAGGTTAGCGTGAAGCCAAAGATAATAATCAGAGTTCGTTCCCTGTTTTTCCGGACCCATCCGGCATGAAGAAATAGCCGTTTTATAGCATGCATTATGCAGTCTATTTTACGACAACTTCGACTACGCGATTCCGGGGTTCATTCACGTTGTCCCCTGTTGGAACAATCAGGTCCTGCTTGCCGTGATATCTTAGTTCGATCCGGTCCTTTGTGATGCCGAGGCGGACCAGTGTATCCCGGACGGCAGCGGCGCGGTCGTTTGACAATTTCATGTTATATTCATCACTTCCGGTTGTGTCCGTATGTCCGACAAGGGTCAATTCATAAAACTCTCTCTTGCCGACTGCAGACAGTATTTCGGAAATTTGAGACTTTGACTCGGCTGTGAGTTCGGTTGAATTGTGAGTGAAATATAACAGAAAAACGTCAGGTTCCCTCGGGAGCGCCCTGATGGAACCCGCGAAGAGTGAGTCAATTTGTTTCCGGTCGATCTCTCTGGGGGCAGACGGGCCCTTGTCGGCCTCCGTCACCTCTATCATCGTATTGGGAGCTGCAAGTGTGCTTGTACCACCTTTGGTAGTAACGGTAACCCGGCCGACCCTGCCATCAGGGTCGGCAACCAGGACTATAGTGTCCTTGACCGTGGCACAGCCCGATAAAATAAAAAAGACCACCAGGGCGATCAGAATAGCGATGAATTTAATCGCGTGACTGCTGCCCACACCGTTGACGTAAAGAAGCTGGTGCATTTATTCTCCACTGACCTTGATATGGTATGATGTGCCGCGAACACCTATTGTAGATGTCGGGGTTTCAAAAATAACAGACTCAGGCGACAGCTTTGTCATCTTTCCTGAAATAAATGAAGCGATCCCTTTAAGCAGCCTGCCTACAAAGGAGTAACGGCTTTTAGAAGGCTCAAAAATAAATTGCTTTATGTTGAGGATTGAATCAGGCCCAAGACTTATCCTGGAATTGTCCTTGAAAATGATACCGACCGAGCCGTCCCCGCCTGTTCTGATAATATCACCCGGAAATACAGGAGTGCCTTCTTCGGCCTTTTGGGTGTTTCCGTTGCGTTCAATCAGAACGTCACCGCTTTTATTTCTCAGACTTCCGGCAGATTCGTCCGCAGCAGTTACAGCCGTAACGGGTAGAAATGCAAGGAGAACCAGGAGCAGCAGAATTGCAAATCCCGATTGCAGCCAATTTTCGATTTCCCGCTTTGCAGATACGATCATGATGCTCCTCTAAATCGGCGAGATGAACTGCATTGCCGGTTTAAGCGAGGTCCTGTTATTGGGGACACCCGCGATTATCATCATCATTCTTCACACCCAAGAGTATCGATAAGAGAATTGTAGCATATTTGAGAGGCAGTGTAAAATAATCTTTAACCGGGACGACAGACTCTGCATCAATTGTGACAGCTGTTACAATATCCGCGATTTTCCAGTAGCATTGCGGGCGGATTTACGGTCCGGGATCTGACGGCAGCGTGCCAATGCGTGTGCCCATTCCGGCCGATAGCAAAATGCGGAATCAGTTCTTATCGACAATCATTGATCAGCTCGGTTATCGCTGCTTCGTCGAGCGGCTTTGAGAAGAGGAACCCCTGTCCGAAACTGCATCTCAATTCTTCCAGCAATTTGAGCTGGTCCCGAGTCTCAATACCTTCCGCCACTATGCTCTTGCCCATCTTTTGGCAGAGTTCTATAATTGATGCTACAACCTGCATTGTATCGGTATCCCGCAGAAGTTCCTCCGCGTTTCCATATTCGACAGAGCTTATGGCAATGCCGATGCTGGCTGTTACGAATATCTCGTATCCCTCAATCGTAAAGGGAACTTTCAGGTCATTTTGTATTCGATTGGCTACGTTCTCTGCGTTTTCCCGGGATTTGATCCCTTCCAGCATAATTACAAATTCATCACCACCCAACCGCTAAAAAGTCTCTCCGATGTGTGCAATGGTATCGCAGTTTCTGAAAGATTCCGCCAGCCTTGCAGCGACTGCTATGAGCAGCTGGTCTCCGATCCGGTGACCAAGGCTGTCATTAATAACCTTGAAGCGGTCAAGGTGAAGAACAAGGACTGCAATAATCAGGTAATGGTCCCGTTTTTGCAAATGCAGCGCATGTTCCAGCCGGTCAATCAGTAACGACCTGTTGGGCAGGCTGGTAAGAGAATCATGAAAAGCATCGTAGAGTAGTTTTTCTTCTTTCCGTCTTCTCTCCGTAATGTCCGTCTGGGATCCGGCTATACGGAATATCCTGC
>DATJOY010000109.1:0-3328 GCA_035506695.1 Dissulfurispiraceae bacterium
AGAGCTTGGCGCCCCCGGGCAAAGCCTGGTACCATTGACAACCAGCATCGGGATAGCATCTTTCCCCGATAACGGTGCATCACCCGGCGATATCATCAATGCCGCGCGGGCAGCTCTTTCCCAGGCCGAAGCCGCAGGCGGGAAAAGGATTGTAGCCTCGGACCCCAATAGCTGAAAAAAAGAATATGCCTTATAATTGTTATTGTAGTAAAGGCCGATAAGGTATCATAGGGGCAGACGCGGATAATAACATACGGAAAAAGGGAAGACCTATGGAAGCGACAAAAGGCTTCTTGGCAGAATTTATCAACAAAAAGCTGACGTTACAAAAGCTGTCGGCTCAAAGAAACGGGACAGGGGAGCCGTCTGATCTTCTGGCGGCCGCCAGATACAAGACAGCTCTGCTTTGCCTCATGAAAAACAGCCGACAGGACCTTAAGGAAATAATAAGGCTTTCTCCGCCCGAAATGAGTGAACAAAAAGCGACCGAAGAGTTCCTGAAAAATGTCTCCCTGGCAGCGGATGAATTCGCGGATGAGTTTGCCATAGGGGTCGTTGCGCTGGCGCGGATGGTTCTGTGGAGCAATAATAAGTGTCTGGATAAATTCCCCGAGCAGTTTCTTCCTGAACTCGATTCTGCTATCAAGGAGATATTTCCCGATGCCGTGTTATGGGGGAATATCGCATGGGACGCGATCATCAAGAGATCGGAAAGATTCCTTGCAGAGAATTACCAAGACACCGTGACGCTCGCGGTTTACAGCAGGGCAGTGACGATTCTCGTCGATCATGAGAACAAGGTTGCCAGGCTGTTCTTCGAATCATTCAGAAACGATGTCATTAAGGCGATGGTTGTGAATATAATACAACCGATGGCAAATACTCTTGCAAACGAGGTTCTGATGGATGAAAGTAGACGGCAGATGCTCATGGAAAATCTTTCACTGTTACAGTCTTCACTTCTGGCGGCGTGAGGTTTAGGCAACGATAGCGAACACGTCTGAAGTAATGTATCCAAACCCGGCCTGATATCTCAATCACAACAAAAGTACGGTTTGGATTGCCTTTAGCGATTAATTGCTTCAGGGAAAATGAGGTTCACAAAAAGATGGTGGGTTATGAATTCAGAAATTGAAAATTCAAGAAAAAAACCATTGATACTGATAGTTGACGATGACGAGCTTATCCGGATGTCTTTTCAGGATACCCTGAATGAGCACGGGTTCCTTACCGACACGGCGCCGGATGGGATCTCGGCTATCAGCAGTTTCAATGAGCTGCAACCGGATCTGATCCTTCTCGACCTGTTCATGCCGGTTAAAGACGGCATCAAAACCTGCCAGGAGATCCGCAGCACTGCAAATGGGAAATATCTGCCGATACTCATGATAACCGGGATGAACGATGCCGACCTCATTCACCGCGCATTCGAAGCCGGAGCGACCGATTTCATTGTCAAACCGGTCAAACCCGAGCTGCTCGTTTACCGGATTCACTATATGCTCCGGGCCAGTCAAAGCATAAAAGACCTGACTCGAAGCGAAGATAGGCTGGCCTCTGCCCAGCGCATAGCCCATCTTGGAAACTGGGAACTGGACCCTTCAACCGGGATGTTCTGGGGTTCGGAAGAAATGCTGAAGATTCTGGGAATAGCCCAGGGCTCTCCCTATTTCTCCTTCGAAAGCTTCCTTTTTTCCATTGACCCTTCAGACCGGCATTTGGTGGCGTCCGGGCTGGCAAAGGCATTCAAAAGGAAATCCGTGTGCTGTTTCGAATTCAGGGTGAGGCACCCCGATTCGACGCTTCATGTTGTGCGCCTGCAGGGGCATGCGGACATGGAGGCATCCGGCAGAGTGCCCCGTTTTCTCGGCACCCTGCAGGAAGTCACCGAAATGAGGCAGGTGGAAGACTCTCTGAGGATGCTCAAGGAGGCCGTGGATTGCCTGCCGATAGGCATCACCCTGAGCGACACAACCGGAAAAATTATCTATTCAAATCCGGCCGAGGCAGACATCCATGGGTACACCCCTGAAGAACTTGTCGGCAAAGAAGCAAACCTGTTCGCACCCCAGAGCCAGAGGAAAGCTCTCACAGGCGAACAGCTGAACAACATGGGGCTCCTGAAAAGAGAAAGTATAAACATTCGCAAATGCGGCGAAGCGTTCCCGGTGCAACTCACTTCCCTTGCGGTAAGAAGCAGCGACGGAAGGTGCCTTGGGGTGGTCACCACCTGCGAAGACATAACCAGCCGTAAAGAGACCGAGAAAAAGATCCATCGTCTTGCCTATTACGACCCCCTGACAGGACTTCCCAACCGCGGGATGTTCCTGGACCGGCTGCATCAGGCCCTGGCCTTCGCCCATCGCGAGGAGCGGAGCGTCTGTCTTGTCTTCCTCGATCTGGATAATTTCAAGGATGTCAATGATACCTATGGACATGATTTCGGCGACAAGCTTCTCAAACAGGTTGCCGACAGGCTGAACGACACCATGCGGGAGTCGGACACCCTGGCAAGACTTGGCGGCGACGAGTTCGTGGTGATCCTGACCTCGATCACCAACCATGAAAGCACGGCCAATGCCGCTCAACGGATATTGTCGACCTTTTCAAAACCATTTCTGATTGACGACAAAAAAATATTCTGCAGTGTCAGCATCGGGATAGCGGTATACCCCGATGACGGAATGGACACGGAAAGTCTTCTCAAGTGCGCGGATACCGCCATGTACCACGCCAAGGAAGAGGGCAAATCCCAATACAGATTTTTCTCCGCGGAGATGAACCAGAAGATAATGCGCCGCGTCCTGCTGGAAAACAGTCTGCGCCAGGGGCTTGAACGGGATGAGTTTTTTGTGAAATATCAACCCCAATGGGATTTGAAAACATCGAGTATTATAGGGGTCGAGGTCCTACTCAGATGGCAGAGCCTTGATTTCGGCACGTTGCCGCCATCGGAATTTATTGCCCTCACCGAAAACTCGGGACTGATCTTCGATCTGGGGCAATGGGTCCTGCGCACAGCATGTATTCAGGCAAGAAAATGGGCTCTGACCGGATACCGGGATCTGAAGGTTGCGGTTAACATATCCGGCAAGCAGTTGAAACAGCCCGATTTTCTCGAAATGATCGGCAGGGTGATAAATGAGACCGGGGTTGCGCCTGGGACGCTAGAACTCGAATTCACGGAAAGCGTGATAATGGAGGATGCCGAGAAAACCATCGACACTCTAAGAGCGCTGAAAAGATTGGGAGTACAGTTGAGCATAGACAATTTCGGCACAGGCTATTCGTCGCTCAATTACCTGAATCATTTCCCCATAGACCGGAT
>DATJOY010000110.1:0-8821 GCA_035506695.1 Dissulfurispiraceae bacterium
TCGGTCAAGGATGAATTTGCTGACTCAGCATTCAGGTCGGACAACCCGTGCAGGCTTGGAGAGCGCTGCACAGTCTTCATGGAAAATTCGCTGATGGCCAATCTGCAGAAAGGACACAAGAAAGACGACCTCCTGGCCGGCCTCTCTTATTCAATCGTACAGAACTATATCAACAGAGTTGTGGCCGGAAAACCTGTCGGGAAAAACATTTTTTTCCAGGGCGGGGTCGCATTCAATAAGGCTGTAGTTGCGGCTTTTGAGAAATATGTTGGTGCAAGCGTGACAGTACCGGACAACCATGATGTGACCGGCGCCATAGGTATGGCGCTGCTCGCGATGAAACATATGAAACAAAATGCAGGGGCGCCGCTTGCTGCGCCCTCTTCGACCGCCTTCAAAGGACTGGAGAAATCACAGCGGCCGTACGAGATCGATTCATTCGAATGCAAGGGATGCCCCAATGTCTGCGAGATCAACCGGGTTAAAGTGCAAGGTGAGACCAACTACCTTTTTTATGGAGGCAGGTGCGAGAAATACGACATTCGCCACGCAAGCAAATCCGCCCTTCCCGATCCATTTTCATTCAGGGAAGAAATGTTATGGAAGGAACACAACAGACGATCTGAAGAGCAAAAAAACAGCAGAAAGGCGAAGATCGGAATCCCTTATATCTTTTTTTTCGAAGACCTTCTTCCCTTCTGGTCAACGCTTCTGTGGGAGCTTGACTTCGACGTCGTGGTCTCGCCTAAGACAAACAGGCAGATAATAAATCTGGGTGTTGAAAACGTGCTTTCTGAGGCATGCTTTCCGGTTAAAGTTTCGCATGGTCATGTGAAATATCTTAAAGACCTTGGCGTCGATGCACTCTTCATGCCGAGCTTTATCAATACAAACAGCGAATCGAATGAATACAACAGGGGGCTTTCCTGCCCGCATACGCAGACAATTCCGTACATAACGATGGCTGCAATTGGCGGCGTTAAGATGCTGACGCCTGTTATAGATTTTGAACGCGGACCGGACAATATAAAAAAGCAGCTCAGAAAATCTCTTGCTGAATTCGGCATCAGCAAGAACGCAATAGACCGCGCATTCGTTGCTGCTAAGACTGCCCAGGACGAATTCAGAACAGCGATCAAGGCAAAAGGCAGGGAAATCCTTGACAGCGCTGCCCTGGAAATGGCGGCTCTTAAATCGCCGCAGAAGCCGCTTATTGTAATAGTCGGAAGGGCTTATAATGCCTTTGACCCCGGCGTGAACCTTGAAATCCCCAAGAAGCTTTCACGCATAGACGTGCTTTCGCTGCCTATGGATTTCCTGCCGCTTGAGGACTCAAGGCTGATGGACTCCTGGCCCAACATGTACTGGCGTTCGGGCCAGCGCATACTGAAAGCGGCCCGATACATCAGAAACAACCCTCTATTGTATGCAATATACATCGGAAATTTTTCGTGCGGGCCGGATTCCTTCATCCTGAAATACTTCAAGGAAGAGATGGGGGACAAGCCCTTCCTGCATATAGAAATCGATGAACACAGCGCGGATGCGGGAGCGATTACGAGATGCGAAGCTTTTCTTGACAGCATAGAACAGCAGACGAAATCCCCCGGCCCAGTTTCAGGAAATAGAAAAGAATGGCATGCAGATCCTCCTTCGGAATTAAGATTCGGCGCCACCTCTTTGAAAAAGCGGACTGTATATATGCCGCACATGGCTGCCCATTCATATGCAGTCAAGGCCGCCTTTGAGGTCTGCGGCGTTTCTTCAGAGATACTGCCGGATTCTGACAGGGAATCCGTGGACATCGGCAGGAGATACGTGTCGGGCAAAGAGTGCTATCCATACCTGGTAACAGCAGGGGACATGCTGAAAAAAGCCTTTTCTTCCGACTTCCGGCCCGGGGAATCCGCCTTTTTCATGCCTTCGGGAAGCGGCCCCTGCCGCTTCGGCCAGTACAATGTTGCGCATAAACTCATCCTGGACAAACTCGGCCTCGATGAGGTTCCCATTTTTTCCCCCAATCAGGACGTGGAATTTTACCAGGAACTGGGCATCGTAGGAAACGATTTTGCAGCTACAGCCTGGAAGGGCATCGTCGCATATGACCTCCTTACAAAATGCCTCCACGAGACACGCCCGCATGAAACATCCGCGGGAGATGCGGATTCACTCTATGCCCTCTTTCATAAAAAAATCTATAATACTCTTGTAGGTGGCAACGGCGATATGGAGCGGGTCCTCGCGGACATGAAAAAGGCCTTCTCTTCGGTCCCCAAAAGGGCTGAAAAAAGACCCCTGGTCGGGGTGGTAGGCGAGATATTTGTCCGCTCCCACAAATTCTCGAATGAAGACCTGGTAAGAAAAATAGAGTCCCTCGGCGGAGAGGTCTGGCTTGCCTCGATGGATGAATGGATAAATTATGTCAACGCCATGTCGATGCGGAAAGCCTTGATAAAAAAAGACAAGTCTGATATCATGAATATCTTCGCCAAGCGCTTTTTTCAGAGGCGGACAGAACACAGGTTTGCAAGGCATTTTAAGGGTTTCTTAAGGTCGGGCAAGGAGCCCGGGACAGCCGAGATACTCAGGAAGGCTGCGCCTTATGTGCATGATTCCTTCGAAGGGGAAACTATACTGAGCATCGGCAAGGCAGTTGATCTGATCGAGCACGGGGCGGCGGGAATAATAAACGCAATGCCCTTCGGATGCATGCCGGGGACTATTGTTACGGCCCTTCTCAAAAAGCTGAGTAAAGATTACGGCATTCCGTGTTTGAGCATTCCCTACGACGGCTCGGAATCACCGGCCACGGGACTGCAGATAGAGGCTTTTATGGAAGCTGTAAAGACTGAAAAGTAAGACAGGGAGGTGATGACGTGGGAAGCGTAGTAAAATGGCGCAAAAAAAAGATGCGTAAACACAAACACAGCAAACTCCGCAGGAGTACAAGGGCGCAGAGAAGAAAATAGCCCGAATAAAGGACTTTTAATAGGAGTCTGCCGTTATGTCCACCATAATAAATCCCTTTTCTACAACCGGCATAGGCAGCACGCCACATACTGACCCGGGTGAGGCTTGCGCCCTTATAGAGGCGGTCTTCGACATCCCCTTCTGGCCCCAGTTGCCGAAATATTCGTTCAGGGAATCGATGGTAGCCCAGTATACCGAGGGAATGCCTTTTTTGAAGATCGATGAGGCCGGTCGCAAAATTTACGTCGAAAGGGATAACAGTGACCAGCTCGATCGCTTCTATGAATCCCAGACCGAAGGGACAAGGATTGCCATATCGGAAGACTACGCTGCTGGGTTGCATGCCTTTCTCAGATCGATCAAACACAGAAAATTCAAACTTCTGAAAGGTCATATCACCGGGCCTCTTACCTTCACTTTAGGCCTGAAGGACAACAGGGGTGCTGCCATATACTTCGACGAAGAGCTGCGCGAAATAGGCTCTATGCTTTTGCAGGCCAAGGCGCGGTGGCAGGTCGATATCCTGAAGCAATTCGCCGATGAGGTGATTATTTTTGTGGATGAGCCCATATTTTCCGCCATCGGCAGCTCTGCATATCTTGGCGTTTCTGAGGACGAGATATTGAGAATGCTTCGCGACTCCGTTTCCTCCATCGAAGACGCAGGAGGAATATCAGGCATCCATTGCTGCGGCAAAGCAGACTGGAAGCTTGTCATCGAAAGCGGCGTGCGGATACTCAACTTCGATGCCTTCGACTATTTCGATACGCTCTCCATGTATACTCAGGAACTGAAAGGTTTCCTTGACAGAGGAGGATACCTGGCCTGGGGAATCGTGCCTACATCTGAGTCGGTCAATTCGATTAGCGACTCGGACTTAGCAGCTCAGCTTAAAGACAGGGTTTCTAAATTGCATGACCTAACAAAATCCGACCTTGTTTATTCTCAGGCCCTCATAACGCCTTCATGCGGCGCCGGATCAAGGACAGTCGAAGAGGCGACAAAGATATTCCAGCTGGCCATGCGTGTTAAAGAAGCGATGATGGGCTGATCTCCGTCATGGCTGCCGAATCTAAAGACCGCTCAAAATCAGGATTTTTCATCTCCCTTGAAGGGATTGAAGGCACAGGCAAATCGACCCAGGCGGCCATGCTTGCTGAACGGTTATCGGATGCAGGATTCGATGTACTGCTGACCCGCGAACCAGGCGGAACTGTCATAGGCAACAGAATCCGGGACATACTGCTCCTTCCAGATCACGGAGAAATGTCCTTTGTGACGGAGCTGCTGCTTTACAATGCGGCGCGTTCTCAACTCCTTGCTGAAAAGATACTGCCCGCGTTGAAAGAGGGCAAGATCGTCATCACCGACAGGTTTTCGGATTCTACCTTTGCTTACCAGGGATACGGGCGTGGCATAGATTCGGCGCTCATTTATGCCCTGGACAAGATAGCTACGGGCGGTATGAAACCTGACCTGACACTTCTGTTTGACCTTGATATCGAGACAGGATTAAAAAGAAACCGGAAGGTCAACAAGATCGACAGGCTCGAACTCGAAGATATCGCTTTTCACCGGAAGGTACTTTATGGCTTCAGGGAGCTTGCGAAAAAAGAACCTGACCGGATCAAGATAATAGACGCATCTGTTCCTGTTGATGAAGTGGGGGAAGTGGCGTGGCGGATTGTAAGTGAAGAAATGAATAAAAGAGGATTATTGTAACTCCCCCTTCCGCCTCTTAAGCTGAGAGGGGGAGATGGAGGAGGCGTTAAAGGTACATTATGTCATTGCACTCCATTATAGGGCATGAAAAGGCCGTGCGGATTCTTTTAGGCACAATCAAAAGAGAGCGTGTGCCGTCTTCAATCTTGTTTTCCGGTGATTCGGGGATCGGCAAAAGGCTTACGGCACTTAATTATGCCAAGGCGCTCAATTGTCTTGAGCCTGCGGATTCCGATGCGTGTGACCAATGTATCTCCTGTCGAAAAATCGAAAGTGAAAACCATCCCGATGTGACCGCAATGTTGCCTGAAAATGATGAAATCAGGATCGAAGCGATAAGGCAGGCCACTGAGCTGCTTTCTCTGCGTCCTTACGAAGGCAGAAAAAAGATCCTCATGGTCGACGACGCTGACTTCATGAATATCAATGCTGCCAACGCTTTCCTAAAAACCCTTGAAGAACCGCCTCAGGACAGCATTATCATATTGATAACATCGAGCCCCGACAGGCTACCGGAAACCATACGCTCGCGGTGCATGCATGTGCGCTTCCATCCGCTTTCGGACGAGGCCTTCAATCGTGTACTTGACTCAAAAGCGCCCGGCAAAGGGCCGGGGCCTTTTTCGGGATTGATCGCGGGGCGGCCCGGGATCGGCATTTCAAAGGATTTTGCCAAAGAGAAGAAATGGTTCTATGACATTTTAAACTCAATGGCGCGGGGTGAATCGCGCTGTGCCTGGTCCGATAAAAATGATATGAAGCAGTGGCTTGACCTTGCCTTCGTGATGCTCAGGGACATGGCCGTTTCTAATGTCACGGGCAGGGATTCTGACCTGCTGTTCGGCGAAAAACGCACGTCGATGAATATCAGACAAATATTGAATGCATATGACGGCCTTCAAAAGGTCCGCAGATTGATCGACCTAAACCTCAACAAATCAATCACATGGAACTTCGTATCGGGTATAATACAGGATATAGTTTAGCCGGTACGCAGTGACGCTCAGAAATCCTTTCGTCATTACGGTTCGCAGAATGATTTTCAGGAGGACCCAAATATAAATGCCTGATGTAGTCGGTATCAGATTTAAAGCGTGCGGCAAGGTTTACGATTTCACTGCCGATGGCCTTGAGATCAAAGAAGGCGATTGCGTTGTCATAGAATCGGATTTCGGTCTCAGCCTGGGCAGGGTAGTAAAGAGCCGGCATACAATTGAAAAGAGTGACCGGGAATTGAAACGTGTCGTAAGGGTGGCCGGCGAAGAAGATTTCCGGACGCAGGAAGACAACAAGATACTCGAAAAAGAGACTCGTGAATTCTGCCTGGAAAGGATCATGGCGAGGGGACTCCCGATGAAACTCGTATCCACGGAATCTACCCTCGACAGAAAAAGGATAGTTTTCTATTTCACTGCCGAAGGCAGGATCGATTTCAGGGAACTGGTTAAAGACCTTGCTGCCCGCTTCAAAACGAGGATCGAGATGCGACAGATCGGCGTCCGGGATGAGGCCAAGCTTGTCGGAGGCTTCGGCGTCTGCGGGAGGCCCTTGTGCTGCAATACCTTTCTCACAGGCTTTGAACCGGTCTCCATTAAGATGGCCAAGAAACAGGAGATGGTGCTGAATATCGGGAAGCTATCCGGCCTGTGCAGCAGGCTTATGTGCTGCCTGAGGTACGAATACGACGGCGACCTCGGCACCATTTCGACCGACGACGAAATACCTCTTGGTGCGGAAGATGTCCCGATCGAAGCCGTAGAGAAGAAATTATCCGGGGTTTCCCGCAGGGAAAAAAGACATACGTCGGATAGTCACCCGAAACAGTCTCACACGCCCGCTCAGACCCATACGCCGGCCCAGACGCAAGCGTCCGCTCAAACGCCGACGCCCGGCGAGACTGATTCAGCCGCGCCTGCCGGTCAGGATTTGAAGACCGAGGATAGCGCCCCGCCCCCGGGGGAGGAATCCAAACCTGGTGAAGAACACAAGAGTCGCAGAAGGCCAAGAAGGAGGAGATTCAGGAAATGAGTGCCGGCAGTAATAAATTTTACGTAACAACTCCGATATATTACGTCAACGATATCCCGCATATCGGTCATGCGTATACAACCATAGCCGCTGACATACTTGCGCGCTTCAACAGGCTGAGGGGACGCGACGTTTTTTTTCTGACCGGCACCGATGAACACGGACAGAAGGTTGAAAAAGCGGCCAATGAGAAGGGCCGGACACCGCTTGAACACGCTGACCTGCTTGTAGAGAACTTCAGGAACAGCTGGATAAAACTCAATATCAGTAACGATGCTTTCATAAGGACGACTGATAAAGAGCACAAGCAGTGCGTCCGTGACCTCCTGCAGATACTTTACGACAAAGGCGAGATCGAGAAAAGGTCTTATTGCGGCCTGTACTGCACGCCATGCGAGCGTTTCTGGACCGAAAAAGATGTCGCCGACAATTCCTGCCCCGATTGTGCCAGGCCGGTCGACTCGATAGAAGAAGAAAATTATTTCTTCCTGATGTCGAAGTATCAGCAAAGGCTTGTCGATCATATCGAGCAGCACGAGACCTTTATCATGCCCGAGACGAGACGAAACGAGGTGCTCGGTTTTCTGCGGTCGAAGCCGCTCGGCGACCTCTGCATATCACGCCCCAAGAGTCGGCTTGCATGGGGCATCCCGCTGCCTTTCGATGAAGACTTCACGACCTATGTCTGGTTTGATGCGCTTGTGAATTATTATTCGGCGACAAAGTATCTTGCTCCTGATAGTGGCATCGACTGGTGGCCGGCGGACCATCACCTGATCGGCAAGGACATATTGACCACCCACTCAGTTTACTGGTCAACGATGCTGATGGCACTGGGCCTCCCTCTTCCGGAAAATATCTTCGCCCATGGGTGGTGGACCATCAGCGGCGCAAAGATGTCGAAATCGCTCGGCAATGTCGTAGACCCGAATGAAATGGCCGACAAGTATGGCGCCGACGCCTTCAGATACTTTCTGTTCAGGGAGGTTACTTTTGGCCTTGACGGGGATTTCTCGGAGGATGCCCTGATCAGGCGCATAAATACCGACCTCGCAAACGACCTCGGGAACTTACTCAGCCGTTTCCTCACGATGGCGGAAAAGTATTTCGGCGGAAAAATTGAGCGTCCTGATGCATATTCTGTAACACAGGCCGAAAATCATTTTATGATCGAGTGCATGTCTTATATGGGACAAATCTGCCATTGCGAGAATTGGGAAAGGGTAGCGCTCAATTCAATTCTCAAAAACATATGGAATGTGATAAGCGCCGCAAATAACTATATTGCAAGCGAAGAACCCTGGAAGCTCGCCAAAAATAATCCGGAACGGCTGAAGGCGGTCATATATGATTTGTGGAACGCCCTCAGGGTTATCACACCGTCGATATATCCATATATGCCTTGCACGGCTGCAAACATGTGGAAACAGCTCGGCTTCAGCGGGGTTATAGAGGAAGAGGTGCTGCAGGCCGGGCAGCCATTCTCCGATTGGAACTGGTCGCCTTCATACGTTATAAAGATTTCAAAAGGCGATCAGCTGTTTCCGAGAATTGAAAAAGAAAAAGGGAAGAAGCAGACAGAGACAAAGAAGGAGAAACCGAAGGTGACTGACGAACCTACTGTGAAGCCGCCGGAATTGCCGACAAATTTGATAAACATCGAGGATTTTGCAAAGATCGAACTGAAATCGGGCACTGTAATTTCAGCCGAGAGGGTTGAGAAGTCCGAAAAGCTGATCAGGATGAAAGTTGACATAGGTGAAGAACGCCAGATCGTTGCCGGCATCGGAAAGGTTTATACGCCCGAAGACCTGATAGGTAAAAGGATCGTGGTCCTGGCCAATCTGAAACCTGCCAAGCTTATGGGAATAGAATCCCAGGGCATGCTGCTGGCTGCAACCGACAGTGATGGCACCCTTTCCGTCCTCACCACGGAGAGGGAAGTAAAGGCTGGAGCAAAGATTAGGTAATGGCGAATGTTCAGGAGGAGGAATCGGTTTATACGCGCGATGAATTAGCCCTTGAAAACAGGGATGCAGTTTAATCCTGACTGCGCATATTGGTCCGGCGGTTCGATTGCCCTGGTCGCTCGCGCGACCCC
>DATJOY010000111.1:0-15722 GCA_035506695.1 Dissulfurispiraceae bacterium
GACTAAGTCAAATTGCCTCAGACAAACAGAAAATCACCCCGATAAAATGAAACTATTTCGAATAGATTTTACATGAGGTAACGAATACCTATTTCGAATAGATTTTTACGTGAGGCAACGCGCATATCCCGTCAAGAAAAATTGGGGCCCCGGCAGGATATATCCTTACCCTCGATGCAAGTAGGTCATTTTCCGTATTTCTTTTCCAGCTCAGCCATTATGCGTTCCAACTCCTTGTCGGGCACATCCTGTATTATGATCCGGCCTTTCTCGTCGTATTCAAGCTGGGTGATGCCCGGATACTCTTTTTCGAGTAATTTGAGATTGAGGGCCTGTTCCTTGATTATACTCAGCAGCCGCCGGTTTTCTTCTTCCAGATCGTACTTGTCTACTGCTGATCTCACCGAGAATCTGAGCTCGAAGTCGTCCCACGGTTTTGTAAAGAAGCGGTATATTTCGCCCCTGTTGATCGCATTGATCGCGGCGCCGAGGTCCGCATGGCCCGTGAGCATTATCTTGATCGTCTTCGGGAACTGGCTGCTGACCTTGGCCAGGAATTCGGCGCCAGACATCCCAGGCATCATCTCGTCACTTAGGACCACTTTTATCTTGTGGGTCGAAAGCAGTGCCAATCCTTCTTTCCCGTTTTCCGCGGAATAGATATAATAGGGCTCCTCAGCAAATGACCTCTTAAGAGCAGAGATTACACGGGGTTCGTCGTCTACTATCAATATATTGCTTGGCGTCATGGCGTTGGTCTCCCGGGCGAAAATAATTTAGTTGAATATCGTATTGGCGGAATGGGAATAAGCAATTTACGGTTGCAGGGGAACCGCTTCTGCCGGGTATTGCTTCCCATCATTTTCCCCTCCCGGGAAAAATGAATATGCCGCTTTTGGAAGGATCCAGTTGCATCGCTCTCTTGAGCGTCTCGATGTTCTTTTCGTTCAGTATTGTACCTTTTCGCAAAAGCAGAAGGCCGGTACCGGTCCTGATGTCCCTTGCCAGGGACATGCCCGGCGCAAGGTCTCTCGCCTTGAGTTCGATCTCGACGGCATCGACGGTATCCACTACCGCGGGAAATAATTCCCGGGCGGCTTTTTCAAGCAGTGTAAACAGGGTTGCATCGAACTGAACAACCAGAGAGGCTTTGATCCGGCCGAGGGCGGCTTCGGTGCTGCGCGTTTCCTCATGCAGAATGCGGTCGAACTTGTCCGCGATCGCGATAATCCGTGAACCGAGGGGGATCTCTTCACCTTTCAGACCGTCGGGAAACCCCTTTCCGTTATACCATTCATGGTGGTGGCGGACAAGAATGCCCGGTTCTCTGAGATCATCTATGCAATCTATTGCGGCCTGTCCCCGCACCGGGTGTTTGATATATTCCCCCATTTCTTCGGTGGAGAGTTCTCCAGTGCTTTTTATCAATACGACGTCGGGATCGCCGATCTTGCCGATATCATGAAGCTGAGCCGCGGTTCTGATCATTTCTGTCTCGATAGCGGACAACCCCAACCCTTTCGCGATGGCAGTTGACAGGACTGACACGTTGTTTGCATGATCATGCATCGAGCGGTCCCTGAGTTCGATAAGGCTGGTAAGCGAAGACAGGATGTCCGTAAGGTTTTTCTTCAGCTTCTCGTTGAGTTTCTTCAGTTCCTTATTCTGTTTTGTCAGCTCAATCGTATGCTGCTGGACATAAAATTCGAGTTCGGTGTTCCATTTTTTCAATTCTTCATTCTGCCGGATGGTCAGGGCCGTTAGGTGTCTGTTCTCCTTGATCAGGCGGTATTTGTCGAAGGCGTCTCTGACCACCAGGATTAGATCGCCGTCATTCCACGGTTTTGAAACATAACGGTAGGCACCGCCTTTATTGATGGCGCTTATGGCGGCCTGTACGTCGGCGTAACCGGTAAGGATTATCCTGATTGAATCAGGCGAAAGTTCGCGGGACCTTTCAAGAAACTCGGCCCCGCTCATGACCGGCATTCTCTGGTCTGAAACGATTACGGGTATTTCCCTGGCCTTGAGTATGGCGAGTCCGTCCGCACCGGACATGGCGGTAAAGACTTCGTAGTCCTCAGAGATGAAAAGGCGCTTGAGCGAGCGCAGCACATTTTCCTCGTCGTCAACGAAGAGAATCCTGAGCGGGACCGATATTTCGTCTTTTTTATCCATAACGTTAACAGACATCTCTTGGGGCAACTTTGTATGAGAGAATCATCACGCGCAGTCCCCATGTACGAAAACAAGGATGATCCCTCTTTCCTTATTGTCTCCTCCGCGAACTATGGAACCGAAAAGGCAGCCTTCTTTTCCATTAATGGTGATTTTCTTTCTGTTCTTTCCCCCGGCCCTGACCATTTCCAGGAACTCCATAACTTGCGGAGGAAGAACATTGTCGGCATCTTTTCCGAGTGGGCCCCATCCGCTTCCTGTTTCAGTGGCCCAGGCCTCGTTGCATTGAACTATGATGTTGTCGCTAATGCCCAGTACCGCTACCGGAAGCGAATAAAGCATTGTCTGGCTGGCCTCGAGCATTTCACTTTTCAATTCGAGGAGGCTGGCATTTTCGTCCAGGAGTTTCTTTAGGTCCTCGTTTATCCGAACAAGTTGTGAAGTCAGTTCCGCATTTTCCTTGAACAGGTAATACCGCTCGATTGCGTTGACGACATTGACTTTGAGATCATCGTCATTCCACGGCTTGGGAATGAACTTGTAAACCTGCCCCTCATTGATCGCTGATACGATCGACGCTGTATCGGCATATCCTGAAAGCACGATCCTTACTGTATCAGGCCACCGCGTGAAGACTTCCTTCAGGAATTCGACCCCGTTCATATTCGGCATTCGATAGTCCGAGATCACGATCTGGATATGCTCGTTTCTGAGGATGTCGAGGCCTTCCTGGGCCGACGCGGCAGTGATGACCGTATAATCCTCATCAAGGAAAAGCCGGCGCAACGCGTTCAGTACGTTTGGTTCGTCGTCGACGCAGAGAATCTTGATATTTTTTTTCATTGCAACCTCCCAGGCAATCAGGGTACAACCGGAATTCTTATCATAAAAGTTGTCCCTTTGCCTACCGTGCTTTCCACGCTTATGTCCCCTTCATGTTTCTTTATTATATCGTAAGCAATGCTGAGTCCGAGGCCTGTACCCTTGCCGACCTCCTTGGTTGTAAAGAAAGGTTCGAATATCTTCCGCAGGTTCTCCTCGGCAATGCCGCAACCCGTATCGGCGATTGTAATGCAGATGCTGTTTCCTTCCAGCCATGTCCTGACCATTATCTCACCCTGTTTCTCGATAGCGTGGGCTGCGTTAACCAGCAAATTCATAAAGACCTGGTTGAGTTGTCCCGGCCTGCATTTTGTCGTGGGTATTTCTCCGTAATCCTTGACAAGCGCGGCCTTGTATTTAAGTTCGTTCCAGACTATGTTGATCGTGCTTTCGAGACCCGCATTGATGTCTGCGTTTTTATATTCAGCTTCATCTACCCGCGAGAAACTCTTGAGGTCCTGGACTATCTTTTTGACCCTGTCAGCGCCATCCAGGGATTCACTGATCAGGCTTTCCATATCTTCCCTGATGTAGTCGATTTTTAACGAGCGCTTTTTTTCATCCACCATATTCAGGACATCGCTATTCCCGGATTTGCCGGCATATTGCTCCAGGGCGCCCTGCTGGACCTGCAAAAATTCTGAAATTTTGGCTATATACCGTTTGAGCGTATTGATGTTGCTCATAATAAATCCCATCGGGTTGTTGATTTCATGCGCGACACCGGCTGCAAGCTGCCCTATCGAGGCCATTTTTTCCTGCTGCAATATCTGCGAATGTACGGTTTTAAGCTCGGTATAAGCCGCCTCAAGTTCCCGGTTCTTCTGTGCCAGCGCATCTTCAGCCCTTTTTTGGTCAGTAATGTCCCTTGATACGAGCAATATGCTTCTGATAGCGCCGTCGAAGTCTACAATGGGCGTGAGTTTGGCATCCCACCAGAGGTTCCCTTCCGGTACTCTCGACATGTATCGAATAGAGACCGATTCGCCGACGGAGGCCTGTCTTACGGCGTTTTCAACCAAGCTGCGGTTCGTTACGACCGAATCCAATAAACTCAGGTTTGCAACATCAGCCGGATCATCAAATCCGTGGAGTTTGCACCCGGCATCGTTCATGCTGAGAAAACTTCCATCAGCGGATAAATGAGCTATGCAATCCTGCGAACTTTCTATGAAGGACCTGAAGTAGTCCTCCGATACCCTGAGCATTTCCTCTGCCTGCCGCCGCTCGGAGATGTCATAACATGAACTGATATATCCGGCAAAATTTCCCGCAATATCGAAGTAAGGACGTCCCATATCGAAGACCCACTTATATTCGCCGTCATAGTTCTTCAGGCGATACTCGGCCTCGAACGGCTTCTTTCCTTCGAAAGAATATTTAAACGTCCGATAAAAAGTGTCGAAATCATCGGGATGTATCCCATCCATCCAACTATCGCCCAATTCTTCCTTCAGTGCATGGCCGGTGAATTGCAACCACGTCTTGTTAAGGTAGTCGCATTTGGCGTCAAGGCCTGTCCGTCTAATCAGGGTCGGGAAGTCGTCAAACAGTGTCAGGTAGAAGTCACGCGATTTTGTGAGATTTTGTTCCGCTTTTTTCTGTTCCGTAATGTCGTGCAGCGTGATAATCTTGGCCGGGGCACCGGGCTTTTCGTCCTGGTTCATTTTATATACCGAGCGTTTAAACCATTTCCCGCTTTCGAGACGGAATTCGTCCTTACCCGGCTCGTCGGTAAACCCACAGAAGCCGATATCCGTTAATATATCCTGCCAGTTCCTGTCCAGGATATCTCTCATGGGTTTTCCGGTCAATTCGGAAAGCACCTTATTGCACCTGATGATATTGTCGTTTGCATTGACAAGTATCACGGCATCGCTGATGCAGTCCATGCTCTGTTCCCACTCACGCTTGGCCGTTTCTATTGCCACAATAGTTTCGGAGAGGATGCTGTTTTTTACCTTGATGTCCTCAAACTCTTTCAATCGGATGAGGTTTCTTATCTTGATCAGGAGTTCGGGAATATCGACCGGTTTGTTGACAAAATCATTTGCCCCCGCTTCAAGGCACCCGATTCTGTCTTCCCTGTCAGGGGAACTGGTAATAGCTATGACAGGGATGTGCCGGGTCTTTTCCAGGTTTTTAAGCTGTCTGCAGGTCTCTATTCCGCTTATTCCCGGCATGTGGATATCCAGAAGGATAATGTCCGGATTGGCGTTCAGGGCTTTACTGACTGCTTCTCCGCCGTCAGACGCGGTCTCGAAAAAATAACCATGTTTGGATATCCGGATGCCCAGAAGTTTGAGAGTTTT
Organism: Dissulfurispiraceae bacterium; assembly: GCA_035506695.1. Taxonomy (GTDB): domain Bacteria; phylum Nitrospirota; class Thermodesulfovibrionia; order Thermodesulfovibrionales; family Dissulfurispiraceae; genus Fen-1308. The sequence goes on from DATJOY010000111.1 coordinate 5,373, forward strand.
TGCATCGTCGTCAACTATGAGCACCTTGTGTTGCTGATTGGCGGCAACCGCGCTTCCGTTCATTGTCAGTCTTGCTCCATTAGTAATGATAATAATATATACTCACCCTGAAAGTACAAACTTTTCGCGTACTCGTGCAGATAGTTAAATATGCGGTCCGAAAGGTAGCATTGAAGAAGGATAACATTAGAAACCTCCGAATGTACCGACATATATTCAATTATCGTCTGTCGGCGGCAAATGTTGAATTCTTAAAAATTGAATGTTGTCTTAAAAATTGAATCTCCCTGAAGCGGAAAGAATGATATAATTGACGTTATGGATTATAAATTGACAGAAAAGGTCAAAGCGGCCGGCTGAGCTGCAAAGATAGGTCCGTCGGACCTTGAAGAGATTATCAGCGATGTCCGCAGCGCCGGAGTTGAGGGCGTTATTGTGGGCCCCGGCGATGATGCAGGCGTTTACCTGATCGGGGATCATGCTATCGTTGAAACGGTTGATGTTATCACGCCGGTTGTAAATGATCCGTTTACATTCGGTGCAATCAGCGCAACGAATTCCGTCAGCGATGTTTACGCTATGGGAGGAAGACCGCTTTCTGCATTGGCTATTGCGGGCTTCCCTTCTTGCGATTACGGACCACCTGTGCTGAAGGAGATCATCAGGGGCGCCATCGATGTCCTGAAACGGGCCGGGGCCGTGTTGATCGGGGGACACAGTTTTGAAGACAATGAAATCAAGTTCGGCCTCTCGGTGACGGGAGTCGTCGACAGGGACAAAATCCTTAGGGTTGGAGGGGCTGCGGAGGGTGACATACTTCTTCTCACCAAACCGCTGGGCATCGGCATACTTTCAACTGCACTCAAAGGCGGAAAGCTGTCAGATGCTGAAATGGGGCCGGCTATTGACTGGATGCTGATGCTTAATGAGGCGGCATCAGTATTGGCTGTTGATGCCGGGGCGACGGCCTGCACCGACGTCACCGGATTCGGACTTCTCGGGCATGCATTGAATATGGTAAATGGCACAGACCTGGATTTTGTCATAGATAATGAAAAAATTCCTGTTATGGAAAGGGTCCGGGAAATGATAGATGCGGGCATGGTGCCGGAAGGCGCTTATCACAACCTTCGTTTCCTGGCCGGAAAAGCGGGGTTTCCGCCCGGTTTCAGCGAAGAGCAGAAGCTTGTACTTTCGGATCCGCAGACTTCCGGCGGACTTTTGATATCGTTGAGGGAGAACGGCCTGAGAGTGTTTGAGAGGTCATCGGTCTTTTTCGCTGTTATCGGCAGGGTTGTAAAGGGTTCGGGAACTGTTCAGGTGAAGTGATCAGGCTGTTTTGTTTTCGCTTAATATCCTGTCGTAGGAATATGATTTCAGGAAGGTTATAAATTCATCCACCGCATGCGGCAGGATGGTATTTTTTGGTATCACCAGCGAGAATTCCCGAACTATGCGTCCCTCTTTCGGCGAAATTGCTTTCAGGTGACCGCGATGCACCTCTTTCCTGATCGCCCATTTGGAAACAACAGAAATCCCCATGCCGCGTTCGACAGCCTCTTTAATGGAGCTTGTGCTGCCCATGATTACCGCGATATGCAGTTCCGAAAGATTGACGCCGTTATCAGCGAGGAATTTTTCAATCACCTGCCTGGTTCCCGAGCCCTCCTCCCTGAAAACTATAGGCTCCTTAACTATCTCGGCGACCGACACGATCTTTTTCTTGGCCCACGGGTGTTGGGGAGGCACAATAAGGAAGAGCTCATCTGACATTATGGGCTCGACTACGACCTTGCTCTTTGACGGAACTTCGCCCACTATGCCGACATCGACGGCCCCGGAATGAAGAAGGTCCATAATGCGTTTAGTGTTTCCGATGAACACGTCTATCTCTATTTTGGGATGAGAATTCTTGAAATCGACGATTACGCTGGGCAAAATGTGGTTGCCGAAGGTGGTGCCTGCGCCGACTTTTATGCTGCCCTTGACGAGGCCGGTGATCTTTGAAATGTCCTTTTCTGCAAGGGCATACAAAGCGAGTATGTCCTTGGCATATTTATAAAGGACTTCGCCAGACGTAGTCAGGTTGATGGACCCGCTGGTCCGGTCAAAGAGTTTGGTATCATAGATATCTTCGAGTGCCTGGACCTGCAGGCTAACCGCAGGTTGCGTCAGGTGAATAATTTCGGAAGTCTTGGAGAAACTCTTCGTTTCAGCGACGGTGCAGAAAACTTTCAGTTTGTGATCTTCCATACCCATCTTTAAAATATAACATAAACTTTGTTTATAAGTAAATTAGTTATATATTAGGGTGGTGGGCCGCTTTCAGACGGAAGGGCCTGAGTTATCCGGTTCGCAGCATCCTTATGATCCGGAGATTCAAAAGACGGTCTTCAATTCCCCTGCCCTGTTTCTGCAAGTTCGTCGGCGGGTTTTAAATAATATAAAATCCGCCTGCACTGAGGACATCGAAAGATGCCGCCGCTATTTTTAATCTCAACAAAAAGCTGAGGGGGTATATTCATGTTGCAACCCTGACACACCTCTTTTATCACCTCTGCCGCAGCAAGGCCCCTGCCGCTTTTAAGAAGGTTCATGTAGAGCGTATAAAGTTCGGACTCGATCTTGTGGGCCAGACCGACCCTTTGTTCTTTGGCAGCCTGAAGTTCCTGCTCTATAAGCATGATTTCAGAGTCATTTTTTTTGTTGAGCTCATCCATTTCGGCTTTTATGGCAGAGAGGCGTGCATTCTCGGCCTCTGCTTTTTTAGATATGCTTTCGATTGCTTCCATCAGGGCAAGAATATCGTCTTCAACCGAGCGAATTTCGGTTTCAAATGCCTCGATTTCCTTCAGGTTGGCCTGGTACTCTTTATTTGTCTTGATCTCTGAAGAGCGGTTTCTTAGCTTAGCGATCTTTTCCGTCATATCTTCGATCTGACGTTCCCTGTCCTTCTTTTTCTTTTCAAGGGAAAGCTGCTGCTGTCGTATTGACTCGCATGCCTTGAGGGCCTCCTTATAGGGGGCCTCCTCGGCTGCAATGCGGGAAGGTTTGGAAGCTATCTTATGACTCAGTGCAAGGATATTCGTATCAAGCTTCTGTAAGTCAACCACCAGTTGCAGCTGTTCTTCCACCGATACTCCTCTCAATTCAGTCGAATGGTACTTCCGGTCCGGCACGCATAATGAAAAAATATGGTGGGCCCACCAGGACTCGAACCTGGGACCAACCGGTTATGAGCCGGTAGCTCTACCAACTGAGCTATGGGCCCGCATGAAACAGAATCGGACATGGACGGCACAACCGCAGTCCTCGTGCTGCATTCACGCCGGTAAGCTATTAAGATAAACTTAAAGAACATCGCAAGTCAAGCGCTGGACTTGCAGTTAGTGGACCACTTTCAGGCGGAAGAGATTGGTCCTCCTGAAATCGTTCGCCCCTTTTTTTGACAGGATTCTTTTATTTTCCATCAGCATGCTGCGAACCGGATAACTCAGGCCCTTCGGTCTGAAAATGACCTGCTACCGCCGGTTATCAATGCTTGTTCAGGAAGTCCCTTAGCCACTTGTTTCTTGAAGGGTGCTTCAGTTTGCGGATGGCTTTAACTTCAATCTGCCTGATGCGCTCTCTCGTCACGTCGAACTCCTCTCCCACCTCTTCCAGTGTTCTGGGGGCGTCCTCATCGAGACCGTATCTGCGTCGGATGACCAGCTGTTCCTTGAGAGAGAGGGTGCTGAGCACCTTCTCGATCTGCACTTTCAGGTCGTCATGGATTGCGATGTCGAGCGGGGACTGGATTGACTTGTCCTCGATAAAATCTTTGAGCATTGCATCTTCTTCGTCGCCGACAGGTGTTTCGATCGATATCGGCTCTTTGGTTATCTTCAGGATATTGCGTACCCTGCCGAGCGGGATCTTTGACCGTTCAGATATTTCCTCAGGGTTGGGGTCTGCCCCGGCCTCCTGCACCAGCTGTTTCGTAGTCCTGTTTATCCTGTTGATGTTTTCGATCATATGCACGGGGATCCTGATGGTTCGCGACTGATCGGCAAGAGCCCTGCTGATGGCTTGCCTGATCCACCAGGTTGCATATGTGCTGAACTTATATCCTCTCCGGTAGTCGAATTTGTCAACAGCCCGCATCAAGCCTATGTTGCCCTCCTGGATAAGGTCTCCGAGGGTGAGGCCTTTTCCGATATACCTTTTTGCAACGCTGATGACCAGTCTGAGATTTGCTTCCACAAGCCTGTTCTTTGCTTTTTCGACTTCTTCATCGGCATCGAGGATTACCCGCGAGACATTCAATATTTCTGAGCTGGTCATGCCGAACGAGCTTTCTATCATCGAGATTTCCGCAACACTTTCATCCGGCCCTTTGGCGCCCTTCAATTTCTTTTGTCTCTGCGTTTTCTCCTGGAGCATTTCGATCCGCTCAGCTGTTTTTCTCAACTCTTCAAAAAAGGCCGCAAAAACATCGCCCCTCAGGTTCAGTTCCCTGATCTTTGATACGATACCTTTTTTGTGATCAGAAATGCTGTCAGCCCGGATATTGTCCGTATCTGCAACAAGGGCGGCAATTTGCGCGGTTATCTTGGGAAAACGTTTCGTTTCTTCCAGAAGGTCCTCTTCAGAGAGTTCTTCACTGTCCTGTATAAGATCGATAAGCGGGGCCTCTCCTTTTTCGACAAGGGTCCCCAGCACCACAAGTTTTCTTATTACGAAAGGAACGGTGAACAGTGCGTCTTCGATCCGTTCTTTTCCTTTTTCCATCTGGCGGGAGACATCAATTTCGCCTTCCTTGGTTAGAAGCGGGATTGCACTTATTCCTTTCAGATAGGACCTGAGCGGATCGAATTCCTGATCCGGGGCGCCTTCAGGTTCTGCTATTTCATCGTCGGGGACTTCATGAAATAAATCCGCATCAGAGATTTCCGAGAGATCATCCGGGAGGTCATGCGAGGATTCTTTTTCTTCATCGTCACCAAAGCCGTCTTTGTAGATATCAAAAGGGTCTTTCAACAACACCTCCTCTCTTCATTTTGATTGTTTTGGCGAAAAAAGTTCAAGGTTTCTTTGTCAGGGAGGTCCTTTCCCGCAGCAATGAAAACAGCGCATCAGCATCTCCCTTGTCCTTTGCTTCCGATATCCTCATATTTATGTGTTTTAGCCTGATCTTGCCGATGCAATCTGACACATTCTTCGCAATCTCTTGCATATCGATGCCGGGATCGATGGTAAGCCTCGAAATTGCCGACCGTTCTTCGGGGTTGCAGTCCGACAATAAGGCATCAACAGAAAGCTCTTCATCCTGGGGCAGGGCGAGGACTCTTTCAAAGATACGTCTTGCAAGAGGGTCGGCAAGATTTGCGAAATCTATCTGCTCGGCTATGCGTCGGGCCATCCTCGGAAGGGAAAGCGCTATCCGGAGTAATATCTCTTCTTCCTTGCTCATTTCCGGAGTTTCACCGGTAGAATTCAATTCCACAACTGAAGATGGCAGACGGCGGCCCTCCGCCGATGATTTTCTCGAGATGATCTCCAGTTCCCTGCGCATTACCTTTTCACTCGCCAAATCGGAAAGTTCCCTGAGCGCATCATCCCTGAGGAGGGGGTCATTGCATGACGAAAGTATCGCAAGGAACTGCCGTACACCTTCTATCTTGTTTTTTCCGGCCTTTGACAGAAAAAACCTTACCGGCGACAATGCCCCTCCAAGAAACTTCCTGAATTGCTCGGCACCGTATTTCCTGAGAAATGTGTCCGGATCTTCTCCATCGCTCAAGAGTACGATTTTCGAAATCATTCCCTCGGCATATACCAGTTCAATCCCCCTCCTGGCAGCCGAAATCCCTGCCTGGTCGGCGTCAAAAGTTAAAAGTACCTTGGGGGACAATTTTTTGAGCTTTTTGAGATGTCCCGGGGTTAAGGCGGTACCGAGTGGCGCTATCGCGTTGACGAAACCGAATTGATGGCACGCTATCACATCAAAATATCCCTCGACGATTATGGAGTACCCCTTTTGCACTATGCTGTTTTTTGCCATGTGGAGTGCATAGCATGATTCACTTTTTCTGAAAAGCGGGTGCTCCGGTGAATTGAGGTACTTGGGAATATTTTTTGAAGAAGAGAGGGTCCTCCCCCCGAATGCAACGGCTTTACCCCTGAGGTCGAATATCGGGAAGATCAGCCTGTCCCTGAAAAAATCGTGAGCTTCGCCGGACCCGAAATAGGCCAGGCCGGATTTTTTAAGCAGGGTGTCTGAAAAGCCCGTTGCCCTCAGATGTTTCAACAGAGAGTCTCTTTCACCTTTTGCATATCCGAGGGAAAATTGTTCGATCATTTCCGGCTTTATGCCCCGTTCAGCGAGATATGCCAATGCCTGTTTTGAGTCCTTCAGGTTGTGCATAAAAAAGCGCGAGGCTTCCTCATGGGCAGCGATTAGTGCCTCTTTGTTGCCCCTGTCGGGGTCATGATGATGCATTGTTTCGATCTTGACCCCAGCCTTGCCGGCAAGAAAAGATATGGCCTCGTTGAATGTCATGTTTTCGTAATTCATGATGAACGAAAAAATGTCGCCGCCCTTGCCGCAGCCGAAACAGTGGAATATCTGCTTCGCGGTGTTGACCATGAAAGAGGGTGTTTTTTCGGAATGGAAAGGGCACAGGCCCTTGTAGTTCTGGCCGGCGCGCTTGAGATCGACATATTCGGAAACCAGATCGTGTATGTCGATGCGGGACTTTATTTCATCGATGACATCCGTTTTCATTCATCAGGGCCTGCAAATGGCTGCGCGGGACCACAGAGTCTTCCTTAACGTCGTGAATTTTACCGCTATGGAACGGGGACCAGCAGTTCTTTAACCCGTTGATTGACGGCCTTGCCGTCAGCGATACCCTTGACCCTCGGCATCAGGACCTTCATTACTTTGCCGAGGTCGTTCAAGGACGATGCTCCGGACTCGCTGATGGCCGCGCGAATAATGCTGTCAAGCTCCTGGTGAGAAAGCTGCTTCGGGAGGTAAGACTGAACAATTTCGAGTTCTTTTGTTTCCTTCTCCGCGAGGTCCGTTCTGCCGGCAGCAGCAAACTGTTCTATCGATTCTCTCCGCTGCTTTGCGAGGGTTGAAAGGACCGACAAGATTTCATCGTCGGTAAGGCTGCTCATCTTCTCTATCTCTCTATTCTTCAAGGAGGCCTTTATCATCCGGATTACCGACACTCTTATATCGTCTCTGGATTTGAGGGCCTCCTTCAAGGCCGCGTTCAGATCATCGAGAAAAGCCAAAATTACCTCGCCGCATAAGATCTCGGCTTCTTTGAAGCCTTCTTCCGGGCGGCAATGATCTTTTTCTTCTTCTTGACGCTCGGTTTGTCGTAAAACTCCCGCTTCTTTACTTCGGAAAGAATGCCTTCACGCTCGCATTGCTTCTTGAAAAGCTTGAGAGCCGAATCGAGCGATTCGTTGTCCCTGACTTTAACAGAGGGCATTCGTTACTCACCCCTCTCTGTGTATAGATTTGTATTGCCTAGTAATTTACCAGTTATGCACGGCTGCTGTCAAGAAAAGTCGTTGTAATAAGGGTGCTTTCAGAATGGACAGGGAAGTGAAGATGGCGCGCCCAGGAGGATTCGAACCCCCGGCCTGCAGATTCGTAGTCTGACGCTCTATCCAGCTGAGCTATGGGCGCGTTCAAACAAGATAAATATCATACCATAAGGCATCAGGAAATCGTAAGGGTCTTGATCTCTTCCATGCGGACTAAGTCCGTCAATACGATAATTTGTGATATACTTTGAAAATAAATAAACAAACAGGAGACCATAATGCTGAGCAATAATATGCAGGACGCTTTCAATGAGCAGCTGAACCGTGAAATGTATTCGGCATACCTTTATATGTCGATGTCCTCACATTTTGCAAACGTCGGACTGAAGGGTTTTGCAAACTGGTTCATGGTGCAGTATCATGAAGAAATGCTGCATGCCATGAAGATTTACGAGCACATAAATCTGCGGGGAGGGAAGGCCATATTAAAGGCCCTGCAGCAGCCGCCCTCGGAATTTGAATCTCCGCTGTATGCCTTCCTGAAGACACTCGAACATGAGCAATATATCACCAAATCCATAAATGACCTGATGGACCTTTCCATTGCTGAAAAAGATCACGCGTCGCAGGTTTTCCTGCAGTGGTATGTTACCGAGCAGGTCGAAGAAGAAAACAACGATAACGAAATCATAGCCCAGCTGAAGATTATCCGGGACGATCCAAATGGACTCATGATGCTCGACAGGGAACTTGCGGCAAGGATGACGACCGTTCCAACTGAGTTCAGCAAGGGAATACAGGCCGCTATGCAAGCACCGGCTGCATAAAGCTTTCGCTTCATACCTTCCAACCGAATTCAATTTTGTTTTATGAGGAAGGAAGGGATGTCAGGCTTTCGATGCAGGCCTTCATGTCATCCGGGAACGGCGAGGAGAATCTCATGATCTGTCCTGATATGGGATGAACAAACTCGAGTTTCTCAGCGTGAAGCATCTGGCGCGGGATGTGCACTTTTCTGCCGTTGATGTCGATGTCCGTTTTTTTCCCATATGTAACATCTCCCAGCACAGGATGACCGACTGCGGCAAAGTGGACCCTTATCTGGTGCGTTCTGCCGGTATCGAGTTTGGCCTCTATCATCGTGGCCTTGTTCAGTCTTTTCAGGACTCTCCAGTGTGTCATGGCTTTCTTCCCTCTTCTTGTCCGGGTGGACATTTTTTTTCTGTCGGTTTGCGACCGTCCGATTGACAGGGATATATCTCCCGAATCCTCTTTCAGGCTGCCGGCCACGAGGGCAACATATTTCCGCTGGATCGTTCTATTTCTGAACTGCTCTATAAGGTTGTAATATGAGCCGTCATTTACTGCAACCACCATTACTCCTGACGTGTCTTTGTCGAGCCTGTGTACCACGCCGGGCCTGAGTTTTCCGCCTATCGACGCCAGTTTGGAGGAATAATGCGCCAACGCGTTCATGAGGGTGCCGCCGCTGTGCCCGGCTGCAGGATATACCACCATCCCGGCAGGTTTGTCGACTACGGCGATGTACTCGTCCATAAAAATTATTTTCAGCGGAATATCTTCGGGAGTAAGGAACTCTCCTGATTTTTCGGGCATGCTTATCTCGATCACATCGGATGTCTTCACTTTGTTGCCCGGTGATGCGGTCACGCCGTTAATCATGACGAGTCCGTCGCGGATGAGCTTCTGCACCTGGGATCTCGTGATGCCTGTCTTTTCGGACGCAAATATATCGAGCCTGATCGTGCCGTCTTCGGTATAAACATGGATTTTCGTTGTTTTCATCTATTCATTTGGCCTGTTAATTTACAAATATTATATCAGAGTGATAAAATTTAAATTCCGGAAATGATTGTGATAATGTCAGCATCAGGAGGACTGAGTGAAGCTCAATGAGATGACCATCCTCGAATTGAGGCGTCTGCTGGACAACCGCGAGGTCTCTGCAAAAGAAATCCTTGACGATATTTACGGGCGCATCGACGATGTTGAAACCAGGGTAAAGGCCTTCATCACGATCACGAGGGAAGAGGCGTTCCGCATGGCAGAGATTGCACAGGAGGCTATTGTTTCCAATAAGGCCGGGCTTCTTTCAGGCATTCCGATAGCTGTGAAGGACAATATGTGCACCAAAGGTATTTTGACCACGTGCGCTTCAAAGATACTCTATAATTTCATTCCGCCTTATGAAAGTACTGTTACTGGAAAATTCAAAGAGCAAAAGTACTGTCTTGTCGGCAAGACGAACCTCGACGAATTCGCCATGGGTTCTTCCACTGAGAACTCGGGCTTCCATACGTCAAAAAATCCATGGAACACCGAATGCGTGCCGGGCGGCAGCAGCGGAGGTTCTGCAGCGGCAGTGGCTGCCGATGAATGCATAGCAGCCATAGGGTCCGATACCGGCGGCTCTATAAGACAGCCCGCTTCACTCTGCGGTGTCGTAGGGCTTAAGCCTACCTATGGGCGCGTATCGAGATACGGCCTTGTTGCCTATGCCTCTTCCTTTGATCAGATTGGACCGATTACAAAAAATGTGGCCGATTCTGCAGCTATGCTCACAGTTATTTCAGGGCATGATCCACTCGATTCGACATCGGTTCCTATTGGGACCCCGGATTACGCCGAGGTGCTTGGCAAGGATATCAAAGGCCTGCGCATTGGGATACCGAAAGAATGCTTTGGCCAGGGCATCGACAAGGATGTCGAGAAGGCTGTTCAGGACGCTATCAGCAAGCTGGAATCGCTTGGCGCAACTGTAGCGGAGGTTTCACTTCCACATAC
>DATJOY010000112.1:0-5893 GCA_035506695.1 Dissulfurispiraceae bacterium
TCTATGAAAGTCGCAACGCCTTTAGATGCGATCATTTTAATGCAATCTTCCCACAGGACGGACTGGCTGAGCTGCCTGACCAGGGATTCCCTTATACGGGCCGCATCCGAAACGAAACTTGCATCCACGTTATTTACAAAAGGGACTGACGCATCCCTTATCTCAAACTCCCGCAACCTCTGCCCAAATTTCTTTGCGGCCTCTTCCATCAGCGCACAGTGTGACGGGACGCTAACAGCAAGGGGCAGCGCTCTTTTGGCGCCGGCCTCCTTGGCCTTTTCCATCAATGCTTCGACAGCAGGCTTCTCTCCCGAAACGACAATCTGCCCGGGACAGTTGTAATTGGCAACGGAAACATATCCGGTCTCTATTGTGCAGCACAAAGCATCAAGCACATCCCTGTCGAGTCCCAGGATTGCGGCCATAAGTCCTTTGCCTGCCGGGACTGCGTCCTGCATTATGGTCCCGCGGATTTCGGTCAGTCTTACGGCATCTGCAAACGAAATACTCCCAGCTGCAACAAGTGCCGTATACTCGCCAAGGCTGTGTCCGGCAACTGCTGCCGGAACCTTACCTTTGAGGCCCAGAACCACGAAAGCGGCAACGCTTGCAACAAGAAGGCATGGCTGCGTGCGGAATGTTTTATTCAGCTCTTCGGCAGAACCGTGGAAGCTTAGTTCGGCGACATCATAGCCGAGGCTCGCTGATGCAACATCATAAAGTCTCTTCACCTCATCGAAATGGTCGAAGAAGTCCTTTCCCATGCCCACAGATTGAGAGCCCTGTCCAGGAAAAACAAAAGCTGCCGACATCTAAGCCTTTGCCTCTCTCAGTTTTTTTATCATCATCGGCAGCACTTCATAAACATCTCCAGCGATACCGTATGTTGCCACATTGAAAATAGGGGCGTCCGGATTTTTGTTGATTGCAATGATTATGTCTGAAGACTGCATGCCTACCAGATGCTGAACAGCGCCCGAAATACCGCAGGCGATATATATTTTGGGACATACGGTCTTGCCTGTCTGCCCGACCTGGTGCCGGTAAGGGATCCAGCCCTCATCAACCGCGCCGCGGGAAGCGCCGACAGCTCCGCCCAATAGCTCGGCAAGTTCCCTGATGAGCGCAAATCCCTTATCATTACCGAGACCCCGACCGCCCGAAACTATTATTTCGGCATCCTGGAGATTGACCATGCATTCGGAATTTTCCTGCACAACCTCAAGGACCTTTGTTCTCGATGAAATGCCATCTGTAGACACTGCAATGATCTCACCTTTACGATCGGGCTCGTATAGACCTCTTTTCATGACCCTCGGCCTTACCGTCGCAATCTGCGGTCTGTAGTTGGGGCATAAAATAGTTGCCATGATATTGCCGCCGAACGCCGGCCTGATCTGAAGCAGATTTCCTGAATCCCCGTCTATCTCAAGCGCGGTGCAATCAGCAGTCAGGCCTGTCTTTAATTTGCCAGCGACCCTGGGGACAAAGGAGCGCCCGATGGCTGTAGCTCCTGCCAGAACGATTTCAGGTTTATACTGCCTCACTAAATTAATCAGAAGCTGAGAATATGGCTCGTCGTTGAATCTGTCAAGTGAGGGATTGGCTGCATGATAAACTTTGTCAGCTCCCCATTTTATAAGTTCCTGCGCCTCGTGGTTGCCCGCGCCGAAGAGGACTGCGCAAAGCTCTGTTTTTCGTTCATCGGCAAGTTTTCTTCCGGACCCAAGCAGTTCGAGAGCAACTGAGGCGAGCTTGCCTTCGCGCTGTTCTGCAAATGTCCAGACGCCTTTATATGATGAAAGATCGGCTACTTCATTTGCGTCTCCCTCATCCTGGACCTCGACAATTGCTCCTTCAGGGCAGACACCGAGACATGCACTGCAGAAGTTGCAATATTCGTTAATACAAGCCTTGTCATCCTTGATCTCTATGGCGGTAAAGGGGCATGAAGCGGCGCATTCGCCGCAGCCCGAACACTTTTCGGTCCTGATGACTATACGCATTTCATCCTCCTCAGTTCCTCTATCAGCGCATCCACCTGCTGCTCAAGGGTCCCTTCGAGGACTTTTCTATCAACCTTTGATTGTGGAGCGAAAATGTTCTTCACCTGGGTCGGCGAACCCTTCAGACCGAGATTAGCTTCCTCAGCTTCGATTGCCGAGGCATCCATCTTTGCGATCACAGCCTTCTTCGCAGCCATCTTTCCTTTCAGTGAAGGAAGGCGCGGGGTATTGATTTCCTTGACGACAGTGAGAAGTACAGGTACTGAAGATTCCACTACATCGTAACCGTCATCCATCATACGATGCACTTTGATGGAACCGCCGCCGATTTCTTCGATCTTTTTGACGTAAGCTATATGAGGTATGTTCAGTGCTTCGGCTATTTCCGGTCCGACCTGCGCGGTGTCTCCGTCAATAGCCTGCTTGCCGCAGAATATAATATCGTATCCGAGCTTATCTATCGCCTTTGAAAGCGTATACGATGTCGCCCATGTATCCGAACCGGCGAATGCCCTGTCCGAGATGAGCCTGACCTCATCGACGCCCATCGAAATGGCTTCTCTCAAGGCATCTTCGGCCTGGGGCGGCCCCATTGTAATGACAGTTACCTTTCCGCCAACTTTTTCGCGAACTTGAATCGCCGCTTCTATGGCGTGGAGATCGTAAGGATTAATAATGCTTGGAACTCCTTCCCTGACAAGCGTATTGGTTTCAGGATTGATCCGCACCTCGGCGGTATCAGGGACCTGTTTTATGCAGACAATGCAATTCACGAAAACCTCCCATTATTATTGGAGTCACAAAGCCGAATAAAAATTATACCGTTTATTTTGTCATTACTTCAAGCAAACGGCGGCTCGGCGCCATAACAACGGGCACTTCGGAAACATAAGCCCGGATATTGCGCAGCCTCACTTTTGCGCTGTCATATCTTTTCTCTTCAGCATATTAACTTCGGCCTCAAGTTTGCTCAACTTTACCGAGAGTGCTTCAAATGAACGGGCTCCATCTTCAATCAGGCGTTTCTGGCCTTCAAGCGAATGACTCTGCTTTTCCAGCTCCATTTTTTGTGCCGTCAGGTTGTTTTTTTGCTCACCAATAGTTTTGATATCGCGATCAATGGCAGATCCCTGATGAACAACTGCAGCATGTTGTTCCTTGATCGCTTCAACAAGTACGGGCACCAACCTCTCGTATGCCAGGGCCTTGTAGCCTTTGTATGTCGTAGTTACCACTTCAGGTATCACCTTTTCAACATCCTGCGCGATCAGGCCGATCTGCCTGCCATTGGTGAATCCGCGTCCCGGATTCTCATCTACCTTCCATTCGTAGCTCACTCCCTTAAGTTGCATCACCTTGTCGAGAGATTCCGTCAGCGGTTTGATATTTTTCTTGAATCTGATATCGGACGAGGTAGCTGCTGCGGTCATTGTCAGCGATCCATTGATCTGGACTATCCGACTATCGAACTCGCCGTATATCAACGGCATGTCGCATGCGCCGGTCTCCTGGTTCATTATGGCGCAATTGTCTATATACAGTTTATTGGAATCTGTCGAATCGACATTCATATATAGTCCGGCCCAATAGCCTATAAAAACATTCCCGGACCCTCCCGATGACGGTGACATTCCACCGCCGGCACTGGACCCTACATAAACATTGTTGGACCCTGTTTGACTTATATTACCGGCCCAGGTTCCCATATAACTGTTTGCTTCGCCTGAGTTGTTGTAATATCCGGCGTTTTCGCCCAGGAAACTGTTATTGTTCCCTGTGTTGTTGTATCCAGCCCCCTGTCCGAAAAAACTGTTGCTGGAACTATTGACATTCAAATAGCCTGAGAAGGCCCCAAAAAAACTGTTATAAGAACCGGAATTGTTCAGGGAGCCTGCATACCAGCCGAAAAAGCTGTTATATTGGCCGGAGCCGCCATTGGTCAAACCTGTCCCGGCGTTGAGGCCGGCAAAAGTATTGCTGTTGGCGTCTTCGGTGTATGACCAGGCTGCTGCCGACAGCGTAAGCACAATTGCAACTGCTGCAATAATTTTCTTTGTAATGTTCATTGCTTATACCTCCTTGATGAAATTCCAAGCATTTAATGAGCAGATAATAACCCTGCGGACATATGCCCGCTTTTCAGTTTTGCTATTTCAGCTCCAAGCCTTTCAATCTTTGATTCAAGCTCTGCAATCGCTTTCACCTGACGATCAAGTTCTTCCTTCCGACTATCAATGGCAAGCCTGCTTTGATAGAGTTCCTGATTCTGTCGGAGAATTTCCAGCTTCTGCCTGTTCGCCCTATACTTCATTTCAGCCATATCCGCTTCTTGCCGATCAACGAGCTTTCGCTGTTCCTTTATGGCCTCTATCAGCACAGGTATAAGCCTGTCGTATGAAAGGGTCTTGTATCCGTCTCTCTGGGTTGATACAACCTCAGGAACCACCGTTTCGACATCCTGGGCGATCAATCCGATCATCCTGCCATGTTCGAATCCGCGGCCCGGATTTTCGTCAGACCTCCACTCGAAACTGACTCCACTAAGCTTCATCACTTTGTCTATAGACGTTTCAAGCGGAGCAATATTCTTCTTCAGGCGGATGTCCGACAAGGCTGAATATGATGTCGCGGCAAGTTTACCGTTGATTTGAACAGTCCGGTTCTCGAAATCTCCGTAGATCAGAGGCGAGTCGCAGGCAGACCCCGCGAAACAATCATCTATGAAGAGTTTGTATGAACCGGTAGTATTTGAGTATCCCGCATTCGGTCCCAAAAATACGTTATAAGCTCCTGTCGTATTGTCGTGGCCGGCATAATACCCGATAAAAACATTGCCGGACGCTGTCTCTGAAGCATTATATCCTTTAGTACTATATCCTGCCCGTCTGCCGAAGAAAGTATTATCATTGTCTGTCTGCAATGAGTATCCTGCGCCTGCTCCAAAGATACTGTTATACATGCCCTTGGTGTTCGCCAAGCCTGCATTCGCACCGAAAAAACTATTATCAACTCCATAGGCTTGACTTCCTGTGTTGTATCCAGCCTTGAATCCAAAAAAAGAATTGTATACCCCGGAAGAATCATTATAGTCATCATTGTAATAACCGGCGTTGTACCCGAAGAAGGTGTCACGTGCGTCTGTTGCTGGATTAGCTTGACCGCAGCCGTAACCAATCCATGTATTATAATCGGATTCGTGGGGAGCAGCCCAGACAGTCGCCGACACAGAAAGCATCATTGCTACTATAGCGATAGTGATTCTGAAAGTGCGTGTCATTGCCCTATCCTCCCGTCCATAATAGTACCGGCTGTTAAGTCCCTGCTCCTGAGCTTTTGAAAATTGGCTTCGAGTGCATCGACCTTCATGCCCAGTTCTGCAAGCATTTGCCTGCGTTTTTCGATTTCAGGCTGCTGCTTGTCGATCAGCAACCTGTTCTTGTCAAGCTGTCTTTTCTGCTCTGATATGACCACTTCCCGCTCATCAAGCAGCTTACCCTCTCTATTGATGGCGCTCTTTTGCTGTTCGACCGTCTTCTGCTGTTCTTTGAATGCCTCGACAAGTACGGGAAGAAGCTTATTGTAGGAAATCGCCTTGTAGCCACCCCTTGCTGTCGTTACTACCTCGGGTATCGTTGCCTCGACATCCTGGGCTATCAGGCCTATTTGCCTGCCCTTGGCGAACCCCCGGCCCGGATATTCGTCGGACTTCCAGTCGTAGCTTACCCCCTTCAGTTGCATTATCTTGGCGAGCGATTCTGTCAGCGGCCTGATATCTTTTTTCAGCCTTATGTCTGAAGTATATGAAACATTCGTCAGTGCCAGCGACCCGTTGATATTGACCAGCCCGGTGTCGAATTCTCCATAGATAAGAGGCGTGTCACAATCTT
>DATJOY010000113.1:0-8614 GCA_035506695.1 Dissulfurispiraceae bacterium
CCGGATAAATAACACAAATGTCTTCATGAGCTGCCACAAGTTCTTTAACGGCCAGGCATATGTTTTCGAATGTCGCCCCGAAGCTCTCCCGCCTGTGCCCGGTGACCAGCACCATTTTCTTGTCCCGGAGCGCATCCGTCATTTCAGCGGTAATTTCAGGAGGCGCATTACTCAGCCTATCCTTTACCCACAAAAGGGCGTCGATAACAGTATTGCCGGTAATATGAATTTTATCTGCAGGCACACCCTCGGCGAGCAACGCCTTGCGAGCCCGTTCAGTCGGCGCAAAATGCAGATCAGCTATAACTGATGTTACACGCCGGTTGATCTCTTCAGGAAAAGGAGCGCGTTTATTGTTGGTCCTCAGTCCGGCCTCTACATGCCCGACCCTGATGCCCTGATAAAATGCTGCAATGCTTGCAGCCATTACAGTTGTGGTATCGCCCTGCACAAACACCCAGTCAGGCCTGTTTTCTGCCATGACAGCTTCGAGGCCGGTCAGCGCCCTTGCCGTCAGCTGCGCCAATGTCTGGCCGGCCTGCATAAGATCCAGGTCGATGTCGGGCTTGATCCCGAACAGATCAAGCACCTGGTCGAGCATCTGCCTGTGCTGGGCGGTAACACAGACTGTGGTCTTGAATTTATCAACATGGCGCTGGAATTCCCTTACTACCGGGGCCATCTTGATCGCCTCGGGCCGGGTGCCGAATATGAGCATTACATGTTTTTTCATGGGTATAATTCGCGGTGATGCCCGATATCTTTAGTGGATTGCCCCCCGGTCCTGCCCGCTTCTATAATCAGCTTGTTCCCAGCGGCCATTTTTTATTATCGTCTCCCGTCTGTTTTTTCTTCAATCACCGGAGAACTCGGGCCGGGCGATGAATAAAGGCAGAGCGCCAAGCATGTTTATGGGTTATTATAATTGAAATTGCAGGGGAAATAATACGCGAGGCACAAAAGAGCGTAAGTGTGGAAAATCGGAATAGAACGTCATTGTATATTATCTGAGGAAATGCAAAAGCAGTTAACAGGGAACTTTGAGGCCGTTCGATAAACTGTGTCAATCCGGGCAAAGTGAGAAAATTGAGTCGATTTACCAACATGGCAATTCTCACATCTCAGGACTTATATTCCAAGGGGTGCGTTTGACCCCGAATTGGCTTGACACTTCCATAAAATTATATTGACTTAGTGGCAATAAAATGGCTATATTGTACCAAACCAAAGTGGCATGCATCTAATTCGAGTCTATGCCATTTAATATTGGATGCGAAAAAACTGCTTACAGCCATCAAATAACCTGAAATATATATTTCAGGAAATCTCAGGAGGGAAAAAATGAAGACAGTGATTTTCACAATTTTGGCGATAATGTTGCTGGTGGGTGGATCGCTCGCGTGCGACGGTAAATCAAGTTCTCCATGCAGCAAACAACATGATCCGGCATGTACTCAATATCTCATGTGCAGCTATGATATCAGGAACGCCGACGGTTCTCCCATGTGCTGGTTTGTACCGAAAAGTGTAGATACCACACAGGAGTGTGTGTCCTGGTGCGACGATAATGGAGTAATGCAGACAATTTGCGGCAGCAAATATCTTACCAAACAGGGCTGCGGGGAATAATTATTATTGGGAATCCGGGATATCCTCCGGACATATGTCCGGGGGACATACAAAGGTAACCTGAGCTGACACCGCGGCTACTTGCGCCGGTCCAGGCTTTATCAGAAAATTTGCCTGCGTAATTTAGCAAATCGCTTACAGCATCTTTAACACTGTTCATGAGCACCTCACAGGGGAATATTATATCCGCGGCTTCCCGGCCCTTTTCATACCGTCTCTTCATTGCAAACAGACAGCCTGCCGTCCTATAATGGACAGTATGTCCGAAACCGGCAACGGCGTGGTCATAGATCACAATGCGCTCATAGACCTCATCAGGACAACAACTGCGGAGGGTGCGCCAATTTCATTCCGGGCACGCGGATCTAGCATGTTGCCGTTTATCGAAGACAATGATCTCCTCACTGTATCGCCTGCCGACCCGACGGCCCTTCGCAGGGGAGATATCCTGGCATTCGTCGATCCGCAGACCGGGGGGCTTGCTGTGCACCGATACATCGGGAAGGCCGGAGATGACTTTATCATGAAGGGCGACAATCGGTACGGCACGGACGGGCACGTACCTGTCGGATGTCTGCTCGGGCGTGTGACATGCGTCAAACGCGGCGGAAAGGCTGCAAACTTCAGTCTTGGACCGGCCAGATATCCGATAGCTTTGCTGAGCGGCGCCGGCTTTCTTGTGCGGTTGGTCAGCTTGGCGCGGCTTTTCTGCCGCCTCTGAAAAAGTTATTCCGAAGATTAATGTGACAATTATCACTAAAACTGCAAATACTTAAAATATGGTTATGTTTTGGTTGCTTTTCACGATAACTATACTATATATTTTAGATATATATGTATAAGATATTATGAGTATTTATACGGACGATTACTTGTATAAATGACAAATTTGACAATAACAGATTGAAATAATTTATTTTTTTCGGAGGTACTTTATGAGAAATTTGGTGGCGGCAACGGCGGTCGAAAGAAGGGTGGTTTTCTATCTTTTTATCGCATTTTTTGTTGTATTAGCCCAGGTTATGCCTGCGGACGTCTTTGCAGGCGGCCTGCCTACGGGGAACAATACTGTCCCTGTTCTTATGCAACAGGGCGGATACGAGGCAACTTCGGGTGGTGACTTCATTTCATCTGTAAGGACCGGGGGGGCTTCAGGCACGGGTCTCGGCACTTATTACTCCTACTTCATCGAAGTGCCGTCGGCCACAAATAATCTGACGGTCCAGATATACGACGCTGACGTAGGAGCAGGTGGGAACGCTGAGTCTACCTTGCAGCATGACAGGACAAGAAGTACTTTCTCTACTTCTGCGACATATACGTTACTAAATCCCAGCGGTACGTCGGTTGCAGCGGCTACGTGCGCGCAAGCGAATTACTGTAGCGGTTGCACCGGCGCAGCGAATGGCAATGTACTATGCAACACTTCAACAGTAACAAACAATGCTTGGGTAACAATGTATAATATATCTTCAGGTGTTACAGCAGGCCATTGGGAATTAAGGGTGCAAATGAGCAGCAACAACGGTAACACTGATATCAATGGGTTCGGCATACGCGCCACCGATACTTCTACCGGCCATGAACTGAACATATACGCTCCATCCTTTCTGGGTATGGGAGTTCATCCAAACAGCACCAATAAAGCTGGTCAGACATATACTTTTTACCCCTTTGTAACAAGTGGTTGCTATCTGACATCCAACAATTTCGATTTTGACTACGGCAATGGCACTGCTGAAAATACTCAGTCGGTTTCAGTCGTCAGCAGAACTGGAAGCAGCACATATTCACCCAGTCTGTCTCCCGACGACACATGGACCGGGACCCAGATGAACAACTGGACCAGTGTGTTTTCAGCAGTTGATTATGGCATCTGGTCGGAAACCGCAATTATAGCCCAATATAACAATAATAATGGACAGAACGGCAACTACGCCGTTTTGTGGAACGGCAAATATACTCAGGTCAGCGCCATACCGACAGCCCAGCCGCAGACAAACAGCTTCCGGCTTTATTTGCCAAATACTGCCGGCTCGGCGCCTGCAAAGCCTGTTGTGGGGCAGCAGCTGACCTTCGTATCGGGACCGCATAATCCGCCTAACGTAGGAGAAACATCAAAATACAGGGTCGAGATTTTTGTATATAATCCGACGGCTTTCCCTATAACGTTTTCGAACTCGAACCTTGTCACTGCATATATACCGGGCACTGTGACCAACGGCACCGTAACTTATGCAGGCGCTTATTCAGTCGGCCAAGGTTCTGCCACTTTACCTGCGAGCGGCGGCAGCGGCCTCGTCTCGTGGAACCCGGGCGCAGTGGCGGCTGGGGCCACGGTAGCCATGACATATGACATTAATGTACATGCAGCTGTAACGGGCACGATCGTTGCGACGGGTACTACTGCAACAAATGGCACCCAAGCCACATATGTCGATGAGACAGGCAATACCACCCAGGCTCGGGCGACCTATACGTATGGGCCGCTTTGCGAACTGTCGGTAAGCTCTGGAGTACCGACCCTCGCTACAGTTTCATCCATCGACGCTTACGCAGTCGGCGGGTCGGTAATCGTGGAGTGGGAAACCTCATCCGAAATAAACACAATCGGCTATTATTTGCTGCGCTTCAATGATAAGACGGGCCAGTTCGAGCGTGTCAACGACAATATGCTGCCAGCCATGATAAGACACAACCATGGAGGCATTTACCGTCTGCAGGACAGCACTGCCTCGGTCGGGAAGCCCTCGACTTACGTCATTCAGGAAATCGAGATCAAGGGCAAAGCGCGCAAATACGGTCCGTTCGTGGTGACACCGGTTGCCTCAAAAGCAGCACCGGCCGCAGCGCTCATAAGCAGGGAGTCCCATGCCATGCCGCTGCCAAAGGGTCCAGCCAATATCTCACCGAATTTAATTGTCGCACCCCGGAGCAATGCCGCCGGGCAGCAAATCAGGATAGCAATACAGGAAGACGGTATTTATTCAATCGATGCTTCCACGATCTCCAGCCTCATGGGGATTCCTGTTGCAACTGCGCAGAAACTGATCCAGACGAAGATGCTCGGTCTTAGCAACCGGGGGAATGCTGTCGCATACATGACTGATAATAAAAATTCCCGCATCCTTTTCTATGGCCAGGGGATTGACAGCGTGTATACGCAGAAAAATATTTACTGGCTCAAACTCGAAAAGGGGACGCTGATGGGTACTGAAACGGCCGGGACCTCTGCTGCGGCCGGAGACATTTACTTTGTTACCAAGCAGCATTTTGAAGAAAACAACTTCTCTGCAACGGCCCTGGCGACTGGCCCTTCCGACGATTACTGGTTTTGGGACTACATTGCCAGCGGAGACCCCGGCACCGAGAGCAGGACCTTTAAACTGCAGGTCGGCAACCCGTCTGTAGCCTCAGGCAAGGCTTCCCTTGCAGTCAATCTCCAGGGGGTCGCCGATGATAGTTTCAGCAACGACCACCATGCGATCTTTACGCTTAACGGGACTCAAATAGGCACTGAAGACAGCTGGACAGGAGCGGACAAACACAAGGCAACAATCTCTTTCGATCAGGGTCTTCTCAAGGAAGGGAACAACACGCTTGAAATAAAGGGTGTCTTCGATCCGGGTACGTCGTACAGCCTGTTTTATATAAACTCATTCGACCTTACTTATTATAAGTTGTACAAGGCCGAGGGCGACAAGCTGTTTTGCCGGAGTGATCAGAACCCCGTAGTTACTATAACCGGGTTTACCGACCCGAACATCAAACTCTTTGATATAACCAATCCTCTGGCCCCTAAGGCGGTAACTGCAACTGTGCAGAACAACAGCGTGAGCTTTAAGCCTATTGCTGCTGATGCCCTTTTCGTTGCCGTATCCGAAAGCGCCATCAAGCCGGTAACGGAAGTCTCAGCCTACACGCCTTCGACTTTAAAGACCAATAACAGCGGGGCTGATTATCTCATAATTACAAGCCCGGAACTGAAAAACTCGGCTGCCGCACTTGCGCAGTACAGAAAATTACAACTCCTCGTACCTATGGTAGTGACCGTGGATGACATTATGAATACGTTCAATTACGGCATTTACAGTCCGGATGCCATCAGGGATTTCCTCGGTTATGCAAAAAAGAACTGGTCCAAGCCGCCCAAATATGTGGTGCTCGCGGGCAACGGTTCGTACGATTACAAGGACTATCTCGGACTTGGCGGCAATATAGTGCCTCCGATAATGGTTGTTACGCCGGACGGGCTATTCCCTTCCGATAACCATTATGCCGATTTAAACGGGGACCATATTGCGGAGATGGCGATAGGCCGACTATCGGCTTCAACAGCGCCTGAATTGTCCGGTATCATCGCCAAGATAATCGCATACGAGAACGGCGCCGCCGGTACGTGGTCAAATCAGGCGCTTCTGGTTGCGGACATACCCGACGATGGCGGGAACTTCACCCAGGACAGCGACAGTCTTGTGACCCTTTTCCCGAAAAAATATTCTATTACAAAAGTCTACCTACCGAATTATGCGGACACGACAGATGCAAATGCTGCCTTAATGGCTGATATAAACAGCGGAGCGGCGTTTATGAACTATTTCGGCCACGGCGGACTTGACCGTTTGACGCAGGACGGGCTCCTTATGAACGGCGATGTCGCATCTATGACAAACGGCAACAAACTGCCTCTCATGACTGCGATGACATGCATCATTGGGAACTTTGCGTTTCCGGGGATCACTTCCCTTGGCGAAACACTTGTCCTTAAAACCAACGGCGGTGCTGCAGCAGTCTGGTCGGCAACCGGCCTCTCGGACGATACTTTGGCAGTATCTCTGGACAAGGCTTTTTACCAGTCTCTCTTCGATGGAGGCAGCCCTGTGCTGGGTGACGTTATTCTGCGTGCCTTCAGGGGAGTCAGTTTAAAGGCGGGCGACATGTACATGATTGACATTTATACACTTTTAGGAGATCCGGCGCTCAGGATCAAAGGGATAGCCGTTACCAAACCGGTCGTGAGTCCGAATATGCGGCGTGGTGAGTAACATAAAAAAAGATGTCTTTCGGAAAAAACAGGAGATCGTCTCCCGGCATATCGCGGGGGAGACGATCCTTGTCCCTGTCATGGGGAAACTGGCGGAGATGCAGAAGATTTTTACCCTCAACAGTGTAGGAGAATTTATCTGGTCGCGGCTTGACGGCGAGAAGGGATTGCAGGAAATAAGGGATGAAATAGTGGCCGCGTTCGAGGTCGAGAAGGAACAAGCTGCCGCCGAGATTGAAGAATTTATAAGTGAGCTTATGAAGGAAGATTTGATAGAGGCGGTGCAATGAGTTCTGTTTGCGCAAATACATCGTGGCTCAGCAATGCTGAATACCTGAGGCAGTTTCACGAAAAGACGAGACTGCAGAGGATACCTTTGTCGGGCAGCATCGATCTCACACACCGCTGCAATCTCAAGTGCGTTCACTGTTATGTCGGGCCCCAGCAGACCACCGATGGTTGCTCCGGCAGGGAAATGGACACGGGCATGATCATGTCTGTCGTTGATCAGATGACCGATGCAGGGTGTCTCAATCTTCTTGTCTCGGGCGGCGAACCGCTTCTGCGGCCTGACTTTGCAGCAATTTACCGGCATATCAAGTCAAAAGGAATGCTTGTGACCGTGTTTACAAACGCCACTTTGATTACGGAAGAATTAGCTGCGCTCTTTGCCGGACTTCCGCCCCAGGCGATTGAGATCAGCCTCTACGGCGCATCGGAGGTTACATGCGCTCAAATTACCGGAGTTGCCGGTGCGTATGAACGGTGCATGAGAGGAATCGCCCTTTTACTTGAGCACGGCGTAAAGAACATAACACTGAAAACAATCCTGATGACTCTTAACCGGCATGAATTTTACGGGATCGAAAATATTGCAAAAAGGCTCGGCCTTAAATTCCGATTCGACGCTTGCCTGTTCCCACGCTTAAACGGCGATAAAACACCCATCTCTCTCAGGGTGCCGGCTGCCGATGCGGTGGCAATGGAATTCTCCGACAGCGAAAGGGCCCGCGACATGAGCGATTTTTACGAGAAATTCAAGGACCTGCCGGTGTCTGAAAAGCTTTATGTCTGCGGGGCCGGGGTCACATACTTTCATATTGATCCCTTTGGGATGCTTCACCCCTGCATGATGTCTGCAAACATGAAATACGACCTCGGCAGAGGCAGCTTTGCCGACGGGTGGAAAAACAGAATGCATCTGCTAAGCGAAAAAAGGGTGTCGTCGCTTGCCTGCAACAGCTGCGATAAGAGAGTACTGTGCGGCACATGCCCGGCCTTTTTCAGCCTGGAGAACGGATCGGAGGAGGTCCACTCTGATTATCTCTGCGAAATAGGAGCAAAACGTTTCGATAACATTTATAAAGAAGCAATTACAGGAGGTATGTATGAAAACTGACAAGAAAGTCGGAGGCGCCAGGCAGAAATACGAAAAGCCTCTTCTTAGGACGATCGAACTGATTGCCGAAGAAGTCCTGGTCGTGGGGTGCAAAACCACAAGTGGTACGGCAGTGAACAATCCTGCTTGCGGCGTTGCGAATCGTTGCAATCATCTGGGTTCATAGAAGGTACTTCCGGAGGAATTGGGCCGGATGCACAGCATTATGAATATGCATATAGCCGACATCAATTTTGCACTGAGATGCATGCGGCCGATTTCTGTCCATGAACCCGATGCCGCGTACAGGCAGTTTATGGAAAGCGGACAACGGACCTCGGCTGCAGAGGTCACTCTCGACATAGAGCTGAACGGGTTGCCCGGAATACCAGGAATGCCTGTTGTTTTTGACGGTCAATCGTGGTCCCTTTCATCTGACGGAAAAAATTATTTTTTTTCTTCACAATCTCCGGCCTCCGCTGTTCCCTTCTGGGCCGCAAAGATCGGTCCCGGCTTCAGGAATGGTACCATCTATTGCAGCAAACAGGCGATCACCGAGAAGG
>DATJOY010000114.1:0-3218 GCA_035506695.1 Dissulfurispiraceae bacterium
TCGCCCCACGTGTCGATGTCCTTACGCGTATAGCCCGCAACAACAGGCTTTCCGGTTGTGCCGGAAGAAGTATGCACCTCGACGATTTCCTTTTGCGGAACTGCGAACATGCCAAAGGGATATCCCTCCCTCAGATCGGCCTTGCCTGTAAAGGGCAACTTGCAGATGTCTTTCAATGAAGATATGTCCGACGGTTTCAGCTTGAGTTCGTCGAAACGCTTTCTATAATACGGGACATTTTCGTATGCCCGCCTGACGGTATCTCTGAGCCTTTCTAACTGGAGATTCTTTCTCTCCTTATCCGGCATGCACTCGGCCTGTTTATTCCAGATCATCTCACGCTCCTTATATGTGTTTGAATTACTGTCATTTAAAATCTCCCGGCCTGAAAAACTTCAGGTCCTCTTTGGAAAGAATTTCCTTTGCCTTTTCTATGTCCTTGACTTCCACAAGAAGAAATGCCCTCGCCCTCGACTCGACCACATAGACATAAGCGTTCTCTATATTGATCCCTTTTCCGGACAGAATTTGCGAAACTTCATGGAGGCCTCCCGGGCTGTCCCGCATCTCTATAGCAAGGACTTCGTTCAGCGTCACTGTAAAGCCGTTCTGCTTCAGTTTTTCGTGGGCGAGTTCGAATTTGTCGACAAGAAGTTTGATGATACCGAAACCATTGGTGCTTGTGATCGATATGGCCAGGATATTGATGCCCTCTTCGGCGAATATCCTGGTTATCTTCTCGATCCTTCCCGGTTTGTTTTCTGAAAAGACCGAAACCTGCATCACCTTGTCCATGGCCAGCTCCGTCGTATTTATTTTGCAAAGGCAGCCCCGCGTGGCTGCCCGTTCGGGCGTCCATGCAGGAGCGCCCCGGAAGTATTTCACATCGTCCTATTATCGATGACCCTCTTTGCCTTTCCTTCGCTTACGGGCAGCGTCCCCGGTTCGAGCAGCTCCACCTTGGGTTTCACAATGAGTTCAGCCCTAATCTTTTCGGATATCTGCGACTGCAGTTTGACCAGATGCTCGATGTTGCCGTCGAAGAGCTCCTTCGACATTTCTACTTTGACGATCAATGTATCATACGATTCAAGTACTATCTGGTAATTTTGGGCGACGCCGGTAACCCCCATAAGCACCTGTTCGATCTGCTGCGGAAAGATGTTGACTCCCTTTACCACGAACATGTCGTCGGAGCGCCCGAGGATTCGGCTTATACGCCGATGTGTCCTTCCGCATTCGCACACGTCCGTTATCATTTGAGTGATGTCCCTCGTCCGGTATCTGATCAGCGGCATTGCCTCCCGGCGAAGAGAAGTGATTACCAGTTCGCCTTTCTGTCCGTCGGAAAGGACCTCTCCAGTATCCGGATTGATGATCTCTGCAAGAAAATGGTCTTCCCAGATATGCATGCCGTTTTTCTGAGTGCATTCAAAAGCCACTCCGGGACCGTTCATCTCGGTCAACCCGTAAGAATTGTAGACGTCGATGCCGAACAGGTATTCGATCTTTTTTCTTGTTTCTTCGGAGTAGGATTCGGCACCGAGATATGCCCTTCTCAGATTAAGGTCTTTTCCGGGATCGATACCTTTTTTTTGCAGAACGGATGCGAGATAAAGTGCGTAACTGGGTGTTATATGAAAAGCGGTAGTTTCAAAATCCTGCATCAGCGCTATCTGGCGGTCTGTGTTACCGGGCCCGGCCGGTATTACAAGTGCGCCCACCTTCTCTGCGCCGTAATGCATTACAAGCGCGCCCGTGAAGAGCCCGTAAGTCATCATATTCTGGAGCACGTCGCCTTTGCCGGTGCCTGTCATTGTAAGGCAGCGTGCTATAAGATTCGCAGACCTCTCGATATCGCCCTTTGAAAAAAAGAGGGCCTTGGGCTTTCCTGTTGTGCCGCTGGAAGTATGGAGCCGCACCACTTCGTCCCTGCTCACAGCAAGCAAACCATACGGATAATTCAGGCGCAGGTCGTCACTCGTTGTAAAAGGTAGCTTGCGGATGTCTTCGAGACCCTGAATATTGCCGGGGTCCAGACCGGCCTCGTCGCAGCGAATGCGATAGAAGGGAACGTTATCATATACCCTGCGGAGAAGCTTCCTGAGTTTCTCGAGCTGAAAAGTCCTGATGTCCTCGCGGGCCATCGTCTCCTCCGGCCCTTGCCAAAATAAATTCTTCTTTATGCTTTCCTGTATTTTCATTTCTTGGATGTGAACCTGCGGCCTTCGCGAAAGGCCCTGATATTGATTTCGACTGTTTTCGGCGGCACTGATTCGCGCACTGCCTGCTCCCAGGCATCGAGCGGAAAATCCTCCATATAGGTCGAAAGAGCGCCAATGATTATCACGTTTTCCACCTTGGGGTTCCCCACATTTTTTGCGATTTCCAGCGCATCCATCTCCACTATCTTGAATTGTGACATTCCCAGCTGCTCTTTCACGTCTTCGGGGTAAGGGTTTTTGACCGGGTCGGCTGTTGGCGGAACAACCCGCTTTTTATTGAGAATGATGGTCCCGCCGGGTTTCAGATAAAAGTTATATCGCAGGCCCTCAAGCTCCTCCAGTGCAACAAGATAGTCCGCCCTGCCCTTCGGTATCAGCGGAGAGTATACCTCTTTTCCGAACCTCACATGGCTGATGACGCTGCCGCCCCTCTGTGCCATTCCGTGAAGCTCGCTCTGCTTTACCATCAATCCCAGGTTGAAGGCGCATTTCGCAAGGACCGTACTTGCAAGTATGATCCCCTGACCTCCCACGCCGGCAAACAGCACGCTCGTTATTCCCATGTCACCCCGTCTTCTGCCGCTGTATCAATGCATCCGGTTGATTATGATTCGCCCGGCGCGGCTCTTTTGTAAAATGTTCAAAATTTTATCATACTTGACGGAGACATCACAATAACCGGATCATGAGCACATCTGCCTGACAAATTTGTTTTACTCCGAAATTCATCATGTTGTATAATGAAGACCGTTATATCGGGGGCGCATTTCCGGGATCTGCAGCATTACGATTTGCTCTTTTTCTTGATCGTTTCTAAGTCCCGAAGCTTCTGGAGAGTGTCTCCTTTTATTTCAAAGAAAGGGAGGAACAATGGAAAAGATTCGGAAGTTATTTATGTTTCTCATGCTGGTTGCACTGCTGATGTCATCGCTGCTTGCGCCGGAAGCTTTTTCGATGGAGCCTTACAGGATCGGCGCGGTCTTCTCTGTGACC
>DATJOY010000115.1:0-11372 GCA_035506695.1 Dissulfurispiraceae bacterium
TGCGACAGGCATATCGATCCAGCCCGCTGTATCTCTCTCCTGCATCCGGGCTCATCCTGCCGTCTTCAGTAATAACATTGATGAAAAGAAGATTATGGCGCTTGCCGGTGGCCTCGTCATTGAAATCATGAGCAGGCGTAACCTTTACCGCCCCTGTGCCGAAGGCAGGGTCGACCATATTATCTGAGATAACAGGGATGTTTCTGTCCGTGAGCGGCAGAGGAACAGTCTTATTTATAAAACGCAGGTATCTTTCGTCATCCGGATGCACCGCAACAGCAGTGTCGCCAAGCATGGTCTCGGGCCTTGTGGTTGCCACAGTAATGAAATGCTTGCCGTCAGCCAGTGGATATTTTATGTAATATAATTTCCCGTCAATATCATCATATTCAACTTCAAGATCAGACAGGGCAGTATGGCAGCGTGGGCACCAGTTAATCAGCCTGCTGTCACGGTAGATCAATCCCTCGTCGAACAGCTGGACAAATACCTCCCTTACGGCTTTCGACAGACCCTCATCGAGTGTGAAGCGTTCCCTTGACCAGTCGCAGGAGGCACCAAGTTTCTTCAGTTGGTGAATGATTCTGCCTCCATATTCAGCTTTCCATTTCCAGACCATGTCGATGAACTGATCTCTTCCAAGCTTATGACGGTCCAATCCGTCTTTTGACAGTTCGCGCTCAACAACATTCTGAGTTGCTATGCCCGCATGGTCGGTTCCCGGAAGCCACAATACCTTGCGCCCGCTCAGTCTGTTCCACCTCGACAGTATATCCTGCAGAGTCGCGTTCAGCGCATGCCCCATATGCAAAGAACCTGTTACGTTCGGGGGAGGGATTACGATGCTGAAAGAACCGCCAACTGCTTCAGGGTCAGGCTTGAAGAAATCTCCCTCTTCCCATAGGCAATACCACTTGTCTTCAATCTCTTCCGGGCTATAACTCTTTTTCAATTCGCTCATACTATTCCTGTTCTTATTTGTATACTTAAATTAAATAATGCTGCAGAAAGGAAGGGACATATAATCTCTTCTGGAGGTTCGCAAGCGGGACCTGCTATGTCAGCTCGGATGTTATCTTTTCTATTTCCCGCCTGATCATTGTTTCAGCCAGACCGGGGACTACCTTTCTTATTTCGTCATTGATCGCGGTATTAATAAAAGCCGATATGTCCTTAACTGATACCCTCAAAGCCTCCTCAAACAGATTCGGTAAGGTTTCCGCAATAATACGCTGTGCGGATTCTTTGATAATGTCAGGAAGTATTTCTTCTATTCTGTTCTTTACTGCAAGTTCGACAGTGCCTCTCAAATCATCGGCTTGATATTGTACAGAGTCTGCCGCAAACTCATCAATACCTTCAGGGATCATCTCCCGGATGCCGGCAGCAGAACCTTCAGCCGGTGTAGACGGAGATGCTGTCTCCTTATCATGCAATGCCGGTTCGCCCATGGCCTCTTTCACCATTTTGGATATCTCTTCCAAAGAGATTTCACCGGCCGCGACTTCCTCAGTGACAGTCAACTCTTCTTTAACCTCATCAGCTGCCTGCAGGCTTTCAGCCAGTTCTTCGTCAAAGGTCCTGGATTCGGCAACTGTCGCCTGCACTGCCTCTGTAGTTGGACTCGTCTCCTTTTCCCAGTCGAACTGGACACCCTCTCCCCACTGCGATTCCTGCACTGCAACCATCGGTTCTTCCCTGGAGATATCCAATTCCATAGCAGCCACATCCTCCTGCTCAGCGGAAACAGGGGGTTCCGGCATCTCGTGGCGCACAATGAGAGATTTCACTTTGCTTATCAACTCGTGGGACTCGAACGGCTTTAAAATAAATTCATCAGCGCCGACCGACTTGGCGTAATTTTCGTCGAACGGTTCAAATGCACCTGCAAGTAGAATGACCGGGATGTGCAGGGTTGCTGCGTTACCCTTGATGTGTCCGCATAATTTATAGCCGTTCATCTTGGGCATTTCTATATCTGCAAGAACAACATCCGGCATAACGGAACTGAGCGCCTTGACTGCATCTTCTCCATTATTGAAGGCAGCGATATCGAATCCCTCAGGATTCAGGACGATCTCAACGACTTTCTGAATAGTCTGACTGTCATCCGCCAGCATGAGCTTATATGCCATTGTCGGTCCCTTTCATAAATTAAAGCCTTATCGAGTTTTCACTATAATGAAAAATCAGCATGCCGCGCACCACACTTTCCTTTATCGCGGTGCATCGGTGGTATACCCATTTTTCCGCATCTTTGTGCCTTGCCTCCGGCGTCTTGTTATAAAATCGCCGGTTCGGCACTTTTTATGATTCAGTCAAATTTTAGAGTGAAGCTCAAGATTTGTCAAGATTTTTTCTTGCTTCGATAATCTTGGACAGCCTTCTTCAGGGCATCCGCCCCCAAATTGGAGCAATGCATCTTCTGCGGAGGAAGGCCGCCGAGCTCCGCTGCAACAGCTTCTTTGGACATGCTCATTGCTTCATCAAGGGTTTTGCCTTTCACCATTTCAGTGATCATGCTGCTCACGGCTATCGCCGCACCGCAACCGAATGTCTTGAATTTTGCGTCCACAATCCGGTCGTCCTTCACCTTTATGAAGAGCTGCATGGCATCGCCGCAGGTCGGATTGCCTTCCATGCCGACACCATCCGCATCAGGCATTTCTCCGACATTCCTTGGATTCATGAAGTGGTCCATTACTTTTGGGGAATACATAGTTTTATCCTCCTACATAACATTTTTCGCCCTGGCCTTCCTCGCCCCAGCCTTTTGCAAAAGGAGACATCTCCCGCAATCTTTGAATAATGGCGGGGAATTCGCCAAGGAAATAATCAACATCCTCATCAGAATTGCCTCTGCCGAGCGTAAATACAATCGATCCCTGGGCCAGTGCCGACGGGATGCCGAGAGACATCAGCACCGGAGAGGATTTGAGGGCCTTTGAAGAGCAAGCCGATCCGCTCGCTGCATACACACCCTTCATGGAAAGCATCAGGAGCATGGCTTCTCCTTCGATGTACTCGACTACAAAGCTTGCATGGTGCGGAAGTCTGTTTTCAGGATGTCCCGTCAGATAGACGCGGGGTATTTTGAGCACCCCTTCGATCAGCCTGTTTCTCAATTTTACGCTATGATCCATCCTCGCAGCCATTTCGACACGAGCAAGCTCGGCAGCCTTTCCCATGCCCGCAATAGCTGCAACGTTTTCGGTGCCTGCCCGTCTGCCGCCTTCCTGTATGCCGCCGTACAATAACGGTACGAGACGCGTACCTTCGCGTACATAAAGGGCACCAACCCCTTTCGGACCGTAGAACTGATGGGCCGTCATGCTGAGCAGGTCTGCACCAAGTTCGTTGACATCCACAGGGATGTTTCCAGTCGTCGAGACCGCATCCGTATGAAAAATAATCCTGTTCTTTTTTGCTATGGCCGCTATTTCTTTCAGCGGCTCGATAGTGCCGATTTCACGACTTGCATGTGTAACTGAAATAAGTATCGTCTCTTTACTGACGGCGCTTTCTACCGCACCCGGATCAACAAGGCCATATTTGTCAACGGGCAGATAGGTTACGGCAAACCCGCTCTTCTCAAGAAAACGCGCGCTGTTTAGGATTGAATGGTGCTCCGCTTTCGACACTATAATATGCTTTCCCTTGGCCTGGTTTGCAAGCGCGATACCCCTAAGAGCTGTGTTATTGGCCTCAACACCACCAGAGGTAAATATAATGCCGGAGGGTTTTGCATTGATCAGAGATGCGACTTCCTGCCGCGCATTTTCTATCGCCTCCCTCGCCTTTCCGCCGAGGTCATAGACGCTCAGGGCGTTTCCGAACTCCTCTTTTAAATAAGGCATCATGGTCTCTAAAACTGCGGGATGAAGCGGGTTTGTCGCCGCATGGTCGAAATAGCATGTCCTCATAGTTTCTCCTCTTTCACCCGGTTTGTTTGGAACCGGATTCGTCCACATTTTATGCTTTGGCAGTCTTTCGTATATAAAATTTGTAAAAATCTTCGGTCTCGTCAAGTCCCATAAATTCATTGCCGGTCCTTGCGCACCATTGCGGTATGTCTTCAAGTGCCCCATCATAATCGGTAAGCACCTCAAGGACCTGACCGCGGCCGAGTTCCTTTATCATCTCGTCAAGTTTCAGCAGATGCATCGGGCACATCATATAAACGATGTCTGCAGTTACGTCAGCTTTTACATTATGAACAAATTCCATCTTCACAGGTTAAGTTGGTTGATCTATTATGTCAATTGCGCCTTGTCTTTTTCTTCGTAAATTCTCCCGCAATGAGATTACGCAGGGTAATCGTCTGCAGAAATGCCTCGACCTGTTCGCCGAGGGCTTTCCACAGAAGGTGGGTTACACACGAATCGACCCTGACGCATCCCTCTTCAGGATTCAGACAGGACGTAATGGCTACCGGTCCCTCAAGTTCGTTCAAAATAGCGGCAATGCTTATATTCCCAGGATTCCTGCTGAGTAAATATCCGCCGCCCGGTCCCTTTACACTTTTTATAAGTCCGGCCTTGCGAAGCCGGTTGAGTATCTGTTCCAGGTAGGCAACGGATACGTCCTGCCTTTCCGATATCTCCCTGATAGTAACAGGCATGTCGGGAAAGCCCTTTGCAATCTCAAACATGGCCCTCACCCCATATTGTCCCTTTGTGGATAACCTCAGCATACTTTAATCTATAATACCAGACTGTTTTTGTCAAGTATTTACACAAAGAAAATCCCCTGATTCCAGGGGACCTCTTTTATTGATGTCTGATTGCTGCCCGGACGCAGCTACTGCTTCGACGCATCAACTTTGTGTTGACGGTGCTGGAGAAATGCATCGCGCATCGAAATATAAGGATCAATCGCTGCCTCCTTGAAGGCCTCATAATCTCCTATCTTGAATGATGTGCTGTTCACCTCTTCGTGCACAAAGATTCCAGCCTTTTCCCCAAAGGTAAGGGTTGAGCTGCTGACATAGGTCAGAGGATGCATGAACTGGTCAGCTGCGAGACCTACCCCATCCCGCAGAGATGAAGGACCGAATACAGGAAGCACGAGGTAAAAACCATGCCCTATGCCATAATGGCCGAGCGTCTGGCCAAAATCTGCATCCTGTTTCTTTATTCCAAGGGCCTCTTTGGCCATATCACCCATACCTCCGATGCCGGCGAAGCTGTTGAATATAAACCTGATGAGTTCGTTTCCGGCAGCCTTGAATCTGAGCTGAAAAAGATTATTCAGCATTCTGCACGGGGCCCATAAATTATCGTAAACATTACTCATAGCGAATCTGAACTCTTCGGGCGTTATATGAGAATATACCTGCGTAACAGGCTTTATCCCCCAGAAATACAACCTGTCATTGAATTCAAACATTACCTTGTTGACCGGGGCGAGAGGATCTGCAATTTCCGCTTCGCTCTCCTCGGGAATATTCTCGCTTTCGGACTCTATGCTCCCATTTCCTTCCTCAGCGGCGTTCCACTGCGTCAGTGCCATCAAAATTTCCTCTTCTGACTCTTGAGGCTCCGTAACCGGGATGGCCTCGCCGAATGATATCTGAAGATTCCCTGCATTGACTGCATCCGGGAGCACAATCCGTGGAGCATCCTCCTCAGGCGCGGATTGCAAGGCAATCAGGAGTGGCGGGCTTATACACTGCTCAGCATAAGGGGCGGGCAGTGATGTATCTGCCCTTAGCACTGCAGGATTGAGCATTAAAACAGAAAGCATTATCAAAATACTTGCAACTTTCATGTTAATCTCCTTCTCACTTTTCCACATTAGTAGATCAGGACTTGCCCACTTTTTTTCTTAACGTTTCCAGGAGCGACTCCGGCGACTTATTCAGAAGAATTTCCCTAAACTGGCTGCGATAATTATTGACAAGACTCACTCCTTCGATAACCACATCGTAAACTTTCCAGCCATCTCCCTTTAGAATCACCCTATAGTTGATCGGAATCTCTGCGGTCTTGCCGATCACTGTACTCCTGACTTCTGCGGTCTTGTCGGTAAGCTCGATCTCCTTGCTGAATACTATCTTCTCATTTGTGTAAGCCAAAATTTTATCTGCATAAGAGTCCGCGAGGAGTGATTTAAACAGATGGATAAACTCTTTTTGCTGGCCGTTATCAAACCTGTTCCAGTTCTGCGCAAGGGTCCTCTTTGAGAGTTCTGTAAAATCAAACATCTCGTCTGCTATCGACCGAATCTTTTCCTTCTTGATCCTTCTGGCCGATTCAGCCTTAAGGGCCGGGTCGCGCAGCACATCCAGCACCTTATCGGCATAATGGTGAACTGTTTCCATGGCAGCAACAGCAAATGCCTGGAAGGGCAAAATCATGATCGCTAAGAGGATCAATGCTGCAATGCCTTTCTTCATCATTTTCTCCTTACAGTTACATTAAATATTTATTATCCATCAAAACTGCATCTTCGATATAGGTGATTCTCTTATCTAAAAAAAAACCGAACCCGGTTGCGCCTTTATTATACCTTGCCGAATACGTATTTTGAGACCAGTTCTTCGATATCTATGGCTGATTCGGTTTCCCTGATTTTTCCGCCGGCCGACAGATATGTGTCGGACCCCCCAGGCGTAATCTGTATGAACTTTTCTCCTATCAAACCCTTTGTCTTTATCGACGCAATTGCGTCTTCCTGGATCTTGATATCTTTATAAATCAGGAAATCGGCACGGGCAGAATAATTATTGAGATCCAGGCTTATATTTTTTACCTTGCCTATCTCAACCCCTGCTATTTCGATAACAGATCCGGATTTGATGCCCCCGGCATTTGTAAATTCAGCATAAACAGTATAGCCTCCGGTCCCGACCACTTCAAGCTTGCCGAGCCTTATCGACAAATAACCGAGCGACAGTATCCCAATAAGAACAAATATGCCTACAGCAAGTTCAAGATCGAATTTCCTTTGCATCATAATACCTCCTGCAAATATATATGTCAATTGGTTGTTTTTTCCATCCTGTTCGCGGGATATCCTCGAGCAACAAAGCTTTGCACAGTAGGGTTGTCAGACCTCACAATATTGTCGGGGGTCCCTGACTCCACGATGACACCTTCATCAAGGATAGCAACCTTGTCCGAGATGTCGAAAATTTCAGGGACTTCGTGGCTGACTACAATTCCGGTAAAACCATATTTCAGATGAGTTTCCCTGATGTAAGCATGTATCTGGTTAAGAAGGACCGGGTCTAAACCGGTAGTAGGTTCATCGAACAAAACGATACTGGGTTCTATAATCAATGCGCGCGCAAGTGCCACCCTTTTTTTCATGCCGCCACTAATCTCCGACGGGTACTTGTTCTCAATCCCTTCAAGACCGACATCGCTGAGCACTCTTCTTACTTTATCACCGATGTCCCCCGAAGAAAGTCTTGTCTTCTCAACGACCGGAAAGGAGACGTTCTCGAAAATGGTCATCGAATCGAAGAGCGCACCGAACTGGAATACAACAGCAAATTTTTCCCTGAACTTGTCCATATCCGCCGTTCCCAGCCGGGTGATGTCAACTCCATCGATCATAACCTGACCGCTATCGGGTTTCAAGAGTCCAATTATATGTTTCAGCAGAACACTCTTGCCTCCTCCGCTTTTACCGAGGATGGCTGTGACCTCGCCGGTCTCAATCACAAGATCGACGCCTTTGAGGACCTGTTGAGTCCCGAAACTTTTCTTTAGATTAATGATTTCAATCATGGCTCACTTCTCGAGCAAAAAAGAGCCGAGCAGGTAATCCCAAATAAGAATAAGCACGGATGACATGACTACAGCCTCCGTAGTTGATTTGCTGACCCCTTCGGCACCAAACCCCGTTTCCTCAGTCGTATAGCCCTTGTAGCAGCAAACCCATGAAACGATCAGTCCGAAGCTGACTGCCTTATAAATCCCGATCCAGATGTCCTTCATGGCGACGAAATTCTCCATTTGGGAGAAATATGTTCCGGAACTCATTCCGAGCAGTTTCACCGCAATCGCATACCCTCCATAAATGCCCACCACGTCGAAAATAGCAGCCAGGAGAGGAAAAACTATTATGGACGCAGCCATATTGGGAACAACCAGGTAGCGCAGTGGATTAAGGGCCATTGAAATAAGGGCATCGATCTGCTCGGATATCCGCATGATGCCTATTTCTGCGGTGAGCGCCGACCCCGCCCTGCCGGTAATCATCAGCGCGGAGAGTACCGGCCCAAGTTCTCTTATGAGACTGAGGGCGATGGCAGGCCCAAGAAGTGCCTCCGAACCGAATTTCCTCAGTGTATAGAACAACTGCAAGGCGAGCACCATGCCCGTAAAGGCACCTGTCAGCATAATAACGCTCATTGACTTTGTGCCGATAAAACGGACCTGTTTAAGAAATCTTCCGAATTTGAAAGGCGGAACAAAGACCAGTCGCACGGATTCCACAAGGAAGAGAAACATCTGCCCCATGCCCTTAAGCATCCATAATGTGCCGGCACCGAGTGCCCTGATCGGTTTTTTCATTGCAGGTCCCATGATGAACAACTGCTATTATAGCATATTTAATTTCGCAGGGATTGTCACCTGCCGCACGGTAAATGCATCATCTAAGGACGCGGACAGAATCACCCTTTTCCAGCCCGAAAAGTCCGGCAGCATTGCCTCGAAAGACAAATATTTCGAGCCTGCCCGAGCTGTTAAGAAGACAACGCAATGTGTCCGGAGAAGCTTGGGCATAATGATTTACCGGCTCGATATCGCTTCCCTTCAGCTGAGCTTTATAATTTTTTCCAAAGCGCTGAAGGTGCTCTGTTGTGATATTAGTTATGGCATTGCCGAACCGGTCTACATAAACGATCTCACCTACGATATCTTGGTCTATCATATATGGCGTTGGGATTTCAATGAGTACAGGGTCCGATATTTCAGGTCCGGCGTCAGTTGGCGGTATGCCCTGCATAAGCCTCGCAGCAACAGGCGCAAATACATCCCTGCCCTGGAAAGTCGGACTTTCAGCTGAAATCACAATAGCTTCGTTTGTGATATGAAAGCATCTGATTTGTCGTTCAGCCCTGATAACTTCGGAAAAAACCCCATTGTCGGGACCGACATAAAATCCGTTGCCGGTTTCCAGGATTACAGCTCTTCTCCGGGATCCGACTCCCGGATCAACAACAACGATATGAATCGTGCCGGGCGGAAAATATTTGGACGACGATCCGACAACAAATGCCGCTTCAATAATATTGAATGGCTCGATGTCGTGAGTGATATCGATAATAGTTGCAGCCGCTTCTATAGAAAGGATAACTCCTTTCATCTCGGCGATAAACGGGTCTTTGTACCCGAAATCGGTGATAAGAGTGATTATTGAAGATACATTTTTATTCATGGAACGAAGGGCATCCGGTAGAAGCCCCTTACAATTTCATACTCCCGATAAGATCATTTATATCTGAAACACCTTCCTCTCGGAGAAACATCTCGATCCCTTCTATGACTTGAACGGTTGCAAGCGGATTCACAAAATTAGCGGTGCCTACGGCGACCCCGGTTGCACCTGCTATGAGAAATTCAAGTGCATCGCTTGCATTCATGATTCCGCCCAATCCAATGACGGGGATTTTTACGGCCTTACAGGTCTCCCATACCATGCGGACGGCAACCGGTTTAACAGCAGGCCCCGAAAGCCCTCCCGTAACGTTGGCCAAAACGGGTCTGCGCCGCCTGATGTCTATGGCCATGCCGGTGATTGTGTTAATCAGCGAAACCGCATCCGCGCCCGCATCCTCAGCAATCCTTGCCATCGCACCTATATTTGTCACATTTGGGGAAAGTTTCACTATAAGAGGAAGCTTCGTATTTTTTCTCACTGATGTCACAACTTCGCTCATTATCTTGGGGTCCGTGCCGAATATGCACCATCCGGCCTGCTTGTTCGGACATGAGATGTTCATCTCCAATCCATGAATTCCGTCGGCACCGCTCAATTCCTCTGCCGCCCCGACAAATTCTTCCACGCTGTCTCCGAAAAAATTCGCGATGACAGGTGTGCTGAATTGCCGCAGAAAGGGGAGCTTATCGGCTATAAAAGCCTTTACACCGATATTCTGAAGACCGATAGCATTCAACATGCCTGAAGCTGTCTCGAAGATCCTTGGAGTAGGGTTGCCGGATTTAGGGCCTATAGAAAGTCCCTTTACAACAATTGCTCCGAGTCTGTTCAGGTCTACAAATTCCGAGTACTCTTCACCATATCCGAAAGTCCCGGATGCGGTCATGACAGGGTTTTTAAGCTTAAGCCCACCGATCTCGACCGAAAGCTTTATGTAAGGATCCTGAGATGTGCCCACAGCCGATTCATGTTTGTCGACTTCTGACTTCTGACTTCCGCCTTCCGCCATGTTTTCTATTCCCATACGATGTCCCTGATATTGAATACGGGCCCTTCCCTGCAGACCCTTTTATATCCACCGGCAGTCTTTGTCACACAACCCAGGCATGCGCCAACGCCACAGGCCATTACCTCCTCCAGAGAGACATAGCAGGTCAAATCTTTTCCTTCAATGCTCCCTGCCAATTCTTTAATCATTGGAACCGGTCCGCAAGCGTATATAGGCAGCGGACCCTTTATAAATTTTTCCGCACCAAGAAATTCATTCAACGGTTCAGTTATCAGCCCTTTCCTGCAAAAGGTCCCGTCATCGGTCGTTATGCATATTTCTTTTGCAAACGCCTTTGCCTGGTCAAGCATGACAAGCTCGTCACAGTTGCGGGCACCGCAGAAAAGATACGCCCTGCCAGGACATTGTTCGAGCAACGGCAGGAGAGAAGCAATTCCTATCCCCCCTGCAACTGCAACAAAATCACCTTCCGGGACCGGATAGGCATTGCCCAGCGGGCCCAGCAGCTGCAACAGGTCGCCGACCTCGGTTTCCGAGAGACACTTCGTCCCCTTGCCCCGGATCCGATATAAGAATCTCAGAATGCCGTCCTGTTTTCTGAACAGGCTGAACGGGCGCTTGAGCAATGGATCGTAGGTATTACCGGCCTGAAGCATGTAAAACTGTCCCGGTTCCGGATCTATGATCTCAGACTGCGGACGCAGTGAGATTATTTTGAAATATTTGCTTACCGGGATATTCTCGATAACCCCGGCATTGAAAAGTCTACTCAAAGGTGATCTCGACGATCTCGTATTCAATGGTTCTTGCTGGAGCCTTGACGATAGCGGTATCGCCCACCTCTTTGCCGATCAGGGCCCGCGCGACCGGCGAGGTAATTGATATCCTGCCGCTCCTTACATCGGCTTCCTCGGTCCCGACTATGATGAATACGTATTCTTCATCAGCTTCGACATCTGCAACCCTG
>DATJOY010000116.1:0-3476 GCA_035506695.1 Dissulfurispiraceae bacterium
CGACGGGAAAATCCAAAAAGCTCCCACCGGAAATCATCACTCGCGCGATCATGCATCTGACACAGTTGGACAGCGTACGCGAAGTTTCGGACTTGTTGATGCCGCCGTCAAACCGTCTTGAAGCCCTTTCCGGCAACAGGTTAGGACAGTGGAGCATCAGGATCAATGACCAGTGGCGCATATGTTTTGGCTTTGCCAACGGCGAAGCAACCGACGTTGAAATAACCGACTACCATTAGGGGAAATCTTATGGCGATAAAAAATGGTCTTCCTCCCATACATCCCGGCATATTTCTAAAAGAAATACTCGATGAACTTGGCATCTCGCAGAATGCTTTTGCTCAGGCTATTGGCGTTTCGCCCATGCGAATTTCGTATGTCATCAAGGGTGTTCGCCCTGTCACTGCTGAACTGGCGCTGCTTTTCGGCAAGGCATTTGGCCAGACGCCAAGCTACTGGATGAATCTTCAGACGAGCTATGATCTGAAGACCGCTGAAAAGGCACTGGTACAGAAGGTGCGTCAGGTTCAGCCCCTTTCGCGTGCCGCATAAGATTACTACGAAGATAAAAGAAGATAAATAAGGGTCAACTCTCCATTTTCCATTTTCTGATCTTTATGACTGCTCTGTCAATTTGTTTCCGCAACGATGCATCTTGTTCCATTTTTTTCATGAAGAGTTTGCTTGCCTCGCCTATCGCTGACACTCCGACATCAAACTTACAGGCTATTTCCTTCAGTGACGCGCCACTGTACTTATGGCAAAGATAAATTCCTGCTTGTCGGGCCAGTTTTTCATTCTCCTTAATTGCCTCCTTTGCTGTATCGATTATATCTGAAATCGGTGGCCTGTCCGAAAAATGCTTCAATGCGGGTATGTCCTTGTCTTTCTCTCTTTCCTTAAGATATGTTCCCGTTATTTCTTCGATAAAATCAGGACTACCAAGTATCGCTCCGCCAACTGCGCATTTAAGCGGACCTTCATATCCTTCAGTGTCGATCTTCTCTACAAAGTCGCGATAGTTCTTCCGGGCGGCCGATGCATTTTTCCCGAAACTTTCAAGGATGAAGCCGGTTTTTAACCACTCAGGCGTTGTTGTCTTGCCAATGTATGATTGATAGCTTGACCATTTATATTCATCCGGTTTACCGGCAATTCCAGCCGTTACCGGGTTCAGATGGATGTAACGGGTTAGTTCGGCAGCATATTCGTCAGCTTCAACGAGTAATGCCTTATACCGTCCCTGGAAGAGATGTCCGAACCGCTGCCGTTTAATATTGAAATAGGTGGTGTAAGCACCGATTATGTGTCGCATGATCTGGGAGAGATTACCGGCAGGTGTTTCCAGTAATAGATGGAAATGGTTGCTCATGAGACAGTATGCATGGATAACAGCTCCATATCGTTCGGATGCTGACGATAAATATTCCAGGAACTTCTCCCGGTCCCTCAGGCTCTTGAAAATGTCTTTCTTTTCGTTTCCCCGTGATGTTACATGGTAAAATGCGCCAGGATATAAAATCCGTAATGGTCTGGCCATTGTGTTACTCCTCCGATTGATATTTCATGCATCATATCAGAGTTTCCCATAAAATGTAATATGGAGAGTTGACCCTTATATATTTCCCTAAAATGTAATATGGACGGCCTGTTGCCCAAATAAGCTGGCATAATTTACTGAATAATGATACTATGCTGCAACTCAATTATTGTCATAAGGAGCAAATGTCCTATGATGGGAGTGCAGTCTGATCCTCAAACCAACTTGTTTCACTATGGCATTAATCTGGACGAGCGCATTCGTGCCAATCACCCACTCAGAAAAGTTAATGAGCTTATCGACTTTGATTTTGTCTATGATGAAGTCAAAGACTACTATGGCATAAAGGGTAATGAATCAGTTCCCCCGCCTGTGATTCTGAAGCTCATGCTGTTGCTGATTTTCTACAATGTCCGTTCTGAGCGGGAATTGATGGAAACAATTCTCGAACGGATGGACTGGCTCTGGTTTCTCGGCTATGACCTCGATACAAGTATCCCCAATCACAGTGTTCTGTCAAAAGCACGCAAAAAGTGGGGTACGGAAGTCTTCCAGAGCTTTTTTGAGCGTATCGTCCTGCAGTGCGTCGAGGCCGGGCTCGTTGACGGCAGAAAGATCTTTGTCGATTCGAGTCTCATTGACGCCAATGCCTCCAACAATTCCGTCCTCGATACGAAAAGCCTGAAAGACCAGTTGCACAGAAACTACAAAAAGCTGGAAACCCGCCTGGCTGAAGGCAACCCAAGCAGTTGTACGTCCCGGCACATTGAGAAGAAGAACAGCCGCTACATCTCCACCACCGATCCTGACGCGGCCATCGTCAACCGGGGCAAGCCGAAACTTATGTACCAGGTCCACCGGACCGTGGACGGAAAGAACGAAGTGATCACCGCCACCGCCGCCACCGCCGGAGATGTCAACGAAGCGCATCTGATGCTGCCGCTTCTCACGCAGCATGAGGCAACCACCGGGACCAAAGCTGAAACTGTCGTAGCAGACAGTAAATACGGCACTATTGACAATTTCCTCGCCTGTCATGACCAGGGACTTAAGGCCCACATTCCCGACCTGAAGGGGGCCGCTCTCAAGCGGACAAAGAACCACGCCATTTTTACCGATGACCGGTTTATGTATGATCCTGAGACCGACACCTATCGCTGTCCGGCCGGGAAAATACTCAGACGCAAGTCATTTCACACAGAGAGAGAAAGCATAGATTACGGCGCCCCGAAGAAAGTCTGCGCGGTCTGTGAGTTACGCAGCCAGTGCACCAGGAACAAATCCGGGCGAACGATCAAGCGCCATCTCCGTCAGGATGAACTGAATGCGATGCGTGAACGCAGTCGTTCGGCTGAAGCGAAAAAGGATATCAGGACAAGGCAGTTCCTGATGGAACGCTCCTTTGCCCGTTCAACCCGCTACGACTTTGACCGGGCA
Source organism: Dissulfurispiraceae bacterium (assembly GCA_035506695.1). Lineage (GTDB taxonomy): Bacteria > Nitrospirota > Thermodesulfovibrionia > Thermodesulfovibrionales > Dissulfurispiraceae > Fen-1308. The sequence goes on from DATJOY010000116.1 coordinate 2,978, forward strand.
CGCTGGCGCGGACTGTGGCGCATGCGCATCCAGGAGCTGCTGGTTTGCTGCATACAAAACATCCAAGTGCTGATCAAACATGCGAACAAACCGAAGAAGGCCGTTGGCGCAAGGGTGAAAGCCCTGGAAACGGTCTTGCGGGGCTGTTTTTGCCGCTTAACGCTCTTGTTTACCCATTTATGCTTTCCACATAAGCTATGCTGGCAACCTGATTTTCAAAGAACATGATCACGTATTACTGCTGGGGGCAACAAAAGTTGAAACCCACTTATTTATGCGAATGACTTTGGGCAACAGGCCGTCCATTTTACATTTTTGTGCTATCTGGAAAAGCCACTTGAGTGTATATGCGGTCGGGAAGTGAAAGTCTGAATAATTGGAATTTGGAGAGTTGACCCTTATATTTACTGAATAATTGGAATTTGGAGAGTTGACCCTTATATTTACTCGTTTTACCGGATGGCTTCCATAAGGTGCGCTACTTCGGCCTGTGGAGCCC
>DATJOY010000117.1:0-10200 GCA_035506695.1 Dissulfurispiraceae bacterium
AGGCCGGATGTCAATTCAAATATGGATCATGTAAGATAATTCATGAACGCTGAATTTAAATTAAGGAGAAGACCATGTTTGTCATCCATGTTAATTACGTCAAACCAATGACCGAAATAGACGCCAATCTGGAGGCGCACCGCTGCTTTCTGGATGAAGGTTATGCAGCGGGTTATTTGCTCGCATCCGGTCCTCGCGTACCGCGCACCGGCGGGCTGATCCTTGCGCACAATATAAGCCTTGACGGCCTGAAAGAATTTCTCGCCAGAGACCCCTTCAGCACAACCGGCGTCGCGCAGTATGAAATAATTGAATTCACACCGATGAAGAGTGATCCCCGGTTGAAGAATATCTTAAAATAGCTAGACCTTGGGATTGAGTTATCGTTGCGGCCTCCTCGGCAAAAGAGTACAATTTTCTGGTGGCTATGAGAACAGACCGTTTCAGAATATATCGTTCGGAAGACCGTGAGCAGGATTACCTGGGAAAAATCCGGGCCTATCTTGACGACCGGCCCGGTTCGCTCGCATCGCTGGCCAACCTGTTTGCCGGGTACGGCATCAACATACTTTATTTTTCATACAACCGTTCTGAGCATCCCAACCGCGTCCTCGTCGAAGTGATGAGCGGCGATGCAAAAAGCCTGCGATCAGTAAGAGACTCAATGTTGAACAATGACCTTCTTGAGAGCAGGCGAAACCAGTCCATGGAACTCGGCGTCACCGATATCCGGAACATACTACGGATAGACGTGCGCCTGGAAAATGTGCCCGGCACACTCGGCGGGCTTGCCTCCATGCTGCAGAAACATAATGCCAATGTGATTTATCTGACCTACGATTCAGAGATTTCAGAGACAACCGCAGCGATTTCAATGGCCACGAAGGACGCCGCAGAGATCGACCGCCTCTTGAAGGACATGAACGAGCATGGCTATGACTACAGCATTAAGTACAACGGCGCCGGGCAGCGTGAGGTTGACGACATCATCGGCCTGAACCTGATAGAACGCTTTTTTTTGAGACTTAGACAGCTGCTGCATACCGAGGATATCAAGCGACTCAGGCGCCTGGTTGAATCATCCAGACTGCTTACTGAAAATCTGGTGAATTTCAGCAATGAAATGGGTAAACATTATCAGGAAGGCGAAGTGCTGACCAATATTCTCGCCTTTGCAACCGCTTCCCGTTCAACAACCGGCCCGGCCTTCACATATCACCGGCTGCCGTCTCTGACCTTTGGTCCGGTCGTCTTTCATGCCTTTAAAATACCGACCGGCGCCAATATCTACCTGCTTGAGGGTGATGAGGAGCTGGTCATGATCGATGGCAGTTATGGACATTACTATGAAGATGTGAAAGCCATGCTTAGGCAGTGCGGGCTTGACCCGAGCCGCGTGAAACGTATATATATCACTCATGCCGATCCTGACCATGCGGGCATGAGCGGTTATTTTGCAGAAGAATTCGGGACGCAGGTTTATCAGCATCGGAGGGCCCGCGGCGTCCTTGAGCGCCAGAACCGCCTGTGGGGGACCAATTCTCCTATTGAAGGGCTAAACCAGTATTTCACCATCCTTGTTAATACCCTGACAGAGATGAAGGTGTCTCACAACTGGAAAGAGTACGGTGATTCGGTGCTGGGCCGGATGGGCGGGTTCGATGTCATCGACAGCTTTTCAATAGCCGGGCAGGTTTACCGGATACTCGAATGCACCGCAGGCCATGTGTCGGACCAGGTATTTATTGTCGGCATGGATTCGGGACTGGTCTTTACAGCAGATTATCTGCTGCTGACTGAAAGTCTGACGCAATCAGATAGAGCGATACTGAACCTCCCAAAGATGATGCTCACCAGCACCAATGCAGACAGCGTTCTTTTCAGGAAAGAGATGGAGTCGCTGCGCAGATTTATCCTCGATTTTGACGATCAACTCAGCACAACAGGACGTGAAGTTATTGTCGCTCCCGGCCATGGAGATTATTATAAGGCGCGTTTGCTCAATAAGAAGTAGACAACATAAACCTTGAAAACAGTGACCGGTTGAGGGCAAACAGATTATGATATTGATAAAATTGACTACGCCTCTCCTTTCAGTTGCAAATTCAAAAAGGAAGGCTTCCCTGCATAACGGACCTTCATACTGGCTCGTTAGGCAGCAACCAATCCACTAATGCCAACAATATTCACTCATGCCTTCGTCGGAGCAGCGGGCGGCAAGCTTCTGACACCCTCCAGGTGGTCGATCATGGGACTATCGGCCATTTGTGCTGCTATTCCGGATGTTGATGTCGTTTCCTTCAGGTTCGACGTAGCTTACGGTTCTGAGTTCAGCCACCGGGGGATTTCGCATTCCATCCTGTTTGCCGCATTCGTTGGTTTATTGGCTGGCTGGCTTGTTTGGCGCTTTCTTGCAAATCGGGAATACACATGGGGTCGATGGTCATTGTATTTCTTTCTTATCACTTTGACGCATCCGATCCTTGATGCATTCACCGATGGTGGCCTTGGTGTTGCTTTATTTGCGCCATTTGATCAAACAAGATATTTCTTTCCCTTCAGGCCACTCAAGGTAGCTCCAATTGCACTTTCACGATTCTTTTCGCCGCGTGGGCTTCAAGTTATCCTGAGCGGACTTGCTTGGGTCTGGATGCCAATTGTGCTTTTAGTGATGATAGGAGGAAAATTTCTCACACGCTCTGAGAATGAATAACTTAGGTCAAGGTTTTTCAATATTGCATCTGTTAGCAGGCACAATACCTTCAGCCCTTCTTAATCTTTTTCCTTTTTGAGCCTCTATCAGCCGGTTCAACGCCAAACCTTGGATCATTCATCCTGATCGCCTCGACGATCTCCTCAGCATCGGATTCAAAGTCTTCTCTCGATTCCGGCAGATACAACCATTTCTTCAAAACAGGGTGTTGAACAACACCCTGGAAATTTTTGCGAATCGAATCATAACGAAATGACATCAAGGCTTGTAATACATCAACTGTCTGGCATAGGGAGCAACATGTTCGCTGAGCTGCACCATCTCATCGTCGCTCAATCGTTTAAATGATCTCGCAAATCCGACATTCTCCTCAAGCTGTGAAACTGTATCGCATCCGATGACGGCAGTTGTCACGGGAAGGGAGAGTGCGAAGTTATAAAACGGCCCCGCAGAAGCGAAGCCTGGAATCCTTGTTATCAGCCCCCTCATATATACCTTCATTGCTATGATCCCCATGTCCTTTGCAATAGCATACGGCAACAGTTCGGTGATGAAATCCCGGTAGTACGGCTCAGCGGGATTGACAGGCATAAGTACTGTGTCGAAATCAGCAAGCTCGATGCAGCGGCGTAGAACCGATGGATCTTCATGACCGGTGACGCCGATGAAGCGCACAAGACCTTGCTCCTTTGCCTCTCTGAAGGCTTCAAGTGCTCCGCCCGGTGCAGTGACTTCCTCGATATCCTCAGTAGTCCTCATATCATGCATCTGCCACAGGTCGAGGTGATCGGTCCCTATCGTCTTGAGGGTATCATGAAGATGTGCAAGAGCGCCCTTTTTGTCGCGCGCGTGGGACTTGCCGGCAAGGAATATGTTTTGCCTTCTCTCACCATGGGCTTTCCCATGGTATGATTCACAACCCGCATAGGCCTTGGCAGAGTCGAAGTAGTTGATCCCCAAATCTATTGCCCGATTGATCAGATCATACGCCTCCTTGTCACGATCGTGCGTCCTCAGGACACCCTCTCCTCCAAGTCCGAGGATTGTCACATCAACATTGGTTTTGCCGAGTCTTCGCTTCGGTATCATGTTTAAATTATAGCCATAACAAATTTAATAATAAACGAACTGGGGTCAAGGTTTTTCAATATCGCATTTGGGTTGCAATACAATTTTGACCACTTCATCCCTTCTTAATCTTCTTCCTTTTTGAACCCCTTTCAGCCGGTTCAACGCCAAACCTTGGATCATTCATCCTGATCGCCTCTATGATTTCCTCAGCGTCGGATTCAAAGTCTTCTGTAGATTCGGGCAGATACAACCATTTCTTCAAAACGGGATGCTGAACAACATCGTGAAAATCTTTGCGGATTGAATCATGGAACTGGTGATCAGTCGGAATCAAAAGGCCGTTCCATGGTTCTTCTCCCGATGAAAGAAGCAGGGACAGGCGCCCGTGCACATAACAGGCGAGGCAGCCGAACATCGATTTTTCGACGCAGCTCGGCTCTTCAATCAGGGATTCTATGACCCAGCGGAGAGGCTGCTCTTTCTTTTGACGTTTTGAAGGTGACATATACAGATTTTACAGCCATCCCTTGGACCAACTCAAGACAATACTGAGTCCGGATTAATTTTGATCCATGGACAGGTTGACATATGACGATAATTTCCTTACTATAAGGTAAGGATTAATTATTAAGTAAGGGGATGCTATTATGCCTGCTGCAACGATTACCTCAAAAGGACAGACCACTATCCCTAAGGAGATACGGGACCACCTGCATCTCAAGCCGGGTGACAGGCTGGATTTTGTCGTTGCCGAGGACGGAAGGGTCTCGATAGAGCCTGCAACTATTGATGTCAGCGAACTCAGGGGAATTCTTCGCAGGACCGGAATGAAAGCGCTCTCCGACGCTGAAATCAAGGAAGCTGTCAGGCGGAGATTCAGGTCCAGGAAATGATGACCGGTCTTGATACTAATATGCTTGTGCGCTTCTTTGTCATGGATGATGCGCATCAGGCAGAAAAAGCATCGTCGTACATTAAAGGTGTGATAACCGGAGGCGGCAGTTTTTTTATCAACCTGATCGTAATTTGCGAGCTGGTCTGGGTGCTCGAATCAGCGTACAGCTACAGAAAGCTTGAGATTGTCGGGTTGCTCGAAAAGATGCTCGCCACGAGGCAATTCGAGATAGAGTCAAAAGATATTGTCCGGCACGCGGTGAACGACTACAAAAACGGCAGCGCTGATTTCGAAGACTATCTGATCGGCAGGGCAAATCATCATCGTGGTTGCAGCCGCACGATTACCTTTGATCGTGAGCTCAAAAGCTCGGGTATGTTTGAAATTTTGCGCTGAAATCCGCAAGACTAACTGACGATGTTCATTTTGACCATGGAGGTCTTTATGCGCAACCTGACAATCTTTTGTGCGATCATTGCTTGCCTTTTTTTGTCCGGATGCATCCAGAACGATACCGTCATACACGTGAAGCCCGATGGGAGCGGCACTATAGAAGAGACCGTAGCGCTCTCCAATATGCTGATGGCATCTTTTCAGAATATGTCAAAGGGGATGTCCGAAGGCGATGCAGGAGCCAAGCCTGATGCTGACGCCGGTTCGGCTGCCAGTGCCGATGGCAAAGACAATCACAAGGATACAGATGGAGCAAAAGATAAGGCAGAGGGCATGGACTCTTTTATTCAGAGTATGATGAAGGATGCCCAGGCGCGGGAAACACAATACGGCCCTGGGGTAAAGTTCGTCTCAGCTGCTCCTGTCAAAACCGAAACAATGAGCGGCTACAAAGCCATTTATGCATTCAAGAACATCAATACATTGAGGATCAATCAAAACCCAGAGAAAAAGACAGGAATGCCTGCCGACAGCAAAGATCAGGCTGCCAAAAAGGAAGAGATAATCAGCTTCAATTTCGTAAAGGGGCCCGTATCGAAACTGACCGTGCATATGCCCGCGATGGACAAGAAAAATGATACCGGCAAGGGCGATGAACAGAAGCCCAAGCCAGCCCCTGACCCCGGCACCGCCGAGATGACGAAGATGTTCTTCAAGGACATGAGCATCAGTCTCGTCCTTGTGATCGACGGTTCTATCGTCGAGACGAATGCCACATATCGCGACAAGTCTCAGCTGACCCTGCTGGATATGAATTTCGGAAAGATAATCGAAAATGCAAAAGTCTTCGAGAAGCTCAACGCTGAACAGCCCAAGACCATAGAGGAAATGAAGGGGCTGGTAAAGGAAATTGCGGGCCTGAAGATTGAGATGAACAATCCGGTCGAGGTGGCATTTAAATAATCTGCTCCGCGGCGCCCTGCAAGTTTTGAATGGCCTTTTCGCGCGTCACTTCGCGCGCTCTTTTGTCTTCGCGCATGCGTAGGAAGACGGGCTGCCGCATGAGGCCTTCGTGTGTCCATCCATGGAAGGCGACTTCGCAGACAAGCTCAGGCCTTACCCATGTAACCGAACTGTTGGTCTCGGGCACCGTTGCAAAGGGGCATTCATCCCGGACCATGGTGGTAAGCCTGGCGTATATTTCCTTGAGAATCACGGCCCCGAATCCGCCTCCGGAATGTCCGATATGAACCAGTTTGTCTCCTTCGTATACTCCCAGAACGAGTGTTCCGAAATTTTTTCTGCTGCCTTTCGGCTCCGTAAATCCCGCAATCACACACTCCTGTGTGAGCCGCGTCTTTATCTTCAGCCAGTACCTGCTCCTTGAACCTGTCCTGTACAGGCTTTTAGAATGTTTTGCCATGATGCCTTCGAGTCCTTTTTCTTTGGCAACCCTGAAAAACAGGATGCCGTCTTTAAATACATGATCGCTGAACTTTATGTTCGGGGTGCCCGGCAGGATTTTTTTCAGCAGCTCTTTTCTTCTGAGGAGCGGAAGGCCTGTCAGGTCATGACCCTCAAAATAGAGAAGGTCAAAAACATAGTAGAGCAGATGGCCCTCGCCTGTTTTCCGGTAATCCTGCAGCATCTGAAAGTCCGGCTGTCCCTGGTCGTCAACCGCGACGATCTCACCATCGAAAACGGCGTCAACCCTGAATTTCTTCAGAGCCTCGGCAATGGGGTGAAACTTTTTCGCCAGGGATTTTTGATTCCGGGAATATAGCGAGACGGCGCCGTTGCTGATTTCGGAGATGGCCCGGTAGCCATCCCACTTGACCTCAAAGAGCCAGTCGGGATCATCGAATGGCTCCTTCACAAGGGTTGCCAGCATTGGCTGAACGGCGTGAGGCATGGGTTTTAGAGGAGCATCTTTCAACTCTTCGCTTTCGAGCGCTTCGCGTACATGGATCTGCTCTATCTTATTTTTTGCGAAAGATTTGTCCGGTCCCGCCCCCGAAATCTCCTCAAGCGTTTTATCCGAAACAACGGAACGGTTATTCCCGAGTATGTCCTCTTTGGTTGCATATTGGTCCTTTTTCTTCAGGAGCAGCCACGACCTGTCGTTTATTCTTGTTCTGACAAGAGCGAATTCGCCATGCAGCTTTTCGCCTTCGATGACAAACTTCAGATCGCCCTTTTTCAAACCTTCGAGGAGAAGTTTCTCGCTCTTCTTCCGGTCCGTTGTTAAGGTATGATGATATACACCGCGGTCCCAGATGATGACGCTGCCTGCACCGTAGTTGCCCTCCGGTATCACCCCCTCAAAATCCTTGTAATCGAAGGGATGGTCTTCGACCATTACCGCCAGCCGCTTAACTGAAGAGTCCATCGTGGGCCCCTTTGGGACTGCCCAGCTCTTAAGCACGCCTTCGAGTTCGAGTCTTAGATCGTAATGAAGTGCCCGGGCCGCGTGCTTTTGAACCACGAAGACGAGGCCGGTCTCTTCAGTGCTCACACCTGCATCTGGTTCGGGAGTTTCAGAGAATTTACGTTTTGATTTATATTCCTTCAGTCCCATAATCGAATCCTACTGTGGGGGCAGCCCTGCGTGGCCGCCCGGAGAAGGGCAACCACATAGGGTTGCCCCTACAAATGCGGAAGCCTCTGTTTCTTAGTAAGCACTTCCCGGAAGAGGTCGCCTCTTTTTTCAGCCCTGCTTATTGCCTCCGAATGAAGCACCTGCAGCTTTTCCGGATCGTTCAGCTCTGCGAGGTCCTCAAGCTCCTTCCACTCGAGTGGAAATGATACGTATGGCTTCTCACGCGCACGCAACGAATAAACGCAGATCATCGTCTTGGAGGAATCGTTTTGTGACCAGTTGATGAAGACCCTGCCCGTCCGTAATTCCTTTGCCATCTTCGCCGTCACAAGCTCAGGATAGTTTTTCTGCATTATCTCTGCAACCGCTTTTGAAAAGGCCTTCGTATCGTCAAAGGTCGTCTCCCTGCGGTTCAACGGCACATATAAATGCAGCCCTTTTTTACCCGATGTTTTCAGATAGCTTGTCAGTTGCAGTCCGGCCAGAAGTCCGCGAAGTATCAGCGCAACCCGCGCACAATGCAGGACGTTCGCCTGTTCGCCGGGGTCGAGATCGAATACCACCGAATCCGCCGTCTCGGTGGAAGCAGCCCAGCCGAGCGGGACATGCAGTTCTATGGATGCGAGGTTCTCAACCCACATGAGTGTTCCAAGGTCATTAACCGTGCAATAGGTCATACGCTCTTCATTGTCTTTGACAATCTCGACAGTCTTGACCCAGTCCGGCCGATGAGACGGACATCTCTTCTCGAAAAAGTATTCCCTGTCCACTCCTTCGGGAAAACGCTTCAGGGTTGCTGCCCGGTCTTTCAGGTGAGGCAGGATGAAACCGGCCATCTTCCGGTAATAATCGAGTATGTGTGCCTTGGTGAACCCGTAGGCGGGATAAAGGTCCTTCTCAAGGTTCGACAGCGAAAGCCTTCTGCCGTCTATCTCTACGAACCTTTTGTTCACCGGATTTTCTTCATTTTGATTTCATTTTGAGCATTGCGGCTTGGAGTGCTGCGACCAGATCGGACGGGCCTTCTTCCTCTGACTCCCCAACTGCCGGGGCCTCAACAAGCGCTTTCGTTTTCAATTTTTTGCCGAGGAGATCAACGATTTTTTTCCGCCGTGCGTCGGCATATTTATCCGGCGTAAAGTCGGACATCATCTTCCGGACGCTCTTCATTATCCGGACTTTCTCTCGATCGTCCGCCTTCCCTGCCTCGGGGGCGATATCTTCACGCGAAACTATGTCACCGCTGTAATGAAGCGTGATCAGCGTCAGCGCGGCACCTGTGCTTTTGACCGCCACCAGATACTCGCGCCCCGACAGGACAAACTTCGCCAGGCCCGCCCTGTTTGTCCGGCGCAGCACTTCGACCAAAAGCCTGTAGGCCTTTTCACCGCCCTTCATTGGGAGTAGATAATACGGGTGTTCATAATAGATGGGATCGATCTCCTGTATATCGATGAACCCGCTGATCTCGATGGTGCGGCTCCGCTCCGGCGACACGGACTCAAGTTCCTCGTCCGTCATCACTATGTATTTGTCAGGCCCGACTTCGTATCCCCTGACAATATCGTCCGGCTGGACCACCGTTTCATCTTCCGGGCAAAACATCCTCCGTGCGAGCGGAGAATAATCCCTGCTGTGAAGCAAGCGGAAAGAGACGCGGCCTGAATCCACAGCTCTTACCAGTTGTACCGGGATTGCCACAAGGCTGAAGCTGATCGTGCCGCTCCACATCCCATGCAGTGACGCTTCATCATTATGGAAGTCAGGCAGCTTCGCGCGTGCGGTGTCGCCCTGTTTCATGTCAGGCCACTTTCCTGAGGCTTGCCTCAAGTGCCTGGAGAAGCTTGTCCGGCTGCGTGGGTCTCAGGCGTTTGGGACGAATGATCGCAATCCTTTCCCCGCGCGCTTTTTTATCGATCATGACCTGAAGTTTTTGCTGATGTTCGTTCGCGAACTTGTGAGGCTCGAAAGGACCGGTCAGCTTATTGATTAGCTCCGCCGCTATATTCAGTTCTTTTTCGGAAAGCGGATACTTGTTAAGATCGAGCGCCTCCGCCGGAACCACTTCATCGACATAGCGCAGCGCATTCAACCGCAGAATACCGCCGCTCGCCTGCAAAGCACCAAGATAGGAACGCTTCCTCATGGTCCAGGTGCATATGCCCGACAGGTCCATTTCCTCAAGAACAGAGGCAAGTGCATTATACTCCTTTGACCGGACATCAGGTTTAAGATAATAGGCGCGCTCCAGGAAGACCGGATCAATCTGTCCGGTCCTTACAAATTCGTGGACTTCGATCTCCCTGCTCTCTTCGGGGGCTGCCTGTTCAATCTCCTCCGGATCGAGGATAATATATCTTCCCTCCTCAAGTTCAAACCCCTTTGTCTGCTCATCAGCCGGCACAGGCTTATTTTCGAAAGCGCAGACCATTTGCTGGCGCAGTTTCACATGGTCCCGCTTGTGCAGAAGATGAAACCGGATGCGCTCATCCCTTACAGCAGAGTGCAACTTTACCGGCACTTTCTCGT
>DATJOY010000118.1:0-5799 GCA_035506695.1 Dissulfurispiraceae bacterium
ATTCCGATAACAACTTCTTCCATCGGAATGTCCTTGCCGGAAATTTCCATGGCCTTCTTCACTATCGCAGGCAGTTTTGCGCAGCAGGGCACTTCCATATCCACGACGGTCACCTTTTTGATTCCGGCCGTCCTGAATATCTCCGCAAATTTTTGGATGTACTCTTCGGCGTTGTCAAATTTGGGGCAGCCTATCATCAGGGTCTTGCCTTCCAGCAAATCCCCGTGAAAATCCGGATATGAATAGGCCGTACAATCTGCTGCAACCAGGAGATGCGAGCCCTTGAGAAACGGTGCCGTAGGCGGAACCAGCCTTATCTGTACCGGCCAGTGAGTGAGCGCTGAATTCCCCTTTACATGGCTGACCGGCCTGTTGGCCTCCTGGCATGGGGCCTTAAAAGTATGGAGCCTGCTTCCGGGGCATCCTGCATGCACAGGAGTTGGGGTTGGAGCCGTCTTTTCATCATTCTTCAGTAACTGTTCGACTGCCTGTTCATCAAACTCTTCAGCTTCCCTTTCCACTATCTTGAGCGCATCCTGAGGGCAGTGACCCAGACAGGCACCCAGGCCGTCACAGTATATCTCGGATATCACCTTCGCCTTGCCATCGATTATCCTGAGCGCCCCCTCTGCGCAGTTGGGCACACACTCTCCACAACCATTGCATAACTCCTCGTTGATCTCGATTATTTTTCTCAATGTCTTCATATCATCCTCCGGTATTAAATGCTTATTGAATATATTTTAAAACGATCAATCGATTTCTTCCTTGACATAGATCAAGAAACTTCACATTCTACCGCTTCTCCTTTTTATGACTGAAACGAGGTCTTTTTCAATGGCCTCGAATCCGAGCCGATCAATCACTTCTCCAAACCTTTCGCCTTCAACGTTATGGGTCATATAAAGATCCAGGCACTTGTCAATAACCTTCAATGCCTCATCAGTCTTAAATATGCCGGAAAGCTCTAAGGCGAGTCGTGGATGCCTGCCGAGCCTGCCGCCGACCAGAATGCGCCATCCCTGTTGAGCGATTACGAGCGTACCTGATGGACAGGCAGAAATACACTTTCCGCAGGGCAGGCATTTGGAATGGTCTATAACCGGCCCATCAAAATTGTCGATACTGATTGCCTTTTCGCGGCATGCAGCAACACATTCGCCGCAGCCCGTGCACGGGCTGTCCGAGACTGCAGGCGGTGCGGCACCGATGAGACCGATATCGGCGATCTGAGGCCTGGAACAAGCGTTTGGGCAATCCGAAACCGAAACCCGGAATTCATGGTGGAACTTGAGAGGCCCTTTCACTCTTTCCCTAAGGAACGCCTTGAGGTCCCTTGCGGCAAGCAGTTCCTCTATTCTTCGGACCATACCGCCATCATGCACAGCCCTGTTGGGGCAACCCGATGGACCAAAACAGTTTTCAACCTGGAATCCTTTGACCTCATCCTCCATGCTGCCCAAAAATCTCTTGCGGCAGGCCTGCACGTGCAGGATGGTCACCACTTTGCTACCCTGGCTTGCAGCCTCTTCCTCTATGCGTTTTTTAACCCTTTTGCGCACAAAAAAAGGAACGCGGGAAACCTCGTCCTCGGCGTCTTTATCCCATTTCAAGAAGAACCTCCGACGTCCAAAACGATTTCACCATGATTTATTTTATCCTATATCCGCTAATATATCCTTTGACTTAGATCAAAAATAAATGGTATTTAAAAAGTACTTATGGAACTTCTTGAAATGGTCTCAGGCATTCCGCTGTTCCGCGGCCTGCAGCATGAACAGATCGAATTGATAGTGACATCAATGGCCGACCAGATGTTCGACCGCGGACAGACCGTGTTGTCCGAAGGCGAAACGGCCACGGGCTTCTTCGTACTCGTAAGCGGCAGGGTCAAGATATTCAAGCTTTCCCCTGACGGCAAAGAGCAGATATTGCATCTCGTCTGTGCGGGCGAATCATTCGGTGAGGTCCCGATGTTTGCCGGAGGCCACTTCCCTGCAAATGCGGAAACAATAGAAAAAAGCCGGGTATTTTTTTTCCCGAGGGCAGCATTTCTCGATCTCATCCAAAAGGACCCTTCGCTTGCAATGAACATGCTGGCGGAACTTTCCCGTCGCCTCAGGCAGCTTACCCGGCTTGTCGAAGAACTCTCCCTTAAAGAGGTGCCCGGCAGGCTCGCGGCGCACATCCTTTATCTCAGTAATGCCGGCGGCGGTGCGGATGAGATCGAGCTCGATATTACGAAGGGACAGCTTGCGAGCCTTCTTGGTACTATCCCCGAGACCCTGTCACGCATCCTCGGAAAAATGAGCAGCCAGGGCATTATCGCGGTTCAGGGGAGAAAAGTCAGGCTGCTTGACCGGAAAGCCATTGAAGACCTCTCGGCGGGCGAAAAATTCGTGATCTGATGTCGGAAATTTTTGCCCATACCATCATCCCCGGCGGAAAATAATGCCAATTTAATGACGAATTCCTTTCGACTGCTTGACGCCTTCGACGTCTTTTCCTTTCATTTCAATTAGTTTTAATTTCGGCATATATTTTGCTAAATATTGTGTGAAAAGTCACACCAGGAAACCGGAGGGCATATGGGGTTTAAAACAGTTATAAACGACCTTGCTAAGTATCTGAAGCGGATGATACTGGTCAATATGCTCGTTCTGACACTGATTGTGCCGGTAATACTCATCAGTTTCGGGATGGAGACATCCAGGGTGGCCCTTATTACGGCACTCAGCAGTTTTCTGCTCTGCACGGCAAATTTTTTCTTTATCAATGGCTTTTTTGTGCGAAAAACCGAATCAAGCCTCACGATGTCGTATGCTTCGATCCAGAACGACTATCTCTACGATGACCTGACCAAGGTTTATAACCGCCGTGCGGGTCTGATCCGTCTTGCCGAGGAATTCGCCAGGGCCAGAAGAAGCGGCTCTACCCTTTCGGTTGCCATGGTCGATGCGGACCATTTCAAAAATGTAAATGATACATACGGCCATCTTGTGGGTGACAGCGTTTTGACGCATATAGCGTCCGCGCTCAAATCCGGACTCAGGGAGTGCGATATCGTGACAAGATATGGCGGTGAGGAGTTTCTTATTCTGCTCCCGGATACAAGCGGTACCCAGGCCTCCCAACCCCTGAACCGCCTGCGCCGCAGTATTGCAGAAAATAACTTCATTTATAACAACCTCGAAATACAAATGTCCGTCAGCATCGGCATCGCCACAATATCTTCAACAGATGAAGACCCTATGGACATCGTGCTTCGCGCCGACAAGGCGCTCTATTCAGCCAAAAAAGCCGGCCGCAACAAGGTTATTTACGACCGGCGCAGCCGGAGGAAAACGGACCTGCATCCTGCAATGAGCCATGCATAACGATTAAAGCTGTCTCACTCATCCGGTTACAAACTTGAGCAGTCAGCCTCCCTTGCGTTTCCATTCCGATATGACTATATTCTTTCTATGGTCATGTCCTCCACAAAATACCAACCACAACCGCTGGAAGAATATTGGACTATTCAATAAAGATAGGGGGAGCAGCGGGACAGGGCCTTCAGACCATAGGGGATGCGCTTGCCCGGATATTTGCCCGCACAGGCTTCCATGTCTTTACACACCAGGATTATGAGTCACGCATAAGGGGCGGCCATAATTTCTATCAGATAAGGCTTTCCGACAGACCTGTTTCGGCTTCGCGAGACAAGATTGATATTATCGTGGCACTCGACAAGGAGACTGCAACCCGGCATTCCGCCGAGCTGACCGCGTCGGGCCTTCTTGTCTACGACTCGGAGAGCTTCAAAGAGAAATATGACAACGCCAAGTTCCTCGACAGCCCTTTTGCACGGCTAGCGCTGGATCACGGCGGCAGCAGGCTTGCGGAAAACACGGTTGCCACAGGAGCAGTGATTGGTATGCTCGGAATGGACACGGAAATTCTTTTCAATGTTATCCGTGAAACGTTCGCAAAGAAAGGCGAAGAGATCATTCAATCTAATATAAGGGCTGCCGCAGCAGGACACTTATATACTGTCAGCAACTGCCCGCAGTGTTCATTTGAGACTCCTCCTGCAAGTCCGCCAAAAATGCTGATCGGCGGCACCGAGGCCATAGCGCTGGGCGCGATAGCGTCAGGAGTCAAATTCTATGCTGCATATCCCATGACACCGTCCACCGGCATAATGAATTATATTTCGGGCAAGGCAGCTGACTTCGGGATTATCGTTGAGCAGGCCGAGGACGAAATAGCAGCGATCAATATGGCAATTGGGGCCTCATTCGGCGGTGTCAGGGCAATGACAGGCACGGCAGGAGGGGGCTTTGCGCTGATGGTAGAAGGGCTGTCGCTGGCCGCGATGACCGAGACCCCGGTAGTGGTCGCGCTCGGCCAAAGACCTGCGCCCGCAACCGGCTTCCCGACGAGGACTGAGCAGGGAGACCTGCAATTCGCACTTTATGCAGCCCACGGTGAATTTCCGAGGATCATATTCGCTCCCGGATCGCCGGAGCAGGCTTTCCGACTTACAAACAAGGCATTCGATCTCGCGGAAAAATACCAGGTAACTTCCATAATACTCTTCGATCAGTATCTGAGCGATTCACAATGGACCCTTGACGGCTTCGACCTTGAGAATATATCATTTCACGATTACAGGTTAAGAGGGCAGGCCTTCGCCGTGCTTCCCGAATACCGCAGGCATGCCTTTACCGAAACGGGAGTTTCGCCGCTTGGCGTGCCGGGCGACTCGCGGCATGTAGTAGTCACCGACAGCGACGAGCATGACGAAGAAGGACACATAGTCGAGGAGGCCGTGACGCGAAAAAAAATGCTCGACAAAAGATTGTTCAGGAAGATGCCGCTGATAAGAAATGAGATCGCCCCGCCCCTTTTTTACGGCAGTGAACAACCTGAAGTAGTTCTCGCGGGATGGGGATCGTCGTACGGCCTCATGAAAGAAACGGTCGATGCCATGTCCGGAAGCCGCAGGATGGCTATGCTGCATTTCAGCGAGATTTATCCGTTTCCTTCGACCGAAAAATTCGACTATCTGGATGTCTTAAGAAACGCCCCGCTTTCTGTATGCATCGAAAATAATGCCACGGGCCAGTTTGCACGACTTATGAAAACTGAAACCTGTTATGCCTTCAGCAGGCTGATTAACCGCTTCGATGGAAGGCCCTTTACGGTCGATGAACTGACAGGAGAGATCAATGGCATCCTCGGCAGATTATAAGGGGCGGACGCCCGCCTGGTGTCCCGGCTGCGGAAACTTCAGCATACTGAAGACCTTCAGGGAGGCGGTCGCAGAGCTCGGAATCGAGCCGCACCAGTTCACGATAGTCTCGGGCATTGGACAAGCCGGTAAATTTCCACATTACCTCAAATGCAACACCTTCAACGGTCTGCATGGAAGGACCCTGCCCGTAGCGACCGCGCTGAAGCTAGTCAATAGCGGTCAGATTGTCATTGCCGTTGCCGGAGACGGCGACTGTTACGGCGAAGGCGGCAACCATCTTCTGCACGCGATGAGAAGGAACATCAATATAAAACTGTTCGTTCATGACAACCAGATTTACGGCCTGACCAAGGGACAGGCTTCACCGACAACCGCTGAAGGGACCCGGCCGAAGAACCTGCCTTTCGGCGTCCTGTCCGAAAACCTTAATCCGATGGCCCTCGCGGTTGCGATGGATTGCGGTTTTGCTGCCCGCGCCTTTTCCGGGGACATGGAACATCTAAAAGAAATAATCAAGGCTGCGATACTGCACAAAGGCTTTTCACTTGTCGATATATTGC
>DATJOY010000119.1:0-16495 GCA_035506695.1 Dissulfurispiraceae bacterium
AGAATCTTAGGGCGCTCCGTGAGAGCCCAATCGATTCAGCTCCGTCGTTCTTGCACGAATCGCAGATGAGCGCCCCGTGGGAAACGTAGAATCTGCCGTCCGCGTTACCAAAAGCCTTGTTCCCGCATCTCCCGCAGGCATCGAGTTTTGGCAGATAGCCCGCAATGGACAGAAACTGGATCTTGCAGAACAGGAAATAGAGGGAGTTGCGGTCGCCGGGCCGGAGCTTCGAAAGCATCTGAAGGAGCAGCGCAAACATGCTGCTGTTGGGCTCCCTTTCAGGCAGGAAATAAGTGACCAGTTCGAGTATCTCTGCAAGCCGGACAAAACATTCGTAATCATCCCTCAGTTCATGAAAAGACATGATAATATCGGACTGAGTCAGCCTTGGAAGACCCGCGTCCTCCCTGCCGATAAAGGATATCCTGGAGTAAGTCAGGGGTTCGAGACTGCTTCCGAACCTGCTCTTTGTCTTCCGCGGGCTCTTTGCAAATGCCTTCAGAAGGCCGAAGTCGCGGGAAAGATACGTAACGATAAGATCGGCTTCGCCGTAAACCGAACTTCTTAAAACTATTCCTTCAGTCCGACTGAGCATTTGCGCGGAAGCGGATCACTCTTGCCGGGTCGATCACATGATATTGCCGAAATCTTCGGGCTTGAGGTTTTTTAGCCATTCCTCAAGTTCGTCGGCCTTCCTGACATCGAGGACATCCTCCTCCACAAAGATCGGGACCTGCACCCTGAGGGCCACTGCAACGGCATCGGACGGTCTCGAATCTATTGTGATTTCACGTGTTCCATCGCTCACATATATAAGTGCATAATATGTATTTTCTATGATCTCGGTAATCACGATGCGCGTGGCCTTCACATCCATGGAATCGAAAACATTTTTTATGAGGTCATGCGTCAGCGGTCTCGGTGTAATCACTTTCCCGAGCGCCAGTGCAATTGAATCTGCCTCGGGTTTGCCGATCCAGATAGGGAGCGTCCCGTTGCCGTCGACCTGTTGCAAAAGCAGGATGTACATGCCGCTCCGCGGATCGAAAAGAAGGCCCTCCACTTTCATCTGTATCAGCATTATCTAAACCCCAGTTCTCTTAGAAAGCGCTCGTCGCTGCGCCAGTCTTTTTTGATCTTTACCCACAACTCGAGGAAGACCCTCGTACCCAGTAAATTTTCGATATCATGCCTGGCACCCGTACCTATAGCTTTAAGCCGGGAACCATGCTTACCTATTATAATCCCCTTCTGGCCATCCCTTTCAATATAAATGTTTGCCTGGATAAAGACAACTCCATCCTCTCTCTCCTCCCAGCTAATCACCTCGACGGCAGAGGCATGTGGCACCTCTTCCCTGGTTTCCTCTATGATCTTTTCCCTTATGATTTCCGAAACCATGAAACGCTCCATTTGGTCGGTCACAATATCGTCAGGGTAAAGCTTTGGCCCCTCCGGAAGATATTTCAGGACAGTCCCGATCAGTTCATCGAGACCGCTTGTCTTCAGTGCAGACAGTGGAATAATTTCCTTGAAGGGATAGAGTCTGCTGTATGCATCTATGACCGGCAGGACCTCCGTTTTTTTGACCGTATCGATTTTATTGATAAGAAGGAATACCGGCTTGTCGTTCCGTTTTATTTTGTCCAGAACAAAAAGGTCTCCGCTGCCGGGCATTTGTGGCTCCACCATGAAAAGGACAATATCCATTTCTTCGAGGGATTCATAGGCCAGTCGGTTCATAGATTCTCCGAGTTTTTGCTGGGGCTTGTGAATGCCGGGAGTATCGACAAATATAATCTGTGCATCAGGAAGGGTCTTTATCCCCGTAATCCTGTTGCGCGTCGTCTGGGGTTTCGGCGTTACAATAGCGACCTTTTCGCCCAGGATTGCGTTCAGCAGCGTCGATTTGCCGACATTGGGCCTGCCTATGAGTGATACATATCCGCTTTTATATTTTTCCTGCGACAAAACAACCACCTTTCGTCAGACAAATAAGATTTTTCAGGCACTTCTAATGCAGGTTGCAACTCCTCAACCCACTTTATTCATAAATTTTCTCATGGCATAGCCTGAAGTGTTTGAATAGAAGCGCACTGTCCGAGTTTTCAGGGCTGCCGACCGAAAAATGCTGTCTTATCTATTTACAGACTGTTCATTTAATGATTGGCCTGATTTATCCACAACAATGACTAATTCAGTGCGCGAGAGGCAGATACTTCCGGCTGTGCACACCTCGTTTATGAATAAAGTAGGCTCAGTCAGCTTCATCCCGATTTGCGATAAACAGCTGACACCGGGGGTTGCGAGTCGGTCGCATTTTCGCCCTCTACTCATTTCTTACCTGCTTCTTTTATTTGAGATTGGCCACCGCTTCACCTATACGCACGAGGGCCTTTTCGATATTCTCCATCGAGGTTGCATAGGATATCCTTATGTACTTGTCATCCCCGAAAGCCTCGCCATGAACGAGCGCAACCTTTGCCTCCTCAAGAAGATAGAGGGCAAAATCGAGCGACGATTTTATGAGCCTCGCCCCTGACTTCCTGCCATAAAGTGCGGAAACATTCGGGAAGGCATAAAAGGCGCCCGTCGGCGTAAGACATTTTATCCCTTCGATGCTGTTCAGGCCCTTGACGAGGACCTTTCTCCTGCGATCGAACTCTTCGCGCATACGGGACGTAAAATCCTGCGGCCCTGTAAGCGCTTCTACCGCCGCTTTCTGGGAGATTGAAGTCGGATTGGATGTCGACTGGCTCTGTATGTTGGTCATAGCCTTTATCAGCTCTTTAGGCCCCGCTGCATAGCCTATGCGCCACCCGGTCATGGCATGGGATTTGGAAAGTCCGTTGACGACAATCGTCCGCTCCTTTATCTCTTTTCCAAACGAGGCGATGCTGACATGTTTGATTCCGTCATATACCAGCTTCTCGTAAATCTCGTCCGAGATTACATATATCTTGTGTTTGACCGCAATTGCGGCAATGGCTTCAAGCGCTTTCGCAGCATAAACCGCACCGGTAGGGTTGGACGGAGAATTGAGTATCAGCGCCTTTGTCTTCTTCGTAATCTTTGATTCGAGGGCCTCGGGCTTCAGCATGAAACCGTCTTCTTCAAAGGTATCAACGAAAACGGGCACTGCATCGTTAAGCAATGCCTGGTCGGGATAAGAAACCCAGTATGGCGAAGGGATCAATATCTCATCGCCGCCGCCCAGGAGCGCCTGAGCGATATTGTAAAGAGAATGCTTGGCACCGCACGAGACGATCACCTCTTCCCTTGAATATCCGAGCCCGTTGTCACGGCGAAGCTTATCGATAATAGCGTCCTTTAGAGGGTCTATGCCACCTACAGGTGTGTACTTCGTAAACCCGTCACGGATGGCTTTGATGGCAGATTCTTTTATATTGTCAGGTGTATCGAAGTCGGGTTCGCCCACACCGAAATTTACTATGTCGATCCCTTCGGCCTTCATTGCTTTTGCCTTTGTGTCCATGGCGAGCGTG
This sequence comes from Dissulfurispiraceae bacterium, assembly GCA_035506695.1. Classification (GTDB taxonomy): domain Bacteria; phylum Nitrospirota; class Thermodesulfovibrionia; order Thermodesulfovibrionales; family Dissulfurispiraceae; genus Fen-1308. Next base: position 3,507 of record DATJOY010000119.1, read on the forward strand.
GCAGACGGCTTGATCTTCTTCACCCTGTCGGAAAGCATATTTAATTCCTCCATAATGAACGGCATACCGAGATATTGCGACGGTTTTTAATTATACCCCATTTGACTGTTTGACTTCTCTAAACGAAGAAGGTACTAAATATTAGAAGCGGGTAATTGAACTGCTATACGCACGTATACATGCCTGAACATCAATGCTCCATAGTCCTGAAAGAGACAAGCCCGGCTGACATTGTTCAAATAGAACTGGAACTCTCGTTGCGCAAAGGGTTTTAATTACTTCAAGAGTTACTTATGGAGAGTATGCCATATTAAAGGAATATCTTATCTGCCGGATTAAGAAAGATCATGCGCTCGGCAAAGGAGTAAAAGCGATCAATGGAGTGCAACTTGAATTATGATGTGAGAGCCGAGGGATCAACATTAATTTTTTGAAAGCTTGCGATAATTTCGGTAATGAGGACTGCTGAAGCGCAGGGAATCTACAAATTGCGACGGCAGACAGTTGAACCAGTCTTTGGAGATATAAAAGCAAATAAAGGCGTGACAGAATTTTTGACGAGAGGGATAAAATCGGTTCGAACAGAGTTCAACCTTGCCTGCATAGCAAGAAATATAAAACGGATATGGAGTCAGTTGAGGGACAAGCCAAGTGACATCCCCCAATTGGCTAGTGTAATAGCATCATTACTGGAAAAATATTGGGAAGACAACTGTCCGACTGCACTTTTGGTATTTGGCTAAAAAATTATTTTAATTGTCGGACAGCCCGGCATGCCCGTGGAACTCTGCTGGGGTGTTAGATGAAGATATTCCGGTGCCCGGCAGGCCTGCCGCCGCAAAAATTATTTTCTCCCATCAGACGCCGTTGCAGCGACCGCCCCAAGCAAAATTACACCACAAAACTCAATTATATCTTCCTGAAAAATTCCCTTACCTCCTTCATCTTGCCGCATGAATAATTGCCTTCTGGGCATTTACCTTTCAGGCATCCCGGCCCGGCCTGTCTGAATATCGTCGGCGATACGCCTTTAACGAGTATAAGCATTTCGGTTGCCATGGCCCTGATCTCCCACTGCGCCCGGTTGCAGCACCTCTGCCTGAAGAAATGGAGAAGCTCCCGCGCATTCATTGTAATGATGATTTTGGTTTCAGCTGCATTGGGAAGCACGAACCTCGCGTCCTCGTTGGCCGCTTCTCCCTTCAGTCCATTCCTGTTCAGCAGATCGGCAATATGATTATAGGCCTCCTGGGCCTGTGCCATGAATTTCCTGAAGTAATCCGCAAGCTCCTTATCATTTTTGATGGAAGGCGGCACCAAATAGTCGAAGCCGGCCTTTTCGCTTACGTATCTCTGACTCTGCTGGGAATAGGATGCGAGCCTGTGTCTGACGAGCTGGTGCGAGCAGGCCCTTGAAATGCCCTGGACGGCAAAGGTAAAGGAAGCATGCTCGATCGGCGACATGTGTCCCATGTCCATGAGCTTCGCCACAAAATTCCTCTGGTCCTTTTCAGCGATCTTTTCCCTGAGGTCATCTATATCCGAAGGACTGTAGCAGAGCTTCGCAGCCATCGCTACGGTTGCCTCAGGCTCAGGCGTGTGCCCGAGCAGTACAACTTTCAGTTCTGCTTCCATCATGATCTCCTTTCCTTGTTTGTCTCAAAATTCATAAAAGCCTTCCTGATAATCTCCCTGAATTCTTCATCGTCCCAGGGCTTGTTGAGAAATTTATAAATGGCCCCACGGTTGACGGCTTCCTTGACGGTATCGAGGTCCGAGACGCCTGAAAGTACGATACGGAGGATATCGGGGTAAAGGTCCTTGACGCGCCCCAGAAATTCGATTCCATTCATTACGGGCATCTGGAGATCTGCGGCAACAACACCCACTCTGTTTGCAGCCAGCAGTTCAAACCCTTCAGCAGCGCTCGTGGCGGCAAGTATACAATAATCCTCCTCTCCGATAACACGCCTCAGGGCTGCAAGAACATGCGGCTCATCATCAATAAGAAGGACTGTCCTCTGCGGGAATCCTTTATCGGCGGGGAATTCAAGATGACTGCCCTCATTCAGCAGCCGCTCGATCCCATCGACCGGCAGCGGGCAGCTGAAATAGAAGCCCTGCATTTCATCGCACCCGTGGTTGCGCAGATAGTACAACTGCCCTTCCGTTTCTATGCCCTCGGCAATAACACGAAGATTCAGATTATGGGCCATTGCTATGATCGCCTTTGAAATAGCCGCACTTTCAGGGTCTGTCGTAATGTCCCTGACAAATGAGATGTCGATCTTGAGTTTGCTGAAAGGAAAACGTTTCAGATAGCTGAGACTTGAATAACCGGTCCCGAAATCATCCAGGGCGATCCCTATACCAAGCCCTCTGAATTTTCTCAGTACTTCCGCAGAGGATGTAACGTCCTGCATGACAGTACTCTCCACTATTTCCAATTCGAGCAGGCGGGAATCAAGCCCGGTCTCACGAAGTATGCCATCAATAATTGTAGTCAGGTCTTTATTCTGAAACTGACGGGCAGAGAGGTTCACGGAAACAGTCAGATTTGAAAAACCGGCGTCCTGCCAGGCCTTGCATTGCCTGCAGGCGGTTCCTAAAACCCATTCCCCTATAGAGTCAATGAGACCGGCATTTTCGGCGACCGGAATAAAGTGCGCAGGCAGGACCATTCCCAACTCCGCACTGCGCCAACGCAGCAAAGCTTCCATACCAGTCATTCGACCAGTTACCAGGTCCACCTGCGGTTGGTAATAAAGCAGGAGCTCATCCTTTTCCAGGGCGCGGCGCAGAAGCCCTTCCATCCTCATACGCTCCACAGCCCTTTCATTCATTGCCTCGGTAAAAAAGCCGAAGCTGCCTCTACCAAACTCCCTGGCCCTGTACATAGCCGCATCAGCATGTTTCAAAAGTGACTGCGAATCGGCCCCATCCTTTGGATAGACGCTGATGCCGATGCTGCATGAAATCCCTATCTCCTGACCTTCAATATCGTACGGGTGAGAGATAGCTGCCGATGTTTTTCTGACGAGGCGCACGATGTCCTCATCTTTTTTTATATCTGTCAGAACGACCACAAATTTATCCCCTCCGATGCATGCCACAGTATCAATTGACCTAAGGGAGTTCTTCAAACGGACAGAGACATGCTTCAGCAGACGGTCGCCCGCTTCATGGCCCAGGCTGTCATTGATGAGCTTGAAATGATCCAGATCGATAACAATAACCGCAACTCCCCGACGGTAGCGGCGTCCGAATGATACTGCCTGCTGTATCCGGTCACTGAGCAGGTTTCTGTTTGGAAGACCGGTAATCCTGTCATGGCTGCCCTGATATTCGATCTGCTCGTCACATCGCTTGAGTTTTTCCATGACCGTACGCAGCTCATCAGCCTGCTCAATCATGCGTTTCTTACATACTTCAAGTTGCTGCTGCAATGCGGCTGTTTCCGGATCGGGGCGTTCCATGCCTCCGTTTTCAGACGTTTGCGCTTTCATAATTTCAATTTGTTATTGTGAATACCATGATTTTGTGCCCCCTAATTCAAAGCTGAGTGAGGGACAATTCGATCCTCACAGTTTTGTTATCCGTCCGATAACATCCGTAACCGCATCAACCATCAGCTTTATGGCCTTCTCCCCTTTTTTGCGCGAGGCCTTGCCTGGATCGCCCCAGACTCCGCCCTTCCAGTATTTAATCTTGTCTTTTACAATGAAAGGTTTAGGGATGCGGGGATACTCGACCGACGCCCTTCCCTTAACAAGTTCGGGCGCAAGATAAAGCATCGCCGACGTTTCAATCTCTCCGGCATGGGAATCATTGGGGGTCTCCGCAAGCTCGGCAAGTTCCTTCCAGAGCAGGTCATAAGGAGAAAAAACCGCTATCTGCAGTCCTTCCAGCTCGTAAACGAGTATCTCTGCGGTTTCCTTGAGCGCAGACATGTGAAGGCTCCCTCCATGTCCGGATATGAGCAGGACGTTTCTGAGTCCTTTGCGGTACGCGTCTCTGACCAGATCGGCGGACAGACTTCTGAGAGTGCCGGGAGTTATGCCGATAGTGCCGGGATGACCGCCTGTTGTAGTACAAACCCCGTAATATATAATAGGGGCCAGGAAGAATTTTTTCTTGGCAGCCACCCTTTTAAGGACTTCCTGTATGATCAGGGCATCGGTGTTGAGAGGCAGATGGCTGCCGTGCTCTTCGATAGTGCCGAACGGGAAAACAATGGTCTTCGTCTGCCCGAGATACTTTTTGAACTCCCTCATGGTGATCTGCTCCAGTAGTATCATGTCCCGCTCCTCGACAATTTTTCTTATTGTACTGGGTGATGCCGGCAAATTGGAATAGCAAAAACGGCCAGGACAGCCAGGTGCCGAGATTAATTTAAAAAAGTCGCTTCACGTCAGTGACAAATTTGATATAATTATTGAAGCAGTACGGGAGAATAATCATCTATGTCCAATATGTCCCACATACTTGATCGAATAGAACGGAAAAAAGTCGATTATCAGCACTACAATTTTTCGGAGAGAGAAAATAACGCCCTCAAGACTTTCTTCGACCTCGCCCAGGAGTTCGACTCGCTTGATGCCTTTTATCTGCTGTCGGTGGCGATACCCAAAAGTTTCTTTGATCTCGATGCCCGTCTTTATATCATAAGCCCTAAGACAAACGGGCTTTGCCTTGCTGCTACAACCGTTAAAAACGACATGCCGATTAATGCCCCTGCGCCTGCGCACATACAGCCGGGAGAGCATCCGATTATCACGGGCGACCATGTCCTTGCGCTCACCATCAGGGGAAAGAGATCGCTCATAGATCAGCTCCCATTCAAAACGAGCGGCAACGTTATGGGTGTACTCGAAATATTTCCGTTCACCGGAATGACGGTAAGCGAAGAATTCTTCTTCGAAAAGTATGCTAATCGAATCGGATATAATGTGCATAACCGTTTTATCTCCCAGAAGAATGTCGAACACCTGAAGTTTATCCGGTCACTGGTTGCCGATATCGAACATAATATAATCGTCCCGAATATTATCTACAAACTGTATCTCAGAAACCTGAAAAACAAGATAAACAAAAATATAGTCATCGAGCAAATGTTGAAGGACGATCTGAAGGAAGAGAAATACGATATCGCGCATATTGCCGGCGTGCTTGCCGAGCTGTCGGATGTCAACCGGAGTCTGGTGGGTGAATATGAGAATATCGAAAAGCACTACAGAAACATGAGCCTCTTCCTTGAAACGCTGTTACGGAGGAGCCATTTCGACCAGGGCAGGCTGACGCTTCGCACCAAACCGTGCAATATCAATAAAGAGATAGTACAACCACAGCTGGAACGCTACCTTGACAGGTTCCAGGAGATGGAGATCGAGATCAACGACCGTTTCAGCGGGATCCCTAACGAAGACGTCATCAGCGTGGTAGATGTAGGCCTGATGTCCCAGGTCTATGCGAACCTTTTCTCCAATGCGCTAAAATACACGCAGGAAGCTGTCACGCAGACCGGCGAGACGAAAAAGTACATGTCATACGGCAGGGAGCTTATACCCAATTTCTTCGGCGAAGGCAGGGACGGTGTTAAATACAATGTCTTTTCCACCGGCCCTCATATACCTGCAGAGGAAAGGAGCAAGATTTTTGAAGATGAATACCGCGGCTCCAATACGGAATTGAAACCGGGGACGGGTCACGGGTTGTCATTCCTCAAGAACGTCATAGAGATACATGGCGGAATTGTGGGCTACGAACCGACCCACAACGGTAACAACTTTTATTTTATCCTGCCAAAATCCGTAAAACAAAACAGCAGATAAGCTATCACTTCAGGTTGTGCTATCCTCAGTTAGAAAAATGCAAGGCTGGTAGTGCTAACGAGGCTATTGTCTTTCCTTGCGCTCCAGTTCATCAAGCCTGGTTTCGAGTTTCGTTGCCTCCTCGACGATGACACGGACATACTCCCATTCTTCGGAAGCAGGGTCCAGGTTTTTTTCAAGTTTTCTCGCAAACCCGCCGATGGCCGTAAGCGGATTTCTCACCTCATGGACAATGGCCTGCAGCGCTTCCCTGGCCGGTGTGCCGCGTGAGCTGAAGCCTGAAAAAGTAGGCATGGCGAATTTCGAATCGGCCTCATTGATCTGGAGCATCCTTTCAGAAATTGCGCTCAGTGCCCTGTTGGCCTTTTCCATGATCCCCAAAATATCCTGTTTCCGGTTCATTTCTACTTTAAGACTGATGGCAACTTCACGCACATCATCCAGAGCCGACACAAGTATATCGGCCAGCATGTCATGGTCCATCCCGTAGGTCTTTTCAGCTTTCTCGAACAATGGGTGCCATTCCGTCGATTCTTCGCAGATAATTGCAGAGAAAACGCCGGCCATGTTGCAAACAAAAGCCAGTCCAGGCACCTCAGAAGGATCAGTTTCCACAAGGTAATGGCCCTGACATTCTATGATTTCTTTCGGAAATTTCCAGTATTTAAGAGTTGCTTCTCCCACCTGGCGATGATTCAAGCCGTAGCGCTCCTCTTCCCACTTAAGCAGCGGGGCAAGAGGCTGCAGGCGTATGCGCTCCACGTTCCGGTCCTTCTTAACAAACAGGTCGAAAAAGATAAGCAGCCCGATTTCGAGTATGAGTCCGCCGACAAAGGCTTCGTCCGGTTTACATGTCCTTAACCGCTGTCCGAGTGATTTGGCCAGCAGTGCCTGGTAGAGAGAAATCTTCCAGAATTCTTCGTAATCAAGCGCCCCTACGCGACCCATCGGAAAGGTGTCCCTGAGCGACAGTGAAAGCGCCATTATACGCAGACGGTTCAAGCCGATCATCTGGATGGCCTGTCCTATGGTTGTTATGGGGCCGCCGGTCCTAAAAAATGCGCTGTTGGCAAGCCTCAGCAGACGGATAGTCAGGGAAGGGTCTTTTTCAATAACCGATGAAAGATCTTCGATTGAGATGTCATCGATGGACGCCAGCCGTATAAGCCTCATTGCAAGAGGAGACATTGCAGGTAGCGAATAGCCCGCGGTTATCTTGTCGAGAAGTTCAACTTCCTGCTTCTTCATAACTCCACGTTACCAGAAACAGAGACATCTGTCAACATGTTCGCTTTTGGAAAAACGCCTGATAAAACAAGATGGCTATCCCCACTGTCAGGGCCGAGTCTGCAACATTGAAAGCAGGCCAGTGGTGTCGCCCGACATATACATCAAGAAAATCTACGACATGGCCGTACAACAGCCTGTCCATCAGATTACCGGCTGCACCACCGAGCAGAAGGGCATAGGCCGTTCTGCCGGTGAGGTCTTTTATTAAAAGCACGGAGAGGGCAATGATCGCAGTTGTCGAGATTGCAATAAAAAAATAACTGCCCATGGACTTGAACATGCCGAATGCAGAGCCGGTGTTTTCAGCATAGACGATATCAAAAAAAGGGAGGATGCGCAGGACGTCGAAAGGACCGAGATGGGTCCTGATATAATATTTTGTTGCCTGGTCAAGGGCCAGGACAGCGATTGCAACAACAAAGAAAGGCAGCGGCGATTTTTTCATTTAAGGGCGCTGTAGCATCTTTCGCAAACGCCCGGATGATTGCTGAATGAGCCGACAAAGGTGCTCCTGTTCCAGCAGCGCTCGCACTTTTCACCGGGAGCCTTCGCAACAACTATAAAGAGACCCTTGACTTCGGAGCTTTCATATGCGCCGTGGGCTGTATCTATTGTTGGTTGTATAAGGACCTTTGAGACAATAAACAGTGCCGGCAAAAATTCCCTGTATTCTCCGAGCAGCGACAGGTCTTCATCGCCCAGATACAGGGTCAGTTCGGCGTCAAGAGCATTGCCGATAAATTTATCCTTTCTCTTCAGTTCAAGCGCCTTGTTGGCTTCGTCCCTGATCCTGATAAGCTTCTCCCATTTTGCTTCGAGACCTGCATCGATATACTTATCGTCGGCCACGGGGAAACCGGCCAGGAATATGCTTTCGGCAGAGGGCACATCACGGTGCGTTTTTACAGTTCCCGGTATGTATCTCCATATCTCCTCAGCTGTGAAAGAGAGTATCGGGGCGATAAGTCTGGTCATATCAGACACGATCTGATACAGGACCCACTGGGCTGCGCGTCTTTGAACAGAGGCTGCCTTGAAGGTATAAAGGCGGTCCTTCAGAATATCGAGGTAGAAGGAACTCATGTCCACAACGCAGAAATTATAGATTGAATGGAAGACTTCATGAAAATCGAATCCTTCATATGCAGTTGAAGTCTTCCTGATCAGGCCGTGCAGCCTGGACATGGCCCAGCGGTCTATCTCCAGAAGGTCCGCGCTGTAATCCTTTCCGTCGAAGTCGTATAAATTGCCCAGCAGAAAACGGCCGGTATTCCTGATCTTCCTATATGCCTCAGTCAGCCTGCTTATGATCTCCTTGGAGAGTTTGATATCGTCGCGGTAATCTTCTGCCGACACCCACAACCTTATTATCTCGGCGCCGTTTTGTTTTATCACTTCCTGCGGGGATATCACATTGCCGAGAGATTTGGACATCTTCTTGCCCTGGCCGTCCACTGTGAAACCGTGCGTCAGCACAGTCTCATAAGGAGCACGCCCCCTTGCTCCCACGGAAGCGAGCAGTGAGCTCTGGAACCAGCCCCGGTGCTGGTCGCTGCCTTCGAGATACAGCGCAGCAGGCGAGGAAAGCCTCTCATCACGTTCAAGTACCGCGGCGTGACTCACGCCCGAATCAAACCACACATCGAGAATGTCCATCTCTTTTTTGAATGATGATCCTCCGCATTTGCATTTGCGTCCTTCGCCGATAAAGTCGCCAACCTGCATGTCGAACCAGATGTCCGCACCTTTCTGTTCTGTAAGTTCCGTAATCCTCTCGAAAAGCGCTTCATCTTTTATGAACTCTCCGCAGTCGGTGCAGGAGATCAGCATTATCGGCACTCCCCAAGACCGCTGACGGGATATGCACCAGTCCGGCCTGCCGGCAACCATGCCGCGTATCCGTTCCCTTCCCCATGAGGGGACCCACGAGACCCTGTCAATCTCTTCCAGTGCCCTTTTACGAAGGTCGCCCTTATCCATGGAGATGAACCACTGGGCCGTCGCCCTGAAGATCACCGGCTTCTTGCATCTCCAGCAGTGCGGGTAGGAGTGCCTGATTTTATCTACCCTGAGCAGTGCTCCTTTTTCTTTGAGCAATTCGATTATGCCTTCATTGGCCTTGAAAACGAATTGTCCCTCGAATTCCGGGACCAGCCTTGTGAATTTTCCGTGGTCGTCCACCGGGGCATAAATTTCGAGACCGTATTTCAGCCCGGCTTCGTAGTCGTCTTCGCCATGGCCCGGGGCTATATGCACTATACCGCTTCCCTCTCCGATAGTGACGAAATCTCCGAGAATGACCCTCGACTGGCGGTCGATGAACGGATGCGCGGTCCTGAGGCCTTCGAGCCCGCTGCCGGATATTTCGGCCGCAACAGCACCGTCAATCTCAAGTTTTCCCCTCAGATCATCAAGGTTTTCCCCGGCCACAACCAGATATTCGCCATTCTTTTCGACAGCAATATACGCTACTTCAGGATGTACCGCAAGTGCCAGGTTGGCAGGCAGAGTCCACGGGGTGGTCGTCCATATGACTACCGAAACCTTTTTGCCAACCAGCTTGCCGAAATATTTCCGGACGTCTTCGTCCAGCACTCTGAACTTGACAAAGACCGACGGAGATTCCTTTTCGTTATATTCGACCTCGGCTTCGGCCAGAGCTGTAACACAGGAAGGACACCAATGCACGGGCTTCTTGCCCTTGTACACGGATCCGTTTTTCACAAACCTGAAGAACTCCCTGACGATTGAAGCCTCGTAACCATACGACATCGTCAGGTACGGTTTCATCCAGTCGCCGAAGACACCAAGCCGCATAAATTCTTCCCGCTGTATGCCTACAAACTTTTCGGCATAATCGCGGCACAGTTGTCTCTTTTCGGATACTGTTACGCTGTCTTTTTTCTGGCCGAGATTTTTGTCTACCTGCAATTCTATCGGAAGACCGTGGCAGTCCCAGCCGGGCACATAGGGTGAATAATAGCCCTGCATCGACCTGTATTTGACGATGATGTCTTTGAGTATCTTGTTCAGCGCGTGACCGATATGAATGTTTCCGTTCGCATAAGGAGGGCCATCGTGGAGAATATAACGCTTGTCGCCCCTGTTTTTCTCCTGAAGGCGTTGGTACACCTTGTTTTCTTCCCATGACTTAAGCATCTCCGGCTCTTTCTGGCCAAGGTTGGCCTTCATGGGGAAGTCCGTTTGTGGTAAATTAAGTGTATCTTTATAATCAATTGCCATAGATCAAAAAATTAACACTAATAGCTTTCTCAAGTCAAGAAAAACGGGCATAAATGGTGAAGTCAAAAGGCCTCGGTCCTCGCGGAGAACCAAGAAGACTCGGCGTTCACACATCGATAGCTGGAGGCGTACACCTGGCCCTTGACAGGGCACGGGAGCTCGGCTGCAATACCATGCAGATATTCTCACATAACCCAAGGCAATGGGCTGTAGCCGACATCCCACGCGAAATAGCGGCAAGGTTCATCGAATCGAAAAAAGCCTGCGGCATATCGCCCGTCTTTGTTCATTCATCTTATCTCATCAATCTCGCGGCTGCGGACGCTGTAATTCTCGCAAAGTCTATTGAATTGCTGAAACGGGAGCTTGACCTTGCCGATGCACTTGAAGCCGATTATGTCGTGGTGCACACCGGAAGTGCATCAGGAGAGAGCGCATCCGAGGGCCGCCGCAGGGCCGTTGAGGCGCTTCGGAAGATAAGCTGTGACGGCTCGTGGAACGCCGGGATTCTCCTCGAAAACACTGCCGGAGAGCGGGGTGACATCACTTCGCATATCGAAGACTTGGCCTGGATAATTAATGAAGTCAATAGTCAGCTTATTGCAGGCATAACATTCGATACATGCCATGCCTTTGCAGCCGGATACGATATCGCTGACGGAAAAGCACTGTCCGGCTTGATCGATAAAATAGATAAGCTTACCGGCCTGGACAAGGTGAAGCTCATCCACATGAACGATGCAAAGAAAGGCCTTGGCTCCGGGGTTGACCGTCACTGGCATATCGGCGAAGGAGAGATCGGGGTCAGGGGACTCGCAGGATTCGTAAACCATCCAGCCTTCAGAAACGTGCCGCTTATCCTGGAAACACCGAAGAAAAGCGAAGAGGACGACCTGAGGAACCTCAAGGTGGTAAGGGGCTTTCTTGGCAACTAACTTTCGGTTGAAATCATGTTGAAGAAAACTACCTTTATAGTCTCTGTCTACCTGTTGCTCTTTTGGGTTGCAGCGGTGTATGCTACCGAAGGGGACATCATTCTCGGCACATGGGACAACGAGGAGAAAGACGCTAAGATAGAAATCTTCAAGTGCGCCGAAAAGTACTGCGGTAGGATAGTCTGGACCGGCAAACCGGTTTATGAAGTGCACGAAGATGCAGCAAGAGCAGGCATGCCCAGGGTCGATGACAAGAACCCGAATCCCGCCTTCAGGGACAGACCCATTGTCGGCCTTCAGATAATGTCCGGGTTCGAGTACGCAGGGAAATACCAATGGAGCGGCGGCACGCTCTATGACCCGAAGAGCGGCAATACTTACAGGGGGAGGATGATCCTGGTTGCGGGGGACCGCCTCGATTTGAGGGGTTATGTAATCTTTTCATTCTTCGGCCGGACGTCCGTATGGACAAGGACAGGTCATTAGCTCTATTGAATCAGCTGAATTGTCGGGACTGTTTCAGATCTGCCGTTTGCCGCTTAAAATTATTGCCGCAGGGACATTGTTTATCACTCCAGCCTTCGTCCCGTCCTTCTTATGTTGACGTTTTTTTGCTATAATTAGGACGTGGTTTTAATATCAGGATATCAGGCACTGCCTCGACAAAGGGATGTTCAGGTGAAATCCTTCCCAAGTTTCAGGGTAACGTCGCACAGACATGATGTCATTCCTAATTGTGTCATTCCTGAGATGGGACAATAGAAAATCTATAAATTGCAAGGGAGGCGGCGGGCATTGGCCTTAAGAATTCCGTTTGTTTCAGTTATGCTCGTCTTCGTCGTATTTGCTGCAGTTTCCTATGCTGATCCCACTTTTCTGGATCCCACCACAGGAATGGAGTTTGCATATATTAAGGGTGGATGTTATGAAATGGGCGATCCGGTTGGCGATAGCAATGACAGGCCGCTTCATGAAGTATGTGTCAGTGATTTTTATATAGGCAAGTTCGATGTTACCAATAAACAGTTCAGAAAATTCCGGCCTGATCACAATAGTGGAATTTTTGAGGGTCTGTCAGTTGATGATGACAGGCAGCCGGTTGTAAATGTTACATGGGAAGATGCAGTCGCTTTTGCCAAATGGCTTTCACAAAGGAGCGGGAGGGCTTACAGGTTGCCGACCGAGGCAGAGTGGGAATATGCAGCTCGGGGAGGGACGACGACTACCTATTATTGGGGCGATAATCCCGACGATGCCTGCAAATATGCAAATGTTGCCGACATGACTGCAAAAAAACGCTGGAAAAAATGGATTACCTTTAACTGTGATGACAGATTTGTAGTTTCGTCTCCTGTCGGCAGTTTTCAGCCTAATGGCTACGGACTTTATGACATGCTGGGCAACGTCTGGCAGTGGGTAGAGGATGTATACAGCAAGAGAGCCTATGCCAAACTGCCTAAATACAACCCCGTCTTCGAGGGTTTTGGTGAATACCGCGTTATACGCGGCGGCGGATGGAGCAACGGGCCTCTGGGTGTGCGGGTGTCCCATCGCGTACCGCTGACCCCGGACTTCGGCCACCATGCACTCGGTTTTCGACTGGTGATGACCAAATGAAAAGATCGAAAGACTATTTTAATAGTTCTATACTGCTTTCCGCCCGGGGGATAATTGGGTCCATGTTTAAACT
>DATJOY010000120.1:0-6257 GCA_035506695.1 Dissulfurispiraceae bacterium
TGGACATTATTGCTTTGCTGGGACTGCTTTTCGGCGTAGGTGCAATAATAGCCGGTAACATCGTCGAAGGCGGTACAACAGCCCATCTGGTCCAGGTAGCTGCGGCCCTTATAGTTTTCGGCGGGACTGCAGGTGCCACCATGTTAAGTTATCCGCTTAAAGACCTCATCAATGCGGTTTCATCTCTTCGCATGGTTTTCTATGAAAAGAAACATGATCCGTTTGCTGTTATCGAAGATTCCGTAAACATACTGGTACAGGCAAGACGCATGGGGCTTATAACGCTTCAGCCACAGATCATGCAGATCGAGAATCCATTTCTCAGAAAGGGCCTTAATCTCGTTGTCGATGGAATGCCGCCCAAAATGATCAGGGACATACTCGACCAGGAGATATCAACATACGAAACGAAGATGAGGAGAGCGTCAAAAGTCTTTGAGTCTGCCGGAGGATATGCTCCCACCATAGGCATATTGGGGGCCGTACTGGGACTGATCCAGGTTATGAGCAACGTTGCAGAACCTTCTAAGATCGGTTCAGGCATATCTGTCGCCTTCGTCGCCACTATCTACGGGGTCGGCTCGGCGAACCTCATTCTTCTTCCCATAGCCAAGAGAATACTCCGCCGCATGAATGACGACATTTATATAATGGACCTGATAGTTGAAGGCGTCTTGGGCGTCGAAAGCGGCATCAATCCTTTCTTCCTCAGATCAAAACTGAACTCCTTTATCGAAGACAGGGACAAGATCGAATGATCCGCCGGACTGATATCAGACATGTCCTCATGGTGGACGGATGAAAAAAGGCAGGAAAATTGAAGAAGAAAAAGACCAGCTCGACCGCTGGCTCATCTCTTACGCCGATTTTCTGACATTGATGTTCACTTTTTTTGCCGCACTCTACGCACTTTCGACGGTCGACAAGGAAAAGATAGGACAATTCTCCGTATCGCTGCGGCAGGCCTTTAATGTAATCGAGCGTCCCATACCGGGCCTTGGCGAGAACATCAGGCCGCTGATGATGGAGGTCAACAAGAGTGTCGCAAATGTCGAGGGCATAAATGTCAAAAGCGACCCCAGGGGAGTTGTAATCACGCTTTCAAATGACACCGCCTTTAAATCCGGGTCTGCTGATATCACCGGCAAGATGGCATCTGCGCTCGATAGTCTCTCCGAAGTCCTGAAAAAGCATCCGGGCCGGATCATTATCGAAGGTCATACGGATAATGTGCCCGTTTCCGGCGGCCAGTTCAAATCCAACTGGGAGCTTTCAGCGGCAAGGGCTTCAAGCGTACTGCATCTTTTCATGCAGCAGGGGGTTGATCCCAACAGGTTCATAATAGCGGGGTACGGTGAATACAGGCCGCTGACTTCAAACAACACGGCAGAGGGACGCGCGGAGAACAGGCGGGTAGAGATAGTAGTGGCCCCGGCTTCCATGAAATGACCCCATTCGGGCTTTATCCCGAAAATTGCGAAGTGTTATACTGAACAAAAGAAAGGAGACAACATGGCGGATTCCGGCGAGAGCAATTTGAGGGAGTTTTCGAGGGTCGATGCGGTTATACCGCTGGAAGTCCGGCTTGTATCTCCCGAGGAGCATCGCAACCTGCGTTCTTTTATCGTTGGAGAGGCAGTCCTTCCCGAATACCCGATACCGCCTGAAGTTGATGACATAATACTGTCTGAATGGCTGAAAATGCTCAATTCAAAGCTCGATGCCATCATAGGTGCCATCTCGGAAAAATACGATAAAGTGGCCGTCACGTCGCAAAAATTGGTAAACATCAGCGGAGGCGGCCTCGGTTTTGATTCCCCGGTCAAGTATGAAGTCGGTGACATTCTTGAGATGAAGCTGATGTTGCCCATAATTCCGTCATACACTTTATACGTGTATGGAGAAGTCGTAACCAGCAGGGCGGAAAGGGGCAATTATCATACTGCCCTGAAATTCATAACTATCGATGACGAGGTCCGGGACCATATTGTCAAATTCGTATTCAAAACGCAAAGAGATATGATTCGCAAGAAAAGGAAATAAGTCGGGGAAATATGTTCATTATAATCGGAGCAGTCATAGTCCTTGCCAGTGTCATCGGCGGTTATCTGATGGAGCATGGAAATTTGTCCGTCCTTGTCCAGCCTGCAGAGCTTGTTATAATAGGCGGCGCTGCCCTCGGTTCGTTGATCATCGCATCGCCACTGAAGGTCATAATCAATATAATCAAGAGCATACTCAAAGCACTCACCAGCAAGGGGTATTCAAAAGCCGATTATATGGATGCCCTGATCATGCTTAGCGAGATATTCTCTAAAATCCGCAAGGAAGGCCTCGTCTCCATTGAAGCGGATGTAGACAATCCGGAGGAGAGCAAAATATTCAGCAGCCATCCGAAGTTTCTGAAAAACCATCATGCGGTAAACCTCGTTACCGATACACTGAGAACGGTCATGACCACCAGCATATCCTCCTACGAGCTGGAATCCATACTCGACAATGAACTCGAATCTCACCACGAAGAAGGAGCTGCCCCCGCGAAAAGCCTCAACAATGTAGCAGACTCCCTCCCGGGGCTCGGTATAGTTGCGGCCGTCCTTGGTGTTGTGCTGACCATGGGGAAGATGAAAGAACCGCCTGAAGTCCTTGGACATAGTATCGGTGCGGCCCTCGTCGGTACCTTTCTTGGCGTTCTGCTCTGTTACGGTTTTGTAGCTCCGCTATCAAGAAACCTTGATCAGGTTGTGAACGAAGACAGGGAATATCTTACCATCCTGAAAGTCGGGCTCGTGTCGTTCATCGGAGGGGCGGCCCCGCAGATAGCGGTCGAATTTGCCAGACGGGCAATCCCCGGCCATGCAAAACCTTCCTTTATTGAAGTTGAAGATACGCTCAGGGCACTGAAGAAATAATAACCTCCATTCGATAAAGAAATAACATGGCGGACAAATCTAAAACCATTATCGTCAGAAAAATAAAGAAAAGCCACGGTGACAGTCACGGAGGCAGCTGGAAAGTTGCCTATGCGGACTTTGTCACTGCAATGATGGCTTTTTTCCTGCTTCTGTGGCTGATTTCAATGGTCACCCCTGAAAAGAAGGCCGTGCTGGCAGATTATTTCAGGAACTTCAATGTTTTTTCACAGGGAGGCAGGTCCTTCATGGAGCAATCATCAAGCATCCAGAAAGAGATCAAGACAAGCGCCCAGGAAGTAGTCACGGGAGAGCTTTCGGCTGAGGACTTGAAACAGAAGTTCAAGGCAGCCATAGAGGACAAGCTAAAAAACCTCAAAGACCAGGTGCTGCTTGACGTAGTAGAAGGCGGGGTCAGAATACAGATCGTTGACCTGGAGGGCAGCCCAATGTTTCCGTCGGGAAGTGCTGAACCAAACGAAAAATGCAGACAGATACTGAAGGTTGTATCTGAAAACATCAGAGAGACCGGCAACAGGATTGCAGTCGAAGGTCACACCGATTCAACGCCCTTCAGGCGCGGAGGATTGACCAACTGGGAGCTCTCAACCGGCAGGGCCTCGTCTGCCAGGAAAGAACTCGAAAACGACGGTGTTGATACGGGAAGGATCGCAAGAGTTGTCGGATATGCCGACACCGAACTTTTAGTCAAGGACAATCCGAAGGACCCAAAAAACAGAAGGATAAGCATCATACTCCTCTCCGGAAATAAGTCATCTCAGCAGGCGCCCGAACCGCCAAAGAATACTGCTGAAAGCGCTCCAGCCCAACCGCTGCAGATTTTGCAGCCCTCGGCTCAGCCTGTGCAGCCGCCTGCGCCGGCACCTGCTGCTGAAACAACCGACACGCAGCGAACAAAAAAAGGTGAGGACAGATGGGGCACGGACAAAGACGGGAAAAAAATAGTCGATCCAGGTATCAAACCCGTAAAACCTATAGAGATGCGGCCCTCGATTTTCCCCGGACTTGAACGATAGGCATCTATTTACTGGTAATGCCTGCAGCCTTTTTCCGGCCGGGCATTCCCGTTCAAACACAAGTTGTGCACTACTTTTAATTGTAACAGCAATGCATGCCGGACAGTAGACTTATTCTCGTATAAATTTTTTCAATCAACTTTTATCTTTTATCGCTTGACATTCCGCTCTGAAAGTAAGCATTATAGACTTCAAAATTAGGCATTTCAAACATCACGATTTTCCGTCCCGATCACAATAAATTGACAGAGGGAAATTGAACGATGATTACACCGGGATCATACGTACCGACAGAATATCTTCCAATCCTTCTGATGATGCTTTTCTCAATTGTGTTTGCCGGCGGTGTCATCCTGCTCGGCAGCATCGTGCGTCTCAGGAGACCCTACAAGGAAAAACTCCTGATATACGAGTCCGGAAATCCGCCCGTCGGAGAGCCGAGGGAACGCTTCAGCATTAAATTTTATATCATTGCAATGCTCTTCGTCGTGTTCGATGTAGAAGCCGTGTTTCTGTATCCCTGGGCACTGACTTTTGACACAATCGGTCTCTATGCATTGGTAGAAATGCTGCTCTTCATCGTCATCCTTCTTGTCGGATATGTTTATGCCTGGAAAAAGGAGGCATTCAAGTGGTAGCTGAGAGGTGCGGCAAATGATCATTGACGGCACTACGTCGCTTGTAGAAGTGGAAGAAGGGATCAGGGTGATCCCTGGCGCAAACACCATTGTAGCTTCAGTGGACAAACTCGTAAACTGGGGAAGGAAATCGTCGATTTGGCCCATGACGTTCGGCCTTGCATGCTGCGCCATAGAGATGATGTCGACAGGTGCTTCGCATTACGATCTCGACCGTTTCGGTGTCGTCTTCAGGGGCTCGCCGAGGCAGTCCGACGCAATAATAATAGCCGGGACGTTGACCAAGAAAATGGCGTCCGTGGTCCGCATGGTCTACGACCAGATGCCAGAGCCCAGGTATGTCATTGCTATGGGAAGCTGCGCCTGCAGCGGCGGTATCTACAACACTTACAGTACAGTCCAGGGCGTCGATTCGGTATTGCCGGTAGATGTATTTATTCCCGGATGTCCTCCACGACCTGAGGCCCTTCTGGACGGTCTTATCAAACTGCAGGAATTGATAAGCAAGGAACATTTTAAGTGGAGCAGGTGGAGATAGCATGTTGGCCCAGGAAATAGCCGACATATTGCAG
This sequence comes from Dissulfurispiraceae bacterium, assembly GCA_035506695.1. Taxonomy (GTDB): domain Bacteria; phylum Nitrospirota; class Thermodesulfovibrionia; order Thermodesulfovibrionales; family Dissulfurispiraceae; genus Fen-1308. The sequence continues at coordinate 5,160 of DATJOY010000120.1, forward strand.
AAACAATTTTCTTCCGAGGTTTTGCGTACCGTTCAATTCCGTGACCAGGTTACGGTCCTTGTCAAAAAGAAGCGAATAGTAGAAATTTTATCCTTCTTGCACGATTCACCGGACCTTTTTTTCGACTATCTCATAGATCTTTCCGGCGTCGATTACCTGGACCGCAAGGAGCACAGGTTTGAAGTGGCATACAATCTTCTTTCGGTCAAACACAACCATCACATCAGGATTAATGCGGTCGTGCCGGAAGATGACTGCAATATAGACAGCGTAACGGGCATATGGGCCGGGGCCGACTGGCACGAAAGAGAGTGCTATGACTTGTTCGGCATCAAATTTACAGGCCACCACGACCTGCGCAGGGTGCTTATGCCTGAAGACTGGGAGGGACATCCTCTCCGCAAAGATTATCCTCTTAAAAGCGACCTCGGCGAAAAAGAGTGGAAAGGTTACACCGATGTCGTTGCAGCTGCTGAGAGAAACAGGATTTACGAGGTACACTGAATGACCTTAAAGAAAAAAGAACTCTCCATCAATATGGGGCCTCAGCATCCCGCCACACATGGGGTCTTGCGCCTTGTCCTTGAACTCGACGGAGAGACGGTAGTCCGCTGCACCCCGCATGTCGGTTACCTTCACCGGGGCACCGAAAAACTTTTTGAGAACAGGACCTATCCCATGGGCCTGCCCCTCACCGACAGGCTCGACTACATCTCCAGCATGTATAACAATATTGGGTTCTGCGTTGCAGTAGAGAAGCTGCTCAGCATAGAAGTCCCGCCGAGGGCCAAATATATCAGGACGATCATGGGCGAACTGACGAGGATTGCAAACCACATTGTCTGGATCGCGACCCACGCCCTCGACATAGGCGCCATGACGGTATTTCTCTATTCCATGAGGGACAGGGAATGGATAATGGACCTTTACGAGATGACTTGCGGCGCCCGTCTGACTGTCACATACCCGCGTATCGGCGGCGTGCGATGCGACATCAATCAGGAATTTATCGACAGTTGTTATAAATTTATCGAGGACTTCCCGAAGAGGATTTTAGAGTACGAGACCTTGATCGACCAGAACCCTATCTGGCTGCAG
>DATJOY010000121.1:0-6893 GCA_035506695.1 Dissulfurispiraceae bacterium
CGGATCGCCATCGTTGCCACTGGACCACTTACAACGGCCTCCATGGCTGATTCTCTCAAACTCATAGTCGGAGATGAATACCTGCATTTTTATGACGCCATAGCGCCGATTATTGATGCCGACAGTATTGACTACTCCAAAGTGTACATGATGTCAAGATACGGAAAGGGCGGAGACGACTATCTGAACTGTCCCATGACCAAAGAAGAATACGGGATTTTTTACGATGCTTTGACGGCTGCAGATTCGGTAACAGCAAGGGGGTTCGAGGATATAAAAGTCTTCGAAGGCTGCATGCCCGTTGAAGTCATGGCGCGCAGGGGTGTGGATACGCTCAGGTTCGGCCCGCTCAAGCCTGTGGGGCTTCCCGATCCCTCAACCGGCAAGGTCCCTTATGCCGTGGTCCAGCTGAGGACTGAAAACCGGGAGCGGACTGCTTATAATATGGTGGGGTTTCAGACAAGGCTGAAATGGCCGGAACAGAAGCGGGTGTTCCGCCTGATACCGGGGCTTGAGAATGCCGAGTTTTTCAGACTCGGCAGCATCCACAGAAATACATTTATCAACTCGCCTCGACATCTTAACACGGACCTTTCACTCAAGGAATCGGAATCGGTATATCTGGCGGGGCAGATTACCGGCGTGGAAGGGTATATAGAATCGACGGCAATCGGTCTTATGGCCGGGGTCAGTGCCTCGCTGAGGGTGCTTGGAAAGGAATTTATTCCGCCACCAAGGGCTTCCGCCCATGGATCCCTTCTTGCGCACATCATCGAATCGGACCCTGAACATTTCGTCCCGAGCAATATAAATTTCGGCCTCCTGCCTTCGGAAGATGCTGCACCTCGCATCAGGGACAAGAAAATGCGCAGACAGAAAATCGCCGAGTTAGCAATTAAAGAATGGTTGGAGTATATTCAGCGACTCAAAACGGAGTATAATTTCAAGTAATGGTGGTTAAACCTCACGAAGTCATGTTGGCAAGTGTATCGAGGGCCGGCGTGCCTTTGAATCACGTTTTCGGGTAAAGCAATATGAGCTTTTGTGGCGATGCGTGTGCCAAATGATACTGTTCTATTTCGGCGGGCGAGAGGCCCTTGCCGACATGACTTTATATTTTGAATTGTGGATGGCACTGTCAGCGGCAATCGCATCTTGCGCAGTGAAAACAAATAAGTTTCAGTGGCCACGCGCATATGGAGCAGCAGCGCATCATGTTTTTCTGTGAATATGACTTCAAAGGCTCACTGCTCGGCGATACAATTGCCGCTGACGATATGAGATAAATATATGCCCGATAACAAATTGTTTCCATTCATTAAGAAATTCCTCAGATATCTCGAGGTCGAAAGAAACGTCTCCGAGCATACTCTGAGGGCGTATGAGAAAGACCTGATGGGATTTGCTGCGTATAGCCCTGTAGATCCGCAGCATGTTGAAGTTGTGGACATCCGGGGATACATATCGGGCCAGATAATAGACGGCCATGCGAAATCGACAGTGGCCAGGAGGCTTGCAACTCTCAGGTCTTTTTTCAAATACCTCTATCAGGAAGGGCATGTGAAGATTAATCATGCGAAGCTAGTCCCCTCACCCAAGGCTGAAAAGCATCTGCCTAATTTTCTTGATGTCGATGACACCTTCGGGCTGGTCAAGGCACCTGAGGGAATCGGGCTTCTGCCGCTGCGGGACAGGGCCATCCTCGAACTTCTCTATTCAAGCGGTCTGAGGGTAAGCGAGGTCGAAGGGCTGAATACCGACGACTTAAATATCAGGGACGGGCTTGTGAAGGTAAGGGGCAAAGGCAGGAAAGAGCGAATCGTTCCGGTCGGCGGCAAGGCCATTGACGCACTTAGAACATATCTTATAGAGCGACTGCTTTTCAAGAAGAAGAAAGGAATCCCTGCCGCTGACCCTGCACTTTTTCTGAACAAGAACGGACAGCGGTTGACCGACAGGCAAATAAGGCGTATAGTAGTCAAATACGCTAGACTAACGGGCATCGACGGGCAGATCGGCCCACATACTCTCAGGCATACGTTTGCCACGCATCTGCTGATCGGCGGGGCCGATCTGAGGGTCATCCAGGAACTGCTGGGTCATTCATCCCTTTCGACCACCCAGAAATATACGCATCTTGACATAGGGCATCTCATAGATGTATATGACAAGGCCCATCCCTTTTCGGAGGGTGAAAGAGGAGGTAAAAAATAGATGTTTCATGGTACAACCATATTATGCGTAAGGCGCGACAACAAAGTTGCCATGGCCAGCGATGGCCAGGTAACAATGGGAAATACAGTCCTGAAACATAACGCAAAGAAGATCAGAAAAATGTATAACGACAAAGTCCTCGGCGGCTTTGCGGGGGCTACCGCAGACGCATTTACGCTTTTTGAAAAGTTCGAGGGCAAACTCGAAACATATAAAGGGAACATCACGAGGGCCGCGGTCGAGCTTGCAAAGGACTGGAGGACGGACAAGATATTGAGAAGGCTGGAAGCGCTACTAATAGTGGCAGATGCCGAACATACCCTGATACTCTCCGGCACGGGCGACGTTATAGAACCCGAAAGCGGCATAGCGGCGATCGGCTCCGGAGGCCCCTATGCGCAGGCGGCCGCCCGGGCGCTCCTCGAAAGTACCGACCTGAAGGCAGCGGACATTGTGGGCAAGGCTATGGACATTGCTGCAGACATCTGCATTTATACGAACAAAAATATCACTCTCGAGGAACTCGATGGATAACTTAACACCGAAAAGAATAGTAGAAGAACTTGACAAATACATTATTGGGCAGGAGAAGGCCAAAAAAGCCGTTGCCATTGCCATGAGAAACCGCTGGCGCAGGCAGAGGCTTTCTGCCGATCTGAAGGATGAAGTACTGCCGAAGAACATCATCATGATCGGCAGCACCGGCGTAGGCAAGACCGAAATTGCGAGAAGGCTTGCCAAACTCGACAATGCGCCGTTCATCAAGGTCGAGGCCTCGAAATTTACCGAAGTCGGTTATGTCGGCAGGGACGTGGAGTCGATCATCAGGGACCTGACTGAACTTGCCATGAATATGGTGAAGACCGAACATATGGCAAAAGTGAGAGAGAAAGCATTTACGCTCGCAGAGGACCGTCTTCTTGACCTCCTTTTGCCCTTGCCCAAGCAAGCGAGGAGTGCAGCTGAGGAACCGGAAGAAAAGGACAGTTACAAGGAAACACGGGAGAGACTGAGGGCCCAGCTCAAGGAAGGAAAGCTCGACTCCCGTTATGTTGATATCGAGGTCAAGGAAAAGACAATGCCTTTCGGCGTGATTTCGAATGTTGCGCTTGAGGAACTCGAAATCAATCTCAAGGAGATGATGGGAAGTTTTCTTCCCGAAAAGTCGAAGCGGAAGAAGGTGAAGGTCCCTGAAGCGCTTGCGATGCTGACTCAGGAAGAGGCGAACAAACTGATAGACATGGAGAAGGTCGCGAAGGAAGCCATCGAACGGACTGAACAGTCCGGGATCGTGTTTGTCGACGAGATAGACAAGATAGCCAGCAGGGGGCACGGGCAGGGACCGGATGTTTCGCGGGAAGGGGTCCAGAGGGACTTGCTGCCGATTGTCGAGGGGTCTACGGTCACAACCAAACATGGTACGGTCAAAACAGAGCATATACTCTTTATAGCTGCAGGAGCGTTTCATATATCCAAGCCGTCGGACCTTATTCCAGAACTGCAGGGGAGGTTTCCGATCAGGGTCGAACTCGACTCCCTCGGGAAGCGCGATTTTGTCAGGATTCTCACCGAGCCGCATAACGCACTTATTAAACAGTATGTCGCGCTCCTTGACACCGAAGGCGTGAAGCTGAACTTTGAGGAAGACTCCATCGACGAGCTGGCCGGCATCGCAGCAACGGTCAATGAGAAGACCGAAAACATAGGCGCCAGGAGACTGCATACCGTGCTTGAAAAGCTGCTGGAAGATGTCTCTTTCAACGCACCCGAAATGCGGGACCAGACCATTGTTGTCAATAGGGCATACGTGAAACAGAAACTTGCGGATGTGGTGAAGGATGAGGACCTCAGCAGGTATATTCTTTAAACCGGCGCCGGTTTTTCTTGTTGTACTCGCCCTGGGTGTGGCCCTCCTTTCCGCGTGTGCTACATCGAGGCAGACGGTGGGAGTGTCATCTGCACCTCCACCGGAAACACGCCAGCCGGCAGTCAGTCCTGCTGATCGCCTGTCGGAATATGAGGAAATCAAAGGGGATAAAATTTCGTGCGTTGCCTCATGGTATGGACGCGAATTCCATGGAAGGCCTACGGCATCGGGTGAGACATTCAACATGTTTGCGCTCACCTGCGCTCATAAAGATTATCCCCTTGGAACAAAGCTGAAGGTGTCGAATCCATCGAACGGCTCTCAGGTAGATTGCATTGTCAATGACCGCGGACCCTTCATCGAAGGCCGCGACCTGGACATGTCATACGCTGCAGCCAAGAGGATCGGTCTTATCGGGCCGGGGGTCGCACCTGTCGATATCGAACCTGTCGGCAGGTATACGAGATATGTAAAACAGGTAAAGTACGGGCGTATTGAAGGCTCGACATTGACGATTCAGATCGGTTCGTTCAGGGATGAGTCCAATGCCAGGAGACTTAAGCAGGGGCTTGAATTGCATTATCAGGATGTCTATATAATGCGGGTCAATATCGGAAAAGAGAATTATCATCGCGTCAGAATAGGCAAGTTCAAGAACAGCGGGGAAGCCCTGAAACTGGCGGATACACTTGCCAAGGAAGGTTACAGCGTAATGATTACGAAATACGAGCAGCAGATATAATAATCTTCGGAGAGAAGACATGAAGAAATTACTCGAAAAGGCAAACATACTGATCGAATCGCTGCCGTACATCAGGAACTTTTACGGCAAGACCTTTGTCATCAAATACGGCGGGGCTGCCCAGATCGACGAGGGGCTTAAGAAATGCTTTGCCCAGGACGTCGTGCTCTTCAACTTCATCGGCATCCGGACTATCATAGTCCACGGCGGAGGGCCCAAGATCAGCGAGACCATGAAGAAAATGGGCAAGGAGCCCACTTTTGTCCAGGGGCAGCGTGTGACTGATAAAGAGACAATGGATATCGTCGAGATGGTTCTCGGTGGGCTGATCAATAAGGAGATCGTATCACTCATCAACAGCCACGGAGGAAGGGCCGTGGGCCTGAGCGGCAAGGACGGCGGCCTCATCAGTGCCAAGAAGAAACTGCTCAAGAAGTCAGCAAGGCAGGACGAAGAGGTAATCGATATCGGGCTTGTGGGAGAGGTGAATGAAATCAACCCCGCGATCCTGAACTCTCTCGAAAAGGACGGCTTCATCCCCGTAATATCGCCTATAGGCGTGAGGAAAACCGGCGAGGCGCTTAACATCAATGCCGATTATGTCGCTTCGGCGATCGCGTCATCGCTGAAGGCAGAAAAGCTGATACTGCTTACGGATGTGCCAGGCATAAAGGACGGCGACGGCAATATCATGTCCACGCTCAATAAGCTCGATATTCTTGAAATGATCAACGAAGGTGTGATCGGCGGAGGAATGCTGCCAAAGGTACAGGCATGTATGCGGTCCATCGAAGGCGGCGTCAAAAAGACGCATATTGTGGACGGCAGGGTACCCCACAGCCTTCTCCTTGAGATTTTCACCAATGAGGGTATCGGCACGGAGATTGTTGCCTAAGGATGAAGGACCAGAAAAGTTCAGTTATAAGCAATGCACTGAACATCGCGCGCGAAACCGGCAGTGAGAAGCTCTTCCTCTTCCTGAACAGCGAGCAGGAATGCCGCTGGTTTGCCAAGTCCGCATTTAAAGATGCCGGGACAATTGTTGTAGTCATTCCGGCAGACATTGAGCTGAAGGCTGCAGATCAGTCGGCCCCATATCCCGTCATCAGCAGTTGGTCTGGCAATCAGAGCCGTTTTTCGAGAATCAAATATGCCTTCCTCCGGGGAGTTATGCAAGGCATCATAGGGCCGGACAGCAAAGTGGTTTGCGTACTCGGCCCCCATGGCAAGACCCATCTTGACACTATCACGATACATGATCTCGGTCTTTCCTGGAGTGAAGATTTTCCTTTCGACGTAAAGGCCATCATTCATAACAGGGCTTTCTACACGATAATGGCGGTTGTTGATATCGCACTCGACATCGGGGCGCTTGGACGGGAGGGTAAGTCAGTCGGGACCATCTTCGTCATAGGCGACACCGACAGCGTTATGGATATGTCACATCAGGTTGTATTCAATCCTTTCAGAGACTATCCGAAAGAAGAGCGTCTGATCACGCTGATGGAAGTGGTCGAAAGCATAAAGGAGCTGGCAAAACTCGATGGTGCCATCATAATTTCCGAAGACGGAGTTGTGGAAGCAGCCGGAAGGTTTCTCGAAGCTTCGGGTGTTGTGACGAAGAAACTGCGGGGTCTTGGCGCACGCCATCGGTCGGCCGCCGGGATTACGCGAAAGACCGAGGCTGTTGCAATTGTGGTATCAGAAAGCACTGGCAGAGTGACAATCTTCCAGAAAGGGCGGATGATAGCTGCACTCGAACCGGTGATTAGCCGGCGCATGGAGTAATTTAATTCGATACAACTAAGATGATAAGATGTAGCAGGTTGTATTTCATTTGGCTGAAATCGTAGCCGTTTCATAATTCCGGAAATCCCTGGGAATTTGTTGGATAGGGTACTCACAGAAATCGGTAGCCGACCTAGCCATCAGTCATGCTTGTTTTCGACCGGAAAGTCTTAGACGTGTTGCCGGTCTTCTTCTTATTGCAGTGTCTTAACCGGCAGGGTTTAGTTCACGACAATTAAAGGCCTGTAGGATGCAGGCGTTTTCCCGCTTCCTACAGGCAGC
>DATJOY010000122.1:0-5145 GCA_035506695.1 Dissulfurispiraceae bacterium
CATGCTGAGCCACTCACTGATTATCGTGTGATCCTGAATGCTGCTCCTCAGAAGATAGAGGAAGGAGGGAATATTCAATTCCAGGCATTTCTGGCACCGCACAATGACAGGGCAGAATACTGCTTCATGTTCGGGGACGGGACACCATGCATCTGGTCTTACAATCGGCAAGCGGACCATGAGTACCGGGGAAACGGCCTCTACAGCACAAATGTTACTGCACGGGTCGGCGATAAGATCATTGCCAGGAGCGAAACAACGAGTATAGAAGTGAACCCCGTTAAGGTAGTAAGACGTCTTGCTCTGAGCGCAGACAGGGCAAATATATCTGAAGGTGAGCCTGTGAAGTTCTCGGTCATCATAGATCCGCCTCTAAGCGACGTCGAATTTGTCTTCAGCTTCGGCGATAATGATCCGCAGATACGATCTCAAATTTCCGGAGCAGAACATAGGTATCGTCATGAAGGAATTTTTCAAGCCTCGGCTATTGCAATTGTCGGAGGTAAAAGAATCGCTTCAAGCCCTGCGGTTTCGATTACAGTGACCGAGCACAAATCGGTTGCTGCCAATGGACCGCCAGGATTTATCATATGGTATCTGGCGGCAGGAGGGCTCTTCATTGCCTTCGCATATTATGTTTATTTTAAGATGACGCACAGACGGAGCATTCAAATACAGGGTAATACATCTATCGTTGCACAGCCTTATCCGGACGGCGGAGTTCAGGGTTTAAAGACCGGCCACAGTCTTACGTCACTACCGGCTGTCCGCTTTAAGGTTTATGTTGATCGAGGCATACAACAGATTATGACCGGAAACGAGACGAAAAACAATAATGGGAGGGATCGTAAATAGCGTGGGCATAAATCTTTCGTGTATTTTCGGCAGTCGGGCACAGAATGAGGTGCAACTTTCAGTAGAGATACTTGAAAATAAAATATTTGGCACAGACTTCAAGGAGAGGATAGTGCGCGAGGCCGGAGCCTATGTATGGCCACAGGCTATTGAAGAGGTCTCAAGAAAGGTGCCGGAGATTCTTGATGTATCTTTGCCGGAAATAATCGTTTCAGCGTGGAACAAATACCGGCTGCTTGCGAAATGCTGTGATCCGGACAAATACTCTCCTGACGAAGTATTCCTTGTGCCGCTGATTGATCATACCATCACCTCGGAACATAAGCCGCATATTGATGTTCTGCTCGGGGAGAGGCCGTTCTTCCGTATTGATTTTATCATTGACATCTCTCTGATGCTTAACGGCTTTATTGCAAGGGTGCAAGGCGGCAGGCTGAAGGAAATCCGGACCGGCCTCTGCAAGGCTTCCGGCAGCATAAAATGTGATGGATTCATGCTGGCGGAAAGGGAATCGGCCCCGCTGGAGTTGCCCGGCTCTATCGACTTTGGCGACGGGGTTCCAATTTCCTTGTAGTCCAATGAATTAAAGAATAGATATTAATTTCACGGGTGAAACCGGCCGAACCCGTTTATTGGAAATGGAAGGCTTTTACAAAATAACGCGCGAATTTGGCAGCTGAAACAAATAAGGCATATTTGTGAAAAAAGCTTGCGTTGCGGCAAGTCCATAGTGTAATATTTCAGTCGAGGGTTGGGGGGATCCTTTTGCTGAGGTGAGTAGCGGATCCTATGATTTCTGCATCTATCTTGTCATTATTTGCGGCTGCCGCGTATGTATTCCTTGGAATACTAGCGGCAAGACCGGGCGCACCGGCAACTTCGCGCAAAATATATCAGCCATTGTGCTTTATACTTTCCGGATTGGCTTTATCCTACTATTTTTTCGCTTCAACTCATGAAGATGCAGCGGTTCCGGTAATCATGGCGGCAGCCCTGTCACTGCCGTGCGGAATGTTTTTATGGCATAACATATCCGGGTCCGGATGCATAGAATTGAATTCATTATTGAAGTTCAGCGAGGTCCTGCAAAATATTAAAGACTGTATTATCATCGCTGATGCTGCTGGTAAGATTACGCATGTGAATCAAAGTCTTATAGACCTGCTCGGGTATGATAGGGTGGGGCTGATCGGCAGAAATATAGGCGATGTGTTTGCCGACGATGAATTTGTCAGAAAAACTTTCGTCAAAATCAGGCATAATCTTGAAAATGACAAAAGTATCGACACTATCCTTATCACCGGAAAAGGCAGTGATGTGCCCGTTAGCGTCATTGGTTCGCCGCTGGACGACTCTTCATGCGTGGTGCTTATAGTCAGTCCGAAAGTCGATAATACAGCTGTTTGCCGGAAAGATGCGGAGGGCAGTCCGTCGTTTGATTCAGGATATTCTTTTCCGGCCAACGGCACTGCGTTCCGGGACCTTGTCGAAAAATCCCTCGTCGGTATATTTGTCGTGAGGGACGGAAAATTCATCTACGTCAATCCCAAGATGGCCGAGATATTCGATTATGACAGTAACATAATGGCCGAAATAGTAACGGTGTTGGATATTGTTACGGAAGCTGATCGAAAGATGTTTTCCGAAAATCTTTCAAAGCTGGCATGCGAGGATGGAAAAAGCCTCCAGTTCACCTTCTCGGGTCAGCAGAAGGGCGGCAATATAATCGATGTCGAAGCATATGTCGCATGCATGAATTTTAATGGTGGGAAAGCGGTCATAGGGTCTCTTCATGAAATAACCGAACGCATGCTGATGGAAGAGGCCATGCGTCATCAGGCCTATCACGATCCGCTTACAAGCTTACCGAACCGGATATTATTCAACGTTCGTCTTGCGGCAGCAATAAAAAAGGCCCAGATGAACCGCACTAAGATTGCTGTGCTGTTTCTTGACCTTGACCGCTTCAAAATTATCAACGACACCCGAGGACACAACACAGGGGATATGGTGTTGCAAAGCATCGCCGGGCTGCTGCGGGGATGTCTCAGGGAGAGCGACACGGTTGCTCGCATGGGAGGCGATGAATATACGATAATGCTGTCACAGGTGAACCAGGACGAAGACGCTATTTTGGTTGCGCAGAAGATACTTGCGGCTGTCAACCAAAAGTGGATGCTCGACGGACATCGAATCAGTCTTACAACGAGCATAGGCATAAGTATCTATCCTGATGACGGATGGGATGCAGAAACACTGATCAGGAAAGCAGACACTGCGATGTATCATGTCAAAGGATTGGGGGGCAACGCTATCAGGCTTTATGATCCTTCTCTTGACGCATGCGGCGTCGAACTGAGGCAACTCGAAAATGATTTAAGGACTGCACTGGAAAACGGTGAACTGAATATCCACTATCAGCCGCAGGTGGATCTGGCCTCATGGATTGTTACCGGTGTAGAGGCGCTTATTCGCTGGAACCATCCTGAACGCGGCCTTCTCTATCCCAAACAATTCATGCCGCTTGCAGAGAAGGCAGGCCTTATCGTTCCGATCGGGGAGTGGGTGCTGAGGATGGCATGCATCGAGGTGAAGAGATGGCAAAACAAGGGGTTCGGCCCGCTTCAGCTATCAGTCAATGTATCTGCCGTACAGTTGCTGCAGCACGATTTTGCCGAAATGGTCGATAAAGTGCTCAGGAAGACGATGTTTTCGCCGAAGCTTCTCAATCTCGAAATAGCCGAAGGGGTTGCGCTTCAGAACCTCGACGCTATCTTGCCGAACCTGATGAAGCTTACAAACATGGGCGTGCAATTTGTGATCGACGATTTCGGCATGGGTTATTCATCCCTCAACTTTCTGAAACGACTCCCTGTTCAGAGCGTTAAGATCGACAAGGGGTTAATGAAGGAATTCGCAGGCGGTGCTGCGGACGCTTCGATAATTACCGCGTTGATCGCCCTGGCAAAGAGCCTTAATCTGGAAACTTCTGCCGAAGGAGTCGAAACACAGGCCCAGGTGTCATTTTTGCGCAAGAGCTGCTGTGACAAGATGCAGGGTTTTCTTTTCAGTCATCCCCTCCCACCTTCTGAAATGGAGAAGCTCCTCAAATAGCATATCTGCCTGTACGTTGTTTGCCCGGGAGAATCCGGCTACACTAAAAGAATGAAGGCCAAAGCGGTCAAGTCCGATCAATATCTGGTCGAAACCGAGCCATACTACCGTCCAGTTGCGAACGAAATAGACCTGTTCGAAGCGGCTTACAGGAACAGGATTCCGGTTTTGATGAAGGGGCCTACGGGATCTGGTAAGACACGATTCATGCAATACGTTGCATGGAAGTATCACAGGCCCTTGATAACGGTCTCCTGTCATGATGACCTCACAGCTTCTGACCTCGTGGGCCGCTATCTGGTAAAAGGAGGCGAGACCATATGGGTTGACGGACCTTTGACAAAGGCGGTCAAAGCAGGCGGGTTTTGCTATCTTGACGAGATCGTCGAAGCGCGTAAAGATACAACTGTAGTTATACACCCTCTTGCCGACGATCGAAGGATACTCCCTGTGGAGAAGAGGGGGAAGATATTCAGGGCACCTGATGAGTTCCTTCTGGCGATATCGTATAATCCGGGTTACCAGAGTGTGCTCAAGGACCTCAAACAGAGCACCAGACAGCGTTTTCTTGCCCTTGACTTCGGCTACCCCGGTAAAGAGCTGGAGGTCGAGATTATTATGCACGAATCCGGCATCGACGTCGAAACAGCCGGGAGGCTCGTGAGTTACGGCAAAAAGACGAGGAACCTGAAAGACCGCGGCCTCGCCGAAGGCGCCAGCACGAGACTTCTTATTCATGCCGCACAGCTTGTTGTTTCGGGCATCAAACCAACGGAGGCGTGCAAAGTCGCAGTTTCAGCTCCGCTTACCGATGATGCCGAAATGATTGCTGCCCTTGACGAGATCGTAAGTTCGCTTTTCTGATGCCGTCGCTTTCAGGAAAACAGGTGTCACAACTCAAAGAAGCACTGTCCGGGAACCTCAGACTCGACTTCTTCGAAGATGATGAAATCAGAAGTATTTTAAATACGATAGATTTATTTGACCCCGCTCTTCGGCAAAAGACCCTCGCCCTTTGTCTCTCACTCTCCCACGCCAGTTCATCCTTTGTCGTAAGCACCCTGAGACGTTTAAAAAAAGCTGCAGAAATCCTGCCGTTGAAAGACATGGAGAAATGGCTCATAAATGCATTTGATCTACTTGACTCCAGGGGCATCGATTCCTTCATTGCGTTTG
>DATJOY010000123.1:0-2701 GCA_035506695.1 Dissulfurispiraceae bacterium
GCCAAATACTCCATTTCAGGCAATTCCCACGAGCCTGATAAATATTCCTTAAAATCAAATGGATACCCACTTAGTGTTGATTTTCTTTCATATCTGTTTTCAATAAGAGGATTAATAAGGGGTTTGTATCTATCAATTAAACTGTAGTATTTTTCACACGCAATTGTTTCAATCCCATGCCTTTCAAGCGATGATCTAATTTTCCAACTATGATTACTTTGCCCCCTAAAAAGGAGTTCGCGCCCTGCACCGAGTTCACCCTTAATCTTTAATACTTCTTGTCTATAATCGCTTATTGTTTCAATCATTCTTTGTTCCATATTCCGACGTCATTTTATTCATGCATCTAACCAGTTATTATCCAGTTAAAGAACTCTACCATAAATATCTGCAACTGTCAATAGCCATTAACGTGTGCTATTGGCATATCTACCTGATGTCATTATTTTTATCAAATGACGACTACACTATTTGTAATGTTAGTCATCTCAAATTTATATTTGCTATGCCAATGATATTCAGCACAACGAGGGCTTCCGGAACAATCTTTCCCTCCGCCGCAATATGACCCGATGGCACTTTCACGGAACCCTTGATGATACCCTTGACAAACACCTCATCAGGCAATTATACTTAATCATAAGATCATCTGATGAATAATGAGGGACCGTCTTGATTAAGAAACAGCAGCTGGCAGACCAGGTAATTGAGCATTTCCGGTCTGCGATCTCCTCGGGCAAATACGCCGTCGGCGACAAGCTTCCGACCGAGCCTCAGCTTACGGCTGAACTGGGTGTGGGCCGCTCCACGCTGCGCGAGGCGATTAGGGTGCTTGCGCACAATGAGATACTGGAAGTTAGGCAGGGGGACGGCACCTACGTTCGTTCGCTTCCGGCTAGCTGCGAGCCGCTTGTGCAGCGGCTGAGGCGTGCAAAGGCGGGCGAGATACAGGAGGTGCGCCGCGCCCTTGAGGTCGAGATTGCAAGGCTCGCAGCGACTCGTCACAGAAAGTCCGACAGTGAACGGATTCGGGGCCACCTGAAGGAGCGCCGCAAGGCCCTGGCGCGCAATGACATGCCCGCCCTCCTTGAAGCCGACATAGCCTTTCACTGCGCCATTGCTGATGCAGCGGGAAACGAAGTCTTCTCCGACCTTTACAGGACGTTCGCCCGTTCGCTCAGAGAAGTCATCTCTACGCTTTGGGATGCAGTTGACTTCGACGGCTCCGTCGTGGCAGAAATGCATGAAAAGTTGTTTAACGCCATAGCTGCTCGCGACGCAGGACTTGCAGCGAAAATAACAGCCGCTCTTATAGACCGGCATGACAAAACACTTGCCGATGCCGGTAAGAAGCCATAATGGCCATCGTTCTTTTTACAGAACCGAAATTTTATTAAATTATGCCCGTGAGGGCGCGGAGGCATATAATGATGAATTTATTGATTGGTCTTGTTGCCGGTATATTTGGCGGACTGGTAGGACTCGGCGGTGGCGTTATAATGATCCCTCTGATGGTTGGCGTGCTCAAGCTGACGCAGCATCAGGCCCACGGCACAAGCCTTGTTGCCCTCGTTTTTACGGGAGTTGCCGGAGCCATTACCTATGCGACGAAGGGTTCTGTCGATCTTACCGCATCGGCTTTGCTTGCGGTGACCGCGATATTCACAGCTCGCTTCGGTGCGCATTTCGCCCACGCGCTGCCTGAGTGGAAACTCAAACGTTCCTTCGGAGGTTTTCTCATCTTCGTTTCGATATTGCTGGTTCTCAAACCCTATCTGGCCCAGTATTCAAACCCGATGACGGGTTGGGCAAAGGTTGCCGTACTCCTGCTGACCGGTGTGTTTACGGGATTTCTGTCGGGAATGATGGGGGTCGGCGGCGGGACGATTATGGTGCCTGCGATGGTTTTGCTTGCAGGTATGGGCCAGCATATGGCCCAGGGAAGTTCACTACTTGCGATGGTGCCTGCGGGCGCGGTTGGTGCACATGCTCACTGGAAACTGGGCAATGTGGTCACGAAACTACTTGCCGGGCTGATACCCGGCATTTTCATCGGGACCTATCTGGGCGGCAGCCTTGCGCTCGTGCTTTCAGAGGCCGTGCTGAGGATTATTTTCGCGGTTGTACTTATCTGGACAGGAGTGCGCTACCTTAGGACAAAAGTACCGCAGCCCGCCTGAGTTGTAAGGAAGCATTATACGTCTTCTATCTTTAATTCCTTGATGATCTTCCATAGCGTTACGCGGCTTATGCCCAAATGCCTCGACGCAAGCGATCTGTTGCCGTTGAATTTGCTGAGGGCTGCGATTATCCGTTCCCTGCCAAGGTGCTGCTTTACCGGGAGTGCCCGCACAAATTCGGGGTTTCCCTTTTTCAGTAAATATTCGGGAAGGTCGGCGAGGGCTATGTTGTCACCCCTGGACGTTATGGCTGCGTATTCGAGGGCGTTGATTAGTTGGCGGACATTGCCCGGCCAGTGATACGTCTCGATGGCCTCCATGGCTGCAGGGCTGACACTGTGTATTCGTCTTCTGTTGACCAGATTGATTCTCTCAAGCAGATGGGAGACGAGGGCCGGAAGGTCTTCGGGCCGCTCCCTAAGTGGAGGGGTCTGTATCGGGATGACGTTTATGCGGTAAAACAGGTCCTCCCTGAATCCTCCCGATTCCATGAGAGCAGGGAGGTCGTGGTTGGTGGCGGT
>DATJOY010000124.1:0-6119 GCA_035506695.1 Dissulfurispiraceae bacterium
CAGAGCAACCGAGCCTTTCGCGTCAAAGTCCGACATTTTAACATCAGTGCCTTCGAGCTGATATTGCCAGATGTCTTCTATGGTGTCCCACGGGAAGTAATTCCCCGCACCCATGCGACGTGCTATCAAGGTGAAAATTTCCCATGCCGGCTTACTGTCATAACGCGGCAGCATTGCCTGGTGTCGCATCGCAAATCCAGGCTTCGGGCCTTTCTGCGTACACAGGATATTGGAGCGCTCCAAGTAAGTCGCCTCCGGCAGGATGACATCGGAATACCATGCCGTTTGACTGTAGTTGACGTCGATCGCCACAAGCAAGTCTAGGTTGTCAAGGACCTTGCGCTGCTCATCGGGGTCGGGGAATGCGGCTACGGGATCGAAACGATAGGCGAAGAATGCCTTTACGGGATAAGGACTTCCCGTGCCGATTGTTTTGAGCAGGTTGACCATATGCCCGGTGCCGAGCGATTTATTGGGGATTGAGAAATCAATAATTTTGTCCGTAACATCGGGTATGGTCTTGCCGAGCGAATTCAGCCCCTTTGCGCCCGCATCCGCCGGACCTTTGGCGATTATCAGGCCTCCTTTGGTCTCGATGTTTCCCATCAGGGCGTTCAGGATATACAACGCACGGCTGCAATAGAAAGAATCGATATATCTCGAAAGCATCCATCCGCCGTGGAATATGACCTGAGGTTTTACGGCGCTTGTTTCATTGGCGAGATTTACGATCTCAAATGCCGGGATGCCGGTCTCCTGTTCTGCCCATTCCGGAGTGTAAGGCTGCACAAACTGCTCAAGCTCGCTCAGCCCGCTGCAGTAGCGTGAAACAAACTCGGCATTGTACAGGCGGTTTTTAAGAATGACATGGATCAGGGCGAGGAGAAATGCATAGTCGGTGCCGGGACGGATCATGAAGAATTTGTCCGCCTTGGAAGCGGTCACTGTTGCGCGGATGTCGACATATGTCAACTTTGCACCTTTTTCCATGCCATCGAGGACATTGTTGACTTCCTTGACCTGCAGCGATTCGAAAAGATTCCTGCCGAGAAGCACGAAGTGCTTTGTATTGGCATAATCGTAGCCGATATCCCCTCGCCCATAGCCGAAAAGTGACTGGCATGCCATATTGACATTCCCGGAGCAGGAGTCGTCGTGGTCAAAGTAATTAGGCGAGCCTAAAGCCTTGAGAAAACTTTTCGTCAGATCGGTGAACAGACCGCCGCGATCTGCAAGGGCAATGGATTTCGCACCATATTTTTCCTTCACGGTTTGCAGCTTGTCGGTAATGTAAGCCAGCGCCTCTTCCCAGGTGGCCTTTTTCCATTTTCCCGATCCCCTTGCACCTTCCCTTATCATCGGATACTGCGGCCGTTCGGAATCATATTCAAAGGCAAGGCCTGCCGAACCCTTGGCGCAGAGCGCCCCTTCTATCCCCGGTATATGCGGATTACCCTCGATCCATGTTACCATGCCGTTTTTTGTTTCAACTCTTATCGGACACCGAACCGCACACATTCCGCACAAACTGAAGACTGACGCATTATCTGCCATTTTATCCTCCGTGAGCCTTCCTCTTACGATATTCGCACCGGGACAGGCTTGATCCATAATACTCTGTTCGGGGAAAATTACACTGGAACATAATGGATATGAGCAAGTCCGGTGCCAATATAAAGGTCGGGACATGAGCAAGTCTATAACATAGGGGAATTAAGGATATGCGCTCAACTCCGCACAGCGGCCGGGCAGGTGCATATTGTCCCAATCGGGACAATCGCAGGGAATTGTTGTCCCTGCGGGGACAGCTGCTTCAACCGAGCCGGGAGATGGATACTCTGCGCCAAAACAAATGAACTACTGTCGGTCTTGAGCGTTAATTGCAGGTCCTGATTTTTTCGCAGATTCGATCCGCTTCAGTCTGCATTTGCCACTGAACATATGACTGAAGGCTTCTGATCAGCCTGACGGCCCCGCTGCTGCCTGAGACGAGATAGTCGATAAGTTGCACATCCTTAATTAACATGTGCCAGTCCGGAGCATCCCAGGAAGAGAGACACGGGACGTCAAATACATGCGGAGATGGTGTATTGCAGGAATGTCCCGTCCGCTCGTCGATATACAACTTCAGAGCGGTAATCAGGGCACTGATTCTTTCAACCTCCGGCAGCGACTCGACTCTCATAGCCTTCCTTTCTCAGCTTCAATTCACTCCAGCTTTCTCTACCTTCACAGCGGATACTTTATATTCGGGGGTCCCCGTTACCGGGTCTTTATGCGAGGATGTAAGTATGTTTGTCAGCGCGTTTTGGTGATGGAATGCCAGGAAGACGACGCCGCTTTGCGACCGATCAGTTAAAAGGGTTTTGACCCGGATAGTGCCGCGTCTTGAGCTGATATCAACCATTTCTCCGTCAGCGATATTGAGTCGAGCCGCATCATCGGGATTTATCTCCAGAAGCTCTTCCGGGAATAGTTCAGCAATGCCGGCAGCCCGGCGGGTCATCGAGCCGTTATTGTAATGCGGGCGCCTCCTGCCGGTGATGAGTATGAGCGGATACTCCGCATCCGCAACTTCGCCGGGGCTTTTCTGCTCAAGCGGAACAAAGCGGGCTTTTCCTCCGGGGCGTGAGAATATCTCCTGATACAAAGTGGTTGTACCCGGATGATCTTTTGCCGGGCATGGCCACTGAAGGCCGCCGTTTTCGAGGCGTTCATATGAAACACCGCCATAAATCGGTGTAAGGCTTGCAATCTCATCCATTATTTCGGAGGGATGACGATACTTCATCGGATACCCCATACGTGTTGAGAGGTCGCAGAGTACCTGCCACTCGGCCATCCCCGATAATGGCTCGATGGCCTTGCGAACTCGCTGTATCCTGCGTTCGCCATTAGTAAATGTACCGTCCTTTTCAGCAAAGCTTGCGCCAGGCAATATGACATGGGCAAACTGGGTGGTTTCAGTATGGAAAATATCCTGCACAACTAAGAATTCCAAAGACTGAAGAGCTTTGCGGACATGATATACGTCAGCATCAGTATGGGCCTGGTCTTCGCCCAGTATAAACAGTCCTTTGAACCCGCCGTGCGCGGCTTTATCAAGCATCTCGCATGACTTGAGTCCGACAGTCGGCGAAAGCTTAAGACCCCAGGCCTTTTCAAATTTCTCGCGGACCTGGTCGTTGGTTACCGGCTGATAACCCGGGAAGGTTGCAGGCATCGGACCCATGTCAGTTGCACCCTGTACATTGTTCTGCCCGCGCAGGGCCATGATGCCGGTGGAAGGCTTACCGATATGCCCGCAGCTGAGGGCAAGGTTGGCTATGGCAATCGCGTTTTCGGTGCCGTTCTTGTGCTCGGTAATTCCGAGCCCGTAGAGGATCATTGCCCGCTTAGCCTTTGCATACAGACGGGCCGCAGCAACGAGGCGATCGCTTGAGACGCCGGTAACCTTTTCGACATGCTCCGGCGTATAATTTTTGACAGCCTCTTTAAGTTCATCAAGACCTTCTGTACGGCTCTCTATGAATTCCTTATTGTGCCATCCCTCCTTCAGTATCACATGTACGAGTCCGTTCAGGAGCGTCACATTGGTGCCGGGCTTCAGGTTGAGCCATACGTCAGCCTTACTGACAAGTTCGATTTTCCTCGGATCTCCAACTATCATGCGCGCGCCCTTCCTGAGCGCCTTGTTTACATGGAGAGATACAATGGGATGCCCTTCAGTCGTGTTGGAGCCATATACAAAGAGCACATCAGCTCCCGAGATCTGGTTGAACGAATTGCTTGCTGCCCCTGCTCCCAGCGAGGTGGCCAGCCCGGCCACCGTTGGAGCGTGTCAGACCCGTGCGCAGTTATCGACATTGTTAGTGCCGAGGACTGCGCGGACCCACTTGGACATGAGGTAATTTTCTTCGTTAGTGCATCGGGATGACGAAAACCCGCCGACAGACTCGGGTCCATAGCGTTCCTTCAGCTCGGTAAATTTTGTCGCAATTAGTGAAAGTGCCTCATCCCACGAGGCCGGCCTGAATCCTCCGTTCTCCCTGATCAAAGGCGTTGTTATGCGGTCCTGATGGTGGATGAATTCGTAACCGAAGCGCCCTTTGATGCAAAGATTGCCGCCGTTTACCGGCGCGTCATAATCCGAAGTAACACGAATGACCTTGCCATCCTTGACGTTGAGATAGAAATTGCACCCAGTGCCGCAATAGGTGCAAGTCGTCTTTACTTTCTTAACTCCGAATGTGCGGCCTTTGCCCATGGATGGCTTTTCTGCAAGTGCTCCCACCGGACAGGTCGATATACACTGACCGCAGAATACGCAGTTGTCGGGATTCTTGGGCTCGCTGAATGCCGTATCCGGCATCGTCGTAAAACCTCTCCCTGTGAGGTCAATAGTTCCCTTTGTCACCACCTCGTGGCAGATCCTGACGCAGCGGCCGCAGAGGATGCATTTATTCGGATCAAAATATATGAGGGGATTGTCGTCACGCACCGGCAGATTTCGCGGTATGCCGGAAATAGCGTCCGGCTTTACGTCATAAAAATAGGCAAGCTCCTGCAGGTCGCAGACCCCTGCCTTTTCGCATACCATACAATCGTTCGGATGGTCGGAAAGGATTAACGACAGGACAGAGCGTCTGAGTGCGGTGATCGCGTCGCTCTCTGTTATGACCTCCATTCCGTTTGCAATGGGGGTTGTGCAGGCCGTCAGCGGTCGCGGGACTCCCTTGACCTCGACCACACAAAGACGGCATCCTCCGTAAGGTTCCAGCCGTTTATCGTAGCAAAGGGTCGGAATGTATATACCGGCTTCTTTGCAAACCTCAAGAATAGTCCTGCCTTCATCTGCTTCGAGCATTTTGCCGTTGATTTTAATTTCCACAGTGTCCGCTCCTGCTATACTGGAATTATCGCCAAAGTGGACTTGTCAGGGAATATTGCAAGCAGCAGAATAAAAATAATTTAGAGGTCCTTTTGGCGTTAAGTCAATATTAGCATAACGAGTTGGAAATTTCCAGCATCATGAACAACCGTCCTCATTTCTCTCTTTTGTGCATTGAAAAAGGAGTTTCTGCGGCCAAACACCTTCAAGGACTTAGAGCACGTTAAGGAACAGCTTGGCAGCTATCATTTTGAGTATCATCACTTGAAACGGCACGGGGGATTGGAATACCTCACTCCGTTCGATAAACTGGAAAAAGTTACCGAATTAGTGAGATAGAACAACCGTCCCCTTTATCCGTTACTCTTTATCCGTTACTTTATCCTTTATCTCACACCCTCGAATGGCACCGAATAGTGTGGAGCTAAGGGAATTAATCGCCATGTTTTTAAGATTTTGTTAAATATCATCCCGTCTTTCTTATACTTGTCTCCTGTTGTAAGTAATGTTGACGCATAAAAAATTCTTCTCTCGGAGTTGTACGCCAGTATTGCCTCGTTGATAAATACACCCGGCTTAGCAACACAGGTATACTTTGCAATATATCTAATCGCTTTCATGTTATCTAAAATTGTATCAACTCGCTTTATGGAAAGAACTTTCTCTGCCTCTTCCCGGAGATTTGTAATGCTTTCCGCATAGAATCTTTCTAATTGGACAGATCCATCCTGCGCTATAAAAGATACAAAGGAATTAGGATTAGATGACAGGAGTATACCTATTCCATTATCAGGGCGTGGGGGAGGAGTGTTAAACCCGGTAGATCCTTTGGGAATAACAACAGAAAAGCCAAATTCCTTATTTATATATCGACCAGTATATGTCTGCTGATCAGTTATCTTAAAATCGGGGGCTGGGAAGTCTCGGCAATCCGCAAACGTATATTGGCGATAACACAATATGCAGACCCCAATGAGTAATATTATATAAATTATTTTCACCATAGATATCACAACCTTGAATTGCATTTATCCCAATAGTAATTAATCTGCCTAAATCTGGTTGCAACTCCATCTATTGAATATTGAATAAAGGGTACGGTTCACTAGTGTCCGGTTAAGAATCGTATAGATTCAACTGGTTATGATTTTTCATAGTATTTAGGGCTGTGCCATTTTCCTGAAATGCTTGCTGCAAGGACATTTTCTCGAAGATGGTGACCGATAGA
>DATJOY010000125.1:0-35311 GCA_035506695.1 Dissulfurispiraceae bacterium
CGCCTGCCCCTTGAATGACAATACCTTTGTGATCGCAACCGTCAATGTCGTCTTCCCATGGTCTACATGCCCGATAGTCCCAACGTTTACATGCGGCTTCGTCCTCTCAAATTTTGCCTTGGCCATATCTCCTCCTTCGTACCGTACGTTAAACTTTTATTGCCTTTAATTTATTCGCCTTTTATTTTGGCTACAATGCCTTCCATAATACTCTTGGGAACTTCCTCATAATGCGAAAACTGCATGGTATAAGTGGCCCTTCCCTGGGTTTTAGATCTGAGATCAGTGGCGTATCCGAACATCTCGGAAAGAGGTACTGTGGCCTTGATCACCTGGGTCTTGCCGCGCTTCTCCATTGATTGTATCTTTCCACGCCTGGAATTCAGGTCGCCTATAACATCGCCCATGTATTCTTCGGGGGTGACGTCTTCGACATTCATAACCGGCTCAAGCAGTACCAACTGGGCCTTTTTAGCCCCTTCCTTGAAGGCCATCGAGCCGGCGATTTTGAATGCCATTTCAGAAGAATCGACCTCATGGTAGGACCCGTCGATAAGTGTTACCTTCACGTCCATCACGGGATACCCTGCGAGCACGCCTCCCTCCATCGCTTCCTTGACGCCTTTTTCAACAGCAGGGACATACTCTCGCGGAACTGTGCCTCCAACGATCTTATTGACGAACTCAAACCCTGTTCCCCTCTCGAGCGGCTCCATTGTAATCCAGACATGACCGTACTGACCACGCCCGCCGGACTGCCTCACAAATTTGCCTTCTATTTTGACTGAATTCTTGATGGCTTCCTTGTAAGCAACCTGAGGCTTGCCTACATTGGCACCAACCTTGAATTCCCTCATGAGTCGGTCCGTTATGATTTCAAGATGGAGCTCTCCCATTCCGGAAATTATCGTCTGTCCTGTTTCGTCATTAAAGGAAACTCTGAAAGAAGGGTCTTCCTGGGCAAGCTTGGATAGAGATACCGACAGTCTCTCCTGATCAGCTTTGGTCTTGGGTTCTATGGCAACCGAGATGACCGGCTCCGGAAATTCCATCAGTTCAAGTATGACAGGTGCATTTTCATCACAGAGGGTATCGCCGGTCAGAGTCTGCTTGAGCCCGACAATGGCAGCAATGTCGCCCGCCCTGACCTCCTTTATCTCCTCTCTCTTGTTGGCATGCATCTGAAGGAGTCTGCCCACCCTTTCTTTAACATCCTTGGTGGAGTTATATACATAAGAACCTGAAGGCAGAACGCCGGAATAGACCCTGGCGAAAACAAGCTGCCCGACATAGGGATCAGTCATTATCTTGAAAGCGAGTGCCGCAAAAGGCGCGTTGTCATCCGGTTTCCTTTCTATATCGGAACCATCCTCCGGCTTCTTCCCAATGACTGGTGGAACGTCGAGTGGCGATGGCAGATAGTCCACAACCGCATCAAGCAGCATCTGGACGCCTTTATTTTTAAAAGCAGAACCGCAAATAACAGGATTGATCTTCATCTGTATTGTGCCCTGCCTAAGCGCATTCTTGATTTCTTCAACCGAAATTTCCTCACCAGCAAGATATTTCTCCATCACCGCCTCGTCCACATCGGAGATGGCTTCTATCATTTTATCTCTGTATTCTTTAGCCTGGGCTGTTAATTCCGTTGGAATATCGTCTTCAACAAATTTGGCACCAAGCGTTTCATCATCGAAGAGGTATGCCTTCATGGAAACAAGGTCAACGTGCCCCCTGAACCGTTCCTCTTTCCCAATGGGAAGCTGTATCGGAACCGGACGGGCACCGAGTTTCTCGACCATTGAATCGACCGCCATGAAAAAGTCGGCGCCGACCCTGTCCATCTTGTTAAAAAAAGCAATCCTGGGAACTTCATATTTATTTGCTTGTCTCCAGACCGTTTCGGATTGCGGCTCCACTCCGGCGACAGAATCAAAAACGGCAACGGCTCCATCAAGTACCCTGAGGGAACGCTCCACTTCGATGGTAAAATCCACATGCCCCGGTGTGTCGATTATATTAATGCGATGATTTTTCCACGAACATGTCGTGGCGGCAGAAGTAATGGTGATTCCGCGCTCCTGCTCCTGCGGCATCCAGTCCATTACAGCAGTGCCGTCATGGACTTCGCCGATCTTGTATGTTACGCCTGTGTAATAGAGGACTCGCTCGGTAGTAGTGGTCTTACCGGCATCGATGTGGGCCATAATGCCAATATTGCGTGTTTTTTCTAGAGGAAATCTCGACATTATATCTAAACCTTCTTACCACCGATAATGAGCAAAGGCCCTGTTGGCTTCGGCCATTTTGTGCGTGTCTTCTTTTTTCTTGATTGACGATCCCGTATTGTTATAAGCATCCAGCAGTTCGCCCGCGATTCTTTCGCGCATCGTCTTCTCTTTGCGGTCCCTGGCGTATTTCATGATCCATCTCAATGCCAGGGCTATCTTTCTGGCCGGTTTAACTTCAACCGGCACTTGGTATGTGGCACCGCCGACCCTTCTCGGCTTTACTTCGACAAGGGGCTTTACGTTTTCGACAGCGGCCTTGAATACCTTCAATGCATCAATGCCGGTCTTTTCGCCCATAATATCGAATGCGCCATAGCAAATCCGCTCTGCCGTGGACTTTTTGCCCTCTTTTAGCAGCACACTTACAAACCTGGTTACAAGCTTGCTGTTATATTTGGGATCCGGGAGGACATCTCTTTTTTCAGACTCTCTTCTTCTTGCCATTTTCAGTAAGCTCCGACTATATCTATTTGGGACGCTTCGCGCCGTATTTTGATCTGCCCTGTTTCCTGTTGCCAACGCCGGCACAGTCTAGTGTGCCCCTCAGGATATGGTATCTAACACCCGGAAGGTCCTTGACCCTTCCGCCCCTGATTAACACAATTGAATGCTCCTGGAGATTGTGACCCACACCGGGGATATACGCGGTGACCTCCATGCCGTTGGTAAGCCTCACTCTTGCTACCTTCCTCAATGCGGAGTTCGGCTTTTTGGGAGTAGTCGTATAAACCCTTACACAAACACCGCGCTTCTGAGGACAGCTTTTGAGTGCCGGACTCTTCGTCTTTCTCTCGAGCTGTTTACGCCCACTTTTGACTAATTGTGCGATTGTCGGCACATTTCCTCCAGTTGATATAATTCTCTAATCTAGTCCGATTTACCGGAAAACCTGTTAAGCTTACCAGAGAAAGATTATTTTGTCAAGTCTTTCAGTGGCCTATCCCGTTTACCATCGGAATTACGGGAGAGAGAAAATATAACATTTTCCGAAAGAAAAAAGAAAGTAGTATTTTCCCTATTCATTCTGCTGCGGCGTATGTTTATAATATCCTTAAAAAGCTGGGAGGACCAGAATGCAGACAAAGCGGTCCGTCAACGTGGGGACAATCGCAGCATTCATATTTGTAATTATATCCTTAGCTGTCGCAGCTGAAAAGAAAGGGGGAAGCATGGGAGACAATATCCACTGGCTCGGACATGACACTTTCAAGATTACCGGCGAACGAATACTGTACACAGATCCGTTCAGGTTGAAGGAAAACGGCATCGCGGACCTTATTCTTATAACTCATGAGCATTACGATCATTGCTCACCGGAGGATGTAAAAAAAATCCAGGGGCCGAACACTGTCATAGTTGCGACGGCCGACTGCGCTAAAAAACTGGGGGGCAGAATCGTGATTGTCAAGCCCGGGGACAGGATTACCGTGGCAGGCATTGTTATCGAGGCAGTACCCGCTTATAATACGAACAAAAAGTTTCACACAAAGGACAAAGGATGGGTCGGATATATATTCAACTTCGACTCAAAAAGATATTATCTGGCGGGAGATACCGATCGCATACCCGAGATGAAAACATTTGTGAATATCGACGTAGCCTTGCTGCCGGTGTCGGGGACATACGTGATGACGGCAGATGAAGCGGTAGCCGCAGCGCTCGACATCATGCCCAAAGTCGCTATCCCTATGCATTACGGGTCCATCGTTGGTTCCAGAGATGACGCCGAAATATTTGCCAAAAAACTCAAGGGCAAAGTGGAGGTCTTCATTTTGAATTCAGAATAAATTCGGAGGCTACGAGTGTCAAAGGGAAAAATCAAACAGGAAAGTATCATCGGCCTTCTGAGGGAAAGCGATGGCTATCTTTCAGGCTCTGAAATGGCGGCGCGCATGGGTGTCACCAGGGCCGCCATCTGGAAGACAATAGGTATTTTAAAAAAAGAAGGCTATGGGATAGATTCGTCACCTTCAAAAGGTTATTTACTGGTAAAATCCCCCGACCTTTGCATCTCAGCTCTCAAAAGAATAATTTCGTCCTCCTCGATGAAGATCGGTCATAAATTATTTTTTTTTGATTCCGTTGCATCGACAAATACGATTGCGATGGACCTGGCTTCGCAGGGTTGTTCCGAAGGAACGCTAGTAATAGCAGACGCACAGACCGCCGGAAAAGGGCGGCTCGGCAGGTCCTGGGTTTCTCCACCTGGGAAGAACCTTTACATGAGCATTGTTTTGAGACCGAGGATATCGCCCCGGGAAGCCACGACCCTCACTTTGCTCTCAGCAGTAGCATGTGTCTCTGCCATAAGGAAGACTTCAAACATTCCCATATCCATAAAATGGCCGAACGACCTGATTGTCGGCCAGCGCAAGATCGGCGGCATCCTGACCGAGATCAGGGCGGATATAGATCGCATAAGCCAGGCAGTTGTAGGAATAGGCATCAATGTCAACATAGACAAAAAGGATATGCCTGAAGAGATTCGGGAGATCGCCACGTCCCTGTTTGCAGAAACAAATGACAGTATCTCGAGAACTGAACTCGCTGCGGTAGTGATCAGGGAATTCGACATGTGGTATCGACTTTTATTGGCGGAAGGGAAAAAGGTCATTCTGGATGAATGGCGTCAGATGTCTTCCACGATTGGCAGGCCTGTGCGTGTCGTGACAGGCGATCGGACGTTTGAAGGGGTGGCAGACGGAATAGATGATGAGGGACTGCTGATCGTTAAATTGGCTGACGGCTCATATCGCAAAATAAGTGCAGGCGATGTTACTATGGTGAGAACAAAAGAATGAGGCTGCGTATACCTGCACTTTTAGCGATCGATGTCGGGAATTCTACTATAGGGCTTGGGCTCTATCCCGATGCTTCAAAGGAGAAGCCACTTTCCTTCGAAACTATCTCATGGCGAAACCAGTCTGCTGAAACGTTATCATTACACTTTAATAAATTCTTCCGGAAAAGCAACGAAGCTTTTCAATCGGGGGACGTAGCAG
Source organism: Dissulfurispiraceae bacterium (assembly GCA_035506695.1). Lineage (GTDB taxonomy): Bacteria > Nitrospirota > Thermodesulfovibrionia > Thermodesulfovibrionales > Dissulfurispiraceae > Fen-1308. The sequence continues at coordinate 5,294 of DATJOY010000125.1, forward strand.
TAGTTATATCTTCTGTTGTCCCCGGGCTGAACCGCAGGATATTGTCATCCGTAAAAGTTTTTTGCAATAAGCCGCTGACAGTCGATTACCGCCTGATATCTGGCATTACCTTTGCTGTGCCTCATCCGGAAACCATAGGCTCAGACAGGATCATGAACGCAATTGCCGGGCAGGGTCTTTTCGGTAGATCCGTGGCAGTAGTTGATTTCGGGACCGCCACGACTATCACTGTTGTGGGGAAGCATGACGAATTTCTTGGCGGCGCTATTCTGCCCGGCTTAGATATGATGCAGAAGTCCCTGACATCGGGAACAGCGAAGCTTCCGGCCATAGCACTCGACTCCCCGCGTTCGGCATTGGGCCGGGACACCGCGTCAGCAATAGCATCGGGCATCGTTATCGGCAGCGCCGGGGCCGTGGACAGAATCATCGGAAGATTAGAGATAGAATGCAGTCAAAAGCTCCGAGCAGTACTGACCGGCGGTCGTGCAGAACTTGTTTCGCCTTATCTCAGCAAGAAACATATCGTAGTCCCGCACCTGATTTTCGAAGGCATGAGGCTTTTTTTTCTTCGACATGCGGGAAATGCAGGTTATAATTATGTATACTAATTTCATCTGCGGAATATATCGAAGGAGGTCGTAATATGGAAATCAAAAAGGTTCTTTTCACAACAGACTTTTCCGAAGGAGCATCGCACTCATTATCGTATGCAGCCGATGTAGCCAAAACCTACGGGGCAAGGCTTTATCTTTTGCATGTAATCCAAGATGTAACTATGTCGCCGGGTCTCCACATTCCGCACGGTTCGGTGGACATTACTTATAAGGAACTCGAAGCCAATGCAAAGAAGTCACTCGAAAAACTCTTTGTTTCGGTTTGCGGGGAATATAAAAACAGTGAAACCGGTGTAATGCGCGGAGTGCCCTACGAAGAAATTCTTAAATTCGCAACTGAAAAAGGGATCGATCTTATCGTCATAGGAACACACGGCAGAAAAGGTCTCGACCGCGTTCTCTTCGGGAGCACCGCAGAGAGGGTGGTACGAAACGCATCCTGCCCCGTCCTGACGGTAAGAATGCCTATTTAAGAATTTCACGACTGAACTGTCATTCCTTCAATGCTGAGAACGGCTGTACTGGTCGTCGGCGGCGGCCCTGCGGGGGCCACTGCCGCCAGATTTCTGGCTGATGCGGGCATCGACGCAATTATCGCGGAGCGGGATATTTCATATATCAAACCGTGCGGGGGAGGGATCCCTTCCGGAGGGGTACGTGAATTCGATCTGCCCGAAGAAATCATCAAACGGAAGATCTACAAGATCGTAATTGTCTCACCCAAGAACCGCAGGATTGAGATACAACTAAAAAGCGGCCACATCTGCATCACTGAACGCGGTGCCCTTGATGCTACTTTGAGGCGTATTGCAATGGAAAAGGGGGCTTCCCTTATCGAAGGCGAATTCTGCGGCTTCGATAAAGACAATGGGACCTACATTTCATCAGTAAGAAAGAAGAACGATGAGCTGCTCAAAATTCGTTCCGATTACATTATTGCTTCCGATGGCATCACCTTCGGCGTGGGCAGAAAGTGCGGCATGCAAAAGCCGGAGTTTCTATATACGATAAGCACACACTTACGCCCCTTCAGCGCGGATGCTTGCGAATTCTGGTTCGGAACCGCCCACGCGTCGAACTTTTATTCATGGCTTTTCCCTTCTGACGGAACTGCATCGGTCGGCACCGGAAGTTGCAATCCGGTCCAGTTGCACACACTGCTCAATAATTTTTTGAGGAGAAGATTCGATTTCGGGACCGGTGATCTCAGCGATATCTGCTCCATTGAGCGTCCCCGCGTCTTCCCAATTCCCGCATGGCGAGGAAAACCCTTAGCGTTTGGGAATATTCTTTTTCTTGGTGATGCGGCCGCGACGGCCATGCCTGTGACATACGAAGGGATTTATTACGCGATGAAGTCAGGCCAGTTCGCAGCCCTGGCTATCCGCAATAAGAAGCCTGCTCTTTACCCAAAATTATGGGATGACCGGTTTGGCAGGAGATTTTCAGTAATGAACAAGTTCAAGGACCGTTTCTTCAGAAACGACGAATCAATCGAAAGATGGGTCGGTATTCACAGGTCGCCGGCTGTACAAGAGCTTGCGCTCAAATTATGGCTTCAGAAGGAGTCGGGGCCCCGCCAGCTCGCTGACTATCTTAAGGCCTTCGGGAGCCTTGCCTTCCCGTAGTCCCGGCGCTTTTTACTTCAGAGCATGTATTTGGGTTAAAATAAAGTACTTTGAAGCGATACATACTTTCCTCAATTATTCTTCATATTTTGATTTTGCTCCTCGCCCTTTTTCTAATCCCGGACAAGAGAGAACAGGCGCCAAAGCCTTTTGTTGCGCGGCTGGTCACGCCGGAAGAGTTTGCCGGCAAAGAGATGCCGGATGCCAGACCGCCCCGCATGGAGAAACAGGACAGGAATTCGAGGGAAACCAGGGATAATCGGATACGCACATTGGAAAAAGAAGCCCCGAGGGTCCTGTCATCAGTCCCCAAGAGCCCAACTGCAAAAAAAACGCCTCTCGGTCCAAAAGCGCTAACGAAAGAGTTGCCGTCAAAAGGTGGAGACACAAAGCCTCTTCCGGACATCGGCGGGGAAAGAGGCTATAGAGAAGGCAAAGAGAATTCACACGTAGGAAAATCCGCAGTACCCGGACGTCCACAAGCCCCGATGAGGGAAAGGCTCTTTGACCGCGATATTATAGCCAAGCTTTCCCGGAAGGAGCAGGAAGGCACGAAGGCAGGGAGTTCGGTCACATTCGACACAACAGAATTCAAATATTATGGATATATGCAGCGTTTAAGGGAAAAGATCGAAGGCGTATGGGTCTACCCCCCTGAAGCAGCCGCCAGAGGGATCTACGGAGACCTGTACATCAAATTCACCATAAAGAAGAACGGAGAACTTGGGGCCGTCGAATTGATGAGAACGTCGGGATACAAGATGCTTGACGATGCGGCCCTTAAAGCGCTGAGGGATGCCGCCCCCTACTGGAGTCTCGACAATGTCGGAGAGGATAGCCTTACCATCCCTGCACATTTCATATACGTCAACGGCAATTACTACCTCAGATAAGCAGACGCTGTCGTGATGAGCAGGAGATTATTTCTACAAGCCGGGGACAGGGTAAAACACCTTAATTATGCCTGGTGGGGAACCGGTGAAGTTGTCGAAGAAAAGCATTCCAGTTTGCCGGGCGGGGTCTGTATCGTCCGCATAAAATTTGACGACGGCAACGAGCGCTCCTTTATCAACGACATGAACAGCGTCCTTTGCTGCTACTATGCGGGGATAAGACTGCTGCAGGATTTCAACATATGGGAAAGCTAAAAAAGGGATGGGCCTGTTTACGGCTCATCCCTTTTTTGTCTTTTATATCGTAATGCTTATTGTTGGGCTAATCTTGGCGTAATAAATATGAGAAGCTCTGTAGTATGCTTTTCATTGGTCCTTTTCTTAAACAGCCAACCCAATCCGGGTATCTTTCCAAGCCCTGGGACTTCGTTGTCATCTGAATTTTCGTTGCTGGTCAAAATACCGCCTATAACAATAGTTTCTCCGTCGTTGAGCATAACCTGGGTTAAAGCCTGTTTGACATTAATAACCGGGTTTCCCAGAATGTCCTTGTTAGTAAAATCGGGTGCGTCTTTGTTTACCTCGACCCTGAGTTGAATAGATCCATCCGGTGCAATCTGAGGAGTCACAGTAAGCTTTAAGAGAGCGTCAATATACGTAGTCGTATACGTTGCTGTACCACCCGAAAGTTGTTGTGTAGTCACGGGGATCTTCTGGCCTTGCTTTATCACAGCAGACCTATTATCGAGAGTAAGCACCTTGGGACTTGAGACAATCTTTGCGTTGCCGGAATCTGCGATAGCCGAAATTCTCAGATCGAGTCCGAATGACTGGGCCATGTTAAGGAATCCAAACGTAATAGCACTCGTAGGGGAAGTTATTGTCGACGTGGCAGCAGGTAAATTGACTACTTCAGTATTCCCTGCGGAGCCGCCTGAAACACTGCTACCGGTAGAACCTGCAATCTGATATCTGCCATCCTGGCGAGCAAACATCTGGCTAGATTTGCCTGTCAATCCCCATTCCACACCCAGACTCTTGACATAATCATTATTCATCTCCACAATTCTTGCTTCAATAAGCACCTGTTTTGTGGGTTTATCGAGAACTTCGAGAAGCCGTCTAACCTCTTCTATGCTCGCCGGAATGTCCTTCACTATAACGGTGCGTGTCCTTGAATCAAAGCTTATGGTACCGCGGGGCGAAAGGATCTTTCCCTTTTCTATCAAGTCCTTGATCCCGGGGATTTTCCTGTCCTGCTTCGTTATTTCGTCATGTTCAGTAATGTCGTCCACATTGGCATAATTTACCATAAATACTTTTGTCTCGATGTCCTCTGCCTTACCGAAAAGCTCTTTGTTTTCAGCCACAGCTTTCTTTTCATCCTGGAATGCCTTTACGGTAGCGATCCTGATGATATTGCCTTCTACAACTTTCTCGAGGTTGAAGGTCTTTAGGATAATGTCCATGGCCTGGTTCCATGGTACATTCATAAGCTTCATAGTGATTTTGCCTTTGACATCGGGGTGAACGACCATGTTGTATCCGCCCACATCGCCAAGGAGCCTCAGTATCGGCACTATGTCCGCGTCCTGGAAATCAAGAGATATGACCTTTGATCCGTTTGCAACTTTCTCCTGGATATTCATATCTTTTTCAGCAACAGGCTTGGCGGTCTTCTTTTCTTTTGACAAGATGTCTACGACAACTTCATCATCGAGAATATAGACCTCGCTATTCGTTTTGTCTGCAAGGGTAAGGGTAAATTTAAGGCGCTCCTGTTCGGCCTTGACCTTGATATCCTTGACCTGCGGAGGTACCTTTGCAGGCATGGCCGCTTTCATTGATACGCCCGGAATCTCAAGCATAACCTGACCTTCAAGTTGAAACACACTCGGTTCAGCAAGCCTGCCATCGGCCTTGATAATCAACTCCAGGGTGTCCCCATCTTTGTCGAAAGCCACATCTGTTATATAACGGGCCATTCCATCTTTGTTCTTTCCGGCTGGTTCTTCTTTGATAGACGGAAGTGCTGTATCGGAAGCTTTTCCAAGGGTAAGAACAAGCGTGTCATCCTTAACCTCACCCTTAATCTCCGACGGAGACTGAAGCAGGATTGTTAGACGGGCCGCAATAGTCGGTGTTTCAACCTGCGTCGGGATGATTTCGGTAATGCCCGGGATTGTCGAAACTATCTTCCCGTTAAAATTACCGATGGAAGTTCCCTCGAATTCCACAACAACCGAAAAGGGGTCGGCGGGTTTCTGTATTGAATACTTTATGGGTCCTTGAATTTTTACCTGTATAGAATTATCTGTTAACGCAATATTGCTGATTACCGACGACCCATCAGCCGCCCAGACAGATCCCACGAGTCCGCATATAATCAGCATTAGGGCCGCGAAAAAAAACACCCCGCGGAAACCGAAGGAAATGCCCATTATACCGGCCCTCTTTCTTAATTCAATTTTTGAAAATATCGAATTCATTCTTCATCCTCCCCGCGGAGTCTTAATACAGTGTCTCGTGGACTCATACTACCCCTGGCATCCCTGACACGCTCTTTAATGACCACTTGGTCCTTCGTTATTTTAGTGATTACGCCATTGCGAGTCCCGACCTTGGCGCCTTCATTTACGGTATAGGATTTGCCGTCAGGCAGCGAAAAAACCGCATAATACTTGGTTTTGGCCCATAGGATGGCTATGACCTTAACTTCATTGACATCATAAGCCTCAAGCGGGGCAATGCCTTTTTCCTTTCCCGCTTCCCTCTTCGATACCAGAGGGGCAAAAGGATCCCTTCTGTCAAGTCCGCTGTATTCATAGGCGCCTTCTTTTTTAGGGACCTCCGCGCCGGCAGCAGCAGATACTGCTGGTTGCGCTGCATATGCCTTAATCCCCTCTGCAAAGGCCCCCACTGCAATGAAGACCGCTCCAGCCAGAAATATGGAAATAAGCACCCGTCCCATCACTTGCTCCTCTTTTCCGCTTTTTCCGCTTTCTCCAATGCCTTCTTTTCCTCTTCAGGTATTGAAGAATAGGTCACGGCTGTGAAGGTAGCAACCAGAGTTGCGGTGCCCTTCCTTGATACCTTGCCGGTATTCTTCATGGAAATATTGTTCAGATTTACTATTCTTTCCAGTTTGGTAATATTGCTGAAAAATTGGCCTATCTTGTGATAAGCACCCCGCATCTCGACATTTACAGGAATTTCGTAGACATCCTTGCTGGGGTGAACTGTCTTTGCCGCAGGGCGCCACAGTACGATATCAAGGCCGGACCGTATCCCAAGGTCGGATACCTGCTTCAGAAGACCGGACACCTCTTTCTCTTCCGGGAGCTTGGCCTCAAGCTCGAGTAGCTTTTTCTTGGCCGCCTCATTCTCCGCAATCAGGGCGGTCAACCGATTTGCCTGCTGCTCGGACATTTTAAGGTCGGCCCTTTGCTTCTCGACATCCATGGTAATGCGGTTTTTTTCATCGAGCACAGGCAATATAAGAAACGTTATACTGAGAACAATAATAAGCAGCGGAGGAAGGACGAGAAGTATGTTCTTTTTCGCAGGGCTCAGGTTGTCGATACTTTCCATAATTATATCTTGACCTTAAAATTCAACTTAAAGTTGTATACATCGGTTTTTTCAACCGTGGCCTGTTTCGTCTCCTCCAGATACACATCGAGGAAAGAGTCCGATTTTTTCAGGTTCTCAACAAACGAGACAATATCCATATTGGTAAAACCTACACCTTCCAACGTAACCTGAGGGTTGTTAAAAGAAACTGCTGAAAGCCAGACACCGTCGGGAAGTAATTTGCTGATATCGTCGAGAAGCCTGACCGGCACCGACTGGTTTTTCTTGAGGGTCTCTATGAGGGCTGATTTCTGCTGGATTGCCTTGTTGAGTGTTTCATATTTTTTTACTTCATCGATCTTCTTTTTGAGATCGGCTATCTTGGCCTGATTATTGGCAGACTCTGCCTTCAAATCTGAAACATTTGATTTGAGAAAAAAAATGACTGACGCCATGATGACGATCGTAATCCCCGTCACAATGGCAATTATCTTAAGAAAGGCAGGGCCCCTTTTTTCTTCGCCAACGACAAGTTGTTGGACCTTCTTCTGCTTTTTCAGTTTCCTTTCAGACAGCAGGTTGATCCTTATCATTGCCTGTCTCCCGCACGCCTGATTGCAAGTCCGGTCACAACTGCAGCAATCGGCGCAATATCTTTTACGGCGGGTGCAGCCTTATCGGATAATTTGATCTTCTTGAAGACGTCGTTCACCTCGACCGGGATACCCAGCCTCTCGGACATTAGCTGAGGAAAGCCTTTGATCAGTGCAGCTCCGCCACTCAGGACGATGCCGTTGATGTCTTCATCACCAACGCTGCTCCTGAAATATTCAAAAGAGCGATATATTTCCGCATAGATCTCATCGGATGCATTGCCGATAATCTCACGGGCCGACTCCTGGGACACCCCTTCTATTACCTCTCCGATCTTGACAGACTCCGCAACATCCTTGGAAATATTCAGGGTCCTTTCCAGTGCCTCCGCATGATAATTGCTACCTATGGCTGTGTCCCTCATGAAAACCGGTTGCCCTTTCCTGAGAATGCTTATATTAGTCTTGCTCGCCCCTATATTAACCAAGGCGATATTATTCTTGTCGGGCACACCGTAGTTGGTCTCATAAACATTCCCGACAGCAAAGGAATCGATGTCCACTACTATAGGCTGCATGCCTGCCTGCTGGGCGACATCAACATAGTCCGACATAACACTCTTTTTGACGGCAACCAGCATCACATTCATCATGCCCCCTTCTTCACTGTCCGGGCCGAGAATTTCGAAATCAATATTTACATCCTTGATATCGAATGGAATGTACTGCTCTGCCTCATACTTTATATTCAGGCTCAATTCCTCTTCAGTAATAAGGGGGACCTTTATAACCTTGGTTATGACAGAGGAATGTCCGGAAAGTCCGATTACTGCATCGGCCTTCTTAATGCCGGCATTGCTCATCAATGCCTTCAGGGAGTCTACAAGTTTTGGTTTATTAAGGATGAGTCCGTCACCTATGACATCACGCTCGACGGGCAGCATGCTGAAAAGCCCAAGCTCGTAGCCGTTTCTGTCGGCATTTACTTGGGCAATCTTTAAATATCTTGAGCCTATGTCCAGGCCGACGACGCTTTTCTTGCCAATTAGCATATCGTATATTTATCAGAAATTATTTTATTTGTCAAGCATTTTTCCATGCCGGTTCCGATCCCCTCAAATTAAAGTGGCATATTTGTTCTGATATTCAACTCTCTCAGTTGCCTCAAATCAACCGACGACGGTGCGCCGCTCATCAGACAAACCGCCTTTTGCGTCTTGGGGAAAGCTATAACATCCCGTATTGAAGCCGCCCCCACCATCAGCATTACTATCCTGTCAAGACCAAGCGCTATACCGCCATGCGGGGGTGCTCCGAATTGCAAAGCGTCCAAAAGAAATCCGAACTTTGAATATGCTTCTTCGTCGCCAATCCCCAGTATTTTGAACATCCTGCTTTGTACATCTTTCCGATGTATGCGCGTGCTGCCGCCGCCAACTTCATAACCATTCAGAACCAGGTCGTACGCCTTTGCGGTAAAGGATGACAGGGCATCGGAGCGCGCCTTCACAGGAAACTCCTCTTCAGGCAATTTCAACATGAAGTCTGCATCCTCATCTGAGGGCGAAGTGAACGGATGATGCATCGCCGAATATCTTTTTTCCTCTTCATCCCATTCCAGCAGCGGGAAACCGGTAACCCATGAGAAATTATATCCTTCTCCGATAAGGTTAAGTTTCTTTCCGAGATCAAGTCTCATCCTCCCAAGAACGTTGTGGACCACATCCTCACTGTCGGCGACAAACAGAATAATGTCCCCTTCTTCGGCGCCGGTCCTTTCAGCCATCTTCCTCAAGATTTCCTCCGGGAAGAATTTAGCAATAGGCGATTCAAATCCGCTCTTCACCTTGATCCATGCCAGGCCTTTTGCCCCGAGGCTTTTGGCCTCCTCGGTCAGTATATCAACCTCTTTTCTGGAAAGATTGGCCATGCCTTTGCCGTTTATCGCCTTTACGCGCCCACCCGCCTCAAGTGCATCAAGAAAAACCTTGAAGGAACCTGCGCGCGCGAGGTCGGCCATATCGATTAATTCCATGCCGAACCTCAGATCGGGTTTGTCACTGCCGAATCTTTCCATCGCCTGCTTAAAGGATAACACCTTGAAGGGCGTTCCTATTGTGATCCCCATCACATCTGCAAAGAGCTTCTGCATCATTGTCTCGACTATTTCCATAATTTCGCCGGCGCCGGCGAAAGACATCTCCATGTCGACCTGGGTGAATTCCGGCTGCCTGTCAGCCCTGAGGTCCTCGTCCCTGAAGCATTTTACGATCTGAAAATAGCGTTCCATGCCGGACACCATCAGTATCTGTTTGAAGAGTTGGGGCGACTGCGGGAGCGCATAAAAAAGACCGGGGTTGAGTCTGCTGGGGACGAGATAGTCGCGGGCCCCTTCGGGCGTCGACTTCGTGAGCATGGGAGTTTCTATCTCTAGGAACCCCTTCCCATCGAGATAATCCCTGATGCCTTTTGCCACCTTGTGGCGAATGACAAAATTGCGCTGAATCTCGGGCCTCCTCAGGTCGAGATAGCGATGTTTCAGGCGCAGCATCTCCGAGGCTTCGGATGCCTCTTCGATAGTAAAAGGCAGGACAGCGGATTCGTTAAGAACGGTCAGTTTGTGAGCGTATATCTCTATCTTGCCGGTTGCAATGTCCTCGTTTTCAGTCCCCTGGGGCCTCTGCCTGACCTCTCCCCGCACAGATATTACAAACTCGCTTCTAAGCCCGTGCGCAAGCCGGTGCGACTCGGCCGAGACATCGGGACTGAAGACCACCTGGACAATGCCGGTCCTGTCCCTCAGATCGACAAATATCAACCCTCCGTGGTCTCTACGCCTGAAAACCCATCCTGCGGGAGTGACGGTAGAGCCTATATCCGACGCCCGCAGCTCCCCGCACCATCTATCACGAAACATATATTGATACCTCCAAATTTATTACGCCCGTGCGACCATCTCTTCGCGCAATGACGACAGTTCCTTTTCGGTAAGCGGCCTCAGCTCGCCAACCTTGAGTCCTCCGAGCCTGATGCCGTTTATGCCCACTCGTCTCAGTTTCAATGCGGGATGGCCGACTGCTTCAACCATCCTCCTCACCTGTCTCTTTTTCCCTTCTGTAACGACTACCTCGATCCAGGAATTGTTTTCGGACTGCCTTGCAAACTTTACCCTTGCCGGCAGAGTTCGCCCGTCCTCCAGCCTGACTCCCTTTCTGAGTTTATCAATCTTGTTATCGTCTATCACACCCTTTACCTTGACCATGTATGTCTTTGGTATTTTCCCCGAAGGATGCATCAGGCCGTTGGCAAAATCGCCGTCGTTTGTGAGCAGCAGAAGACCCTCTGAATCAAAGTCCAGCCTTCCAACCGGAAAGACCCTGTACCTGACTCCTCGCAGATACTCCTTTACTGAAGGCCTGCCCTCCGGATCGGAAAGGGAGGTCACCACATTCCTCGGTTTGTTGAACATCAGGTATATTTTAGGCTCACGTCTTGTGAGAAGTTTTCCGTCGACTTTTATGTGGTCCCTGGACGCATCGGCTTTCTCCCCAAGCAGGACCACCCTGCCGTTGACCGTCACCCGTCCCTCCGAAATTATCTCTTCAGCCTTTCTGCGCGATGCGATACCCATCGAGGCGATTATTTTCTGTATGCGCTCTTCCATGAAAGGAATCAGGTCCTATTTGATTTCGACATAAGCCCTTTGCCGAAGCCCCTTTATCCATGCCTTATATTCCCTCTCGAACCTTTCGGCATACAACTTTTGCTTCAATGCCTGTTTCATCTCTGATGGATTATTGAATATCTTTGCACTCTCAAGCAGGACGATATGGACCCCCTTGTCGGTCATGAATGGTTCACTCATTTCGCCGGGCTTGAGTGGTGACAATGCCTGGAGGTATTCCCTCGAAAGGTCCGATTTATTCACAAAACCCAGGTCTCCGCCCGCCCTGGCGCTGGGATCTTCGGAATATTTGCGGGCCGCATCGGCAAAGCTTTCACCTGCCTTGATCTTCCCATAAACCTGCATTGCCTTTTCCTGTGCCTGGAGAGGATCATCTCCCTTCCTGATGACGATATGACTGATTTTATAGCCCTCATCGACAGCAGCACCTTTGTTCTTCTCAAGATAAGTATTTGCGTCGGCATCGGTAATGACAATCTTGCCTCTCACTTCAAGATCAACAAGGCGGTTGATAATGATCTGCTCGGCTAATTTCTTTTTATATTCTTCTATGGTGAACCCTTCCTTCACGAGGGCGTCTCTCAGGCCCTCATCGGTCATGCCGTATTTGGTCCTGATGGATTCCATAGTCTTTTTTACCTCATCATCACTCGCGTTGATATTTGCCTTTTTCGCCTCCTGGAGAAGCAACCTCATGTCGATGAGGTTTTCGAGAAATATCATTTCGTTCTGTTTGAATATCTTTTGTCTCTCCTGCTCGCTCATGGCCTTGACCGTCTGGCTCGCCTCGAACTCCATAGCTTTGTACAGCTCACTCCAGGTGATGACCTCCGAATTTACAACGGCCACAACCTTGTCGAGCACTATAGAGCCTTCGCAAACCGAAAGAAGAAAGGCCATGCAAATCATTGCAGAAAGCACATTTATACGCAGAAATTTGAAGATGCTGCCCATAATCACCCTCCAGTGTAATGATAAACCATTCATAATTTATTTCAGCCCCACAACCTGCATGACCTTCAGCAGATCCTCGGCAGCTGTTCGCCCGCAAGCATGTCTATAATGCGGGTTCCGCCGATTAATGTTTTCAGGAGCACCATCCCTTTCCTCTTCGAGTCGCCCGGCCCTATCTCCCCTATTACCGAAGTGCCGGCCCCAAGAGGATGTGCCTTCATTGCAGACACCAGTGCTTCGGACGTTTCGGCAGGCACTATTGCAAGTAGTATACCTTCATTTGCAATATATAGCGGGTCAAGACCCAGCAGTTCGCATGCGCCCCTGACGCCATCAGGCACAGTCAGCAGATCTTCGTGGATGATTACAGGCAGCTCCGATTCCGTCGCCATCTCCTTGAGAGTAGTTGCGACGCCGCCCCTGGTCGGGTCCCTCATCATCCTTATATTCTTTTCGGTGGTCAGCATAAGGCGCACAAGACCGTTTAAAGCAGCTGTGTCGCTCAGTACCGGCGGCTCGAATGTGAGTCCGTTTCTTTCGGACAGGACAGCCACACCGTGGTTCCCTATCGCTCCGCTTATTATTACCTTGTCCCCTGGTTTTATCATGTCCGGCCCCATGACAATGTCTTGAGGGACAACGCCGATTCCTGACGATGTAATAAATATTCCGTCTCCCTTGCCCTTGTCAACAACCTTTGTATCGCCGGCTACTATTTTGACATCGGCCTTCTTTGCCGCTTCGCCCATGGAGATCAAAATCCGCTTGAGCGATTCCATGGGAAACCCTTCTTCAACGACAAAACCTGTAGACAGATATAGCGGCGTTGCGCCTACCATCGCCAGATCGTTCACGGTGCCGTTCACCGCCAGTTCCCCGATATTCCCTCCCGGAAAGAAAAGGGGAGATACCACATACGAGTCGGTTGTAAATGCAATCTTTCCTTCAGAAAATTCGGCACCTTCAAGGACTGCAGAATCGGCGAGTGTATGCATGTCGAACTGCGGAGCTATGTGCTCCCTGATCAACTGGTGCATCAGTCTGCCGCCGCTTCCGTGTCCGAGTAATATCTTGTCCATTATCGCTCCTGCATTATCAGGGATTGACGCTGATCGTCTCGGATGCTGCGCTTTCTTTAATCGGGCCCATCGCTGTGACATAATAAGCAGTTGGCGCAGTCACCGGGGATTCATCCACGAAGAGAGGAACATTCACTACGCCAACTGGCATATATGCGCCCGATGCCGATCTGCGATAAACCCTGTAGCCCTTTACCCATGCTTCGGCATTTTCTTTCCATGAAAGATAGCCCTTGCCTTCAGCCCTGACATATCTTATATCTACCGGCCTTGCCGGTATGAACGTCTGGGGGTCAACCTCCAGGTCTGCAGACAGATCCCCTTCATTCCGGATGTTCGAGCGGACCTCGGCCCTGACCGCATAGAAGACCCGCTTCGCCGTATCTACCCGGTCGGTAAAAAAAGGTTTATCAAACGGAACAGCATTAAGCGGGGCGCCGGTATATTTGCCCTTTTCAGTGCTGCTATAAATATTGTAGGTTGCATCTGGGACTTTGTCCCACTCTATCTGCAATGCATCATCAGTCAGACGGTACGTCAATTTTTTCGGCGGACCAGGCAGATCGACGGGGGTCACCTCGATCTCGGTTGAATCGTCGTTGATAATATCCCTGGTACTGTAAACGCGGATTTTGTAAATATATTCTTCGCCGGTCCTGAAATGCTCGTCAGCATAGTAAAAGACATCCCCTTTCACAAAGCCCAAATTCTCGAACGGACTTTGCCCCTCAGCCCTCTCTACATAAAATCCTTTTATTGTCACCTTTGCCTGCTTTGGATATGACCACGTGATAATAACTTTTCCGTCGCGATGGATGGCCGCCATTTGCGTCACCGGGGCAGGCTTCTCGAATGTCTTCATCGTCGGGTTGCCTTTTTTGCCGCAACCCGACAATAAATAAAGACAGAGGCAACAGAGTACAAGACGTCCGGCAAGCATCGTTCTATTGCGGCTCATCACGGATATCTACCTGAGCCTTTTCCTGAAGCGGGCGATCTGCTCTTTCACCCTTGCAGGCGAGGTCCCGCCGAAACAGTTTTTCGATCTTATGGACGCCTGGGCATCAATAAAACCGTAAATATCTCTCCCTATCAGGGAAGAATGGTAACAATATTCTTCAGGCGTCATGTCGGTCAATTTCTTCCCGCCTTCAATCGCATGCCTGATTATCCTGCCCGTAATCTCGTGCGCCTGTCTGAAGGGGACACCCTTCCGCACGAGATATTCGGCAATGTCGGTCGCAGTGGCATATCCGTCCCCGGCGCCTTGTTCCATTTTATCGCGGTTGAAGGTTATGCCTCCCAACATCTCGGACAGGATTATGATCGTAGCTGTCACAGTGTCCGACGTGTCGAAAAGAGGCACCTTGTCTTCCTGCATATCACGGTTGTATGAAAGCGGCAGCCCCTTCATTAAGGTCAGCAGGCTCATGAGATTGCCGTATACCCTTCCGGTCTTGCCTCGCATCAGCTCCGCGACGTCAGGGTTTTTCTTTTGAGGCATAATGCTCGATCCGGTTGTATAGGCATCTGATATCGAGACAAGGGAAAATTCTTCGGATGACCACAAGACCAGCTCTTCGGCAAACCTCGATATGTGGGTCATAAAGATCGCAGAGCATGAAAGGAATTCGATAACAGCGTCGCGGTCAGATACCGAATCTATACTATTTTCAGAGACACCGTCAAACTTTAGGAGCTCAGCCACATAAGCACGGTCGATCGGCAGTGATGTGCCCGCGAGGGCACACGCGCCCAGGGGAAGCACATTGATTCTTTTAAGTGCATCCGAAAACCTCTGCCTGTCCCTCTCGAACATCTGAGCATAAGCCATGAGGTGATGTGAGAGAAGCACCGGCTGCGCACGCTGGGTATGGGTATAGCCGGGCATCATGACACCAAGCTCCTTTTCAGCCCTGTCGGCAAGCCGCTTTTCCAGTTCGCGCAAAAGTGCGTTTATCTCCCGTGCAGAGTCCCGCAGATAGAGCCTGACATCAAGCGCAACCTGATCGTTCCTCGAGCGCGCGGTATGAAGCTTACCGCCCGCCTCTCCGATCTTTTCCGTAAGCGCGCATTCAATATTCATGTGTATGTCTTCGAGGTCCTCCCTGAAAACAAACCGGCCCTCCTCGATATCCTTATATATCTCTTTCAGTCCGCTGACGATTTTGTTGCACTCCTTTTTCAGGATAATCCCCTGTTTGGCAAGCATACGGGCGTGGGCCACTGAGCCCTCTATATCGTATTTCCAAAGCCTTTTATCAAAAGAGATCGATTCGGTATATTTCTCGACGCTCTTTGACGTAGCTTCGGTGAACCTGCCCGCCCAAGGTTTTTTTGTCATCAGTGCTCCTCTTCCTTGACCTTTTCCCTTTCGGATATCAGCTTCTGGGTCAGGTGGGCCGGCAGTTCCTCGTAATGAGAAAATTCCATGGAATAAAGCCCCCTGCCCGAAGTCATACTCTGCAACTGGTTGGCGTAGACAAGCATTTCGGCCATCGGTACGGTTGCGAGTATCTTCTGGTTCCCGCCGGCCTGCGGTTCAACGCCCTGGACCTTGCCTCGTTTTGAGTTAAGGTCTCCGATAACTGATCCGAGCGTATCATCAGGCACGGTGACCTCCACTTTCATAATGGGTTCAAGCACTATGGGCTTCGCGTCGAGAACTGCCTTTTGCAGGGCCATGGATCCAGCGATCTTAAACGCCATTTCCGACGAATCCACAGAGTGGTAAGAACCGTCTACAAGGGTGACCTTCACATCCACCATCGGATACCCGGCAACGAGGCCCTCCTTCAATTTCTCGACAATGCCCTTCTCGACGGCGGGCCTGTACTGCTGAGGGATGACGCCGCCGACTATCTTGTCTACGAACTCAAAACCGCCGCCCCTCTGGAGCGGCTCAAACTCTATCCAGCAGTCTCCGAACTGGCCGCGGCCCCCGGACTGCTTCTTGTACCTTCCCTGCGCCCGCGTGCGGGCCTTGATCGTCTCCCTGTATGCAATCTTCGGTGTCTTCATGACCACTTCGACGCCGAATTTTCTCTTAAGCTTGTCAAGCGCAACCTCAAGGTGTACCTGCCCCATGCCTGACAGGATCATCTCCTTGGACTCCTCGTCTCTCAGGAACCTGAGTGTCGGGTCTTCCTCGAGTATCCTGTGCAAACCTGTGCCGACCTTGTCTTCATCGCCCTTTGTCTTGGGGGCTATCGCGTATGAGATAATCGGTTCTGCAAACTTCACCTTTGGAAGCACCAGCGCATGATGTTCTTCGCAAAGGGTGTCTCCGACATTCGTATCCTTGAGTTTGACGACCGCTGCAATCTCGCCTGCACCTACAGACTGCACAGGGATATGCTTTTTGCCCACGAGATAGAAAACCTGGCCGATCCTCTCCTTTGCTCCTGACGTCGCATTCAGGACCGTGGAATCGGCCTTCAGCACGCCGGAATAGACCCTGAATATCGAGAGTTTCCCTGCAAACGGGTCGGCTATAGTTTTGAAAACATAAGCGGTGAGAGGGTCCGTCGTCAGGGGCTTTCGGTCAACCTCTTTCCCATCCTTCGGATTGACGCCCCGTATCGGAGATATCCTGCTCATCTCCTCGGGCGTGGGCAGGCACATGAGTATGGAGTCGACAAGCTGATAAACACCGATGTTGAGTGTTGCCGATCCGCAGACCACCGGGATGAACCGCCGCGTAAGTGATGCTTCCTTTATCCCCTTGAGTATTTCATCGGTTGTGATTTCGCCGCCTTCGAGATATTTTTCGAGCAGTGCGTCGTCGGCTTCGGCGATTTTTTCGACGAGTTTCTTCCTGTATTCCTCAGCAATCTCTTTAAGGTCGTCCGGGACGGCTGCTTCGACCGACTTTCCATTCTCATGAACGTACGCCTTCATCGCAACCAGGTCCACGATCCCCTTGAAACTTTCGCCGGTCCCGATCGGGATGAAAAGCGGTATTGCCTCCTGGTCGAAGGACTTTTCGAGCTCGCTCAAGGCATTTGAAAAGTCGGCAGCTTCCTTGTCAAGTTTGTTGACGAAGACGATCCGGGGCACCTCGAATTCACAGGCGTATTTCCATATCTTCTCGGTTTCCGCCTTGACTCCCGAGATTGCGCTCACGATGATGATGGCGCCATCTGCAACCCTGAGGCATCCCCTCGTGTCCTCTATGAAGTTTATGAATCCGGGGGTATCAATGATATTTAATCTGGTGTCCTTCCAGTCGCAAAAGGCAACTGCAGAGGTGACGCTGATCTTGCGATCAGTCTCTTCCGTTTCATAATCCATTGTGGTGTTGCCGCCTTCGACCGTCCCGACCCTGTCTATGGCACCGGCGTTGAACAGAATGGCTTCAGACAATGATGTCTTGCCTGCTCCGCTGTGCGCGACGATGGCTACGTTCCTTATATGCCCGACATCCAGTTTGACCATAAAACCTACCCCCTGATTTATATATTTAAGTAAGAAAAAGGAGGTGAGAAGTGAGAGGTAATAAATAATGAAACCACAAGCACCTTCTTCCCACTTATTTCTTACTTACTTCTACTTCTTACTTTTTGCCTGTTACTTCCTGCTTATTATCTCTTCAATTACCGGGACCAGTTCCTTCTTCTTCTCAAACTTCCTGACTAAAAGCTTCACGCTTATAAACGATGCAATCATGAATCCGAAACTTGCAATTGCCGATACGAGCTCGGGGTCGATTGAAGGGAATGAAGCGCTCAGGTATTCCTTGCCGATGATGGCCCCTGCTACCAGTGAGAGTGCCGGTATCCCGTAAACCAGCAGCGTGCCCTTCAGATACGTGAAGGCCTTGAAAGAGATTTTGACCGTGTCCCCGGCCTCTGCGCGGACCGCATTGAAGGCCTCTATCTCCATACCGCTCTGGGTTGTTTTACAAGAAGAACCCGAAGCGCAGGCATCGCAGGCGGTCTGTCTCTTCACCGTGACAATAGCCCTGGGCCCTTCGGCCCATTTTACAACCCCAATCTCTTCCATCTACTCCTTTTCCTTGAGAAGTTTGTATTCGATGCTGTCCACAAGGGCCTGCCACGAGGCCTCGATAATGTTCTCCGATACGCCGACAGTGCCCCACCGGACTTCCTCATCGCCGCTCTCCACAAGGACCCTGACCTTTGCAGAGGTGCCCTTGCCGGCGGTAAGGACCCGCACCTTGTAGTCGTGGAGCTTGACGCTCTTCAGTTCGGGATAGAATTTCTCAAGCGCCTTTCTCAAGGCATTGTCCAATGCGTTAACGGGACCGCCTCCGGTGGCGGCAGTATGCTCGACATTCTTGCCGACCTTAACCATAATCGTAGCTTCGCTCAGCGGATCCTCTTTCTCTTTCCTCTTTTCGATGATCACGCGAAAGCCTATCAGGTCGAAGAACCTGCGGTGCAGTCCGAGGGCCTTTTTGAGGAGCAGTTCAAACGATGCCTCTGCTCCCTCGAACTGGAAGCCTTGGTGTTCCAGTCCCTTGAGCTCGTCAATGATGGTTTGCATCTCAGGAGAGTCAGGTTCCACATGGATATGAAACTCCTCGGCCTTTCTCATTACGTTGCTTCTGCCTGCAAGGTCCGAGATGAGCACCCTGTGCGAATTGCCGACAAGTTCCGGCTTGATATGTTCATATGTTTCGGGTTTGCGCCGCACTGCGCTGACATGGATGCCGGCCTTGTGGGCAAAGGCGCTGTCCCCGACAAACGGCTGTCTCTTGAAGTGCCTCATGTTCGATATCTCGTTTACAAACCTCGAAACGTCCCTCAGCTTTTTAAGCTGCTCGTCGGCAAGGCAGTGGTATCCAAGCTTGAGCTGCAGGTTCGGCACAACCGAGACGAGATTGGCGTTGCCGCACCTCTCACCGAATCCGTTTATCGTGCCCTGGACCTGCGAAGCACCCTTTTCCACGGCAATTATCGAGTTGGCGACAGCGCAATCGGAATCGTTGTGGGCATGAATGGCAAAGGGCTTTTTCAGCCGCCTGGCAACCTCCTGAACGATTCCCGCCATTTCATCGGGCAGCAGTCCGCCGTTGGTGTCGCATAGGACAAGACATTCTGCACCGCCTTTTTCTGCGGCCAATAAACATCTGATCGCATATTCGGGATTGTCCTTATACCCGTTGAAGAAGTGTTCGGCGTCGAAGAGGACCTTTTCCACATGCTTCTTCAAAAAAGCAATCGAGTCGTGGATAATGCCGAGATTTGCGTCGAGAGATATCTTCAAAACATCCTTTACATGAAAGTCCCAGGTCTTCCCGAAAATGGTCACGACCTTCACTTTCGCCTCGACAAGCGCCATCATACCGGCGTCTTCTTCCGGTTTATGTTTGGGATTATGCGTGCTGCCGAAGGCTACCAGGGCCGCATTCGAGAAGGGAATCTTCCTGGCTTTTCTGAAGAACTCGACGTCCTTGGGGTTTGATCCCGGCATTCCACCTTCGACATAATGGACACCCAGGTCGTCCAGCTTCTCAGCGATCCTCAGCTTGTCTTCGACCGAAAAGGATATATCTTCGGCCTGGGCCCCGTCTCTCAGCGTAGTATCATAAATCTCTATCCTTCGCATTCAATCCTCATGGTTTCTTTTCAAGCCCGAACTTTTCATGCAGCACTCGCACCGCGAGTTCCGTATATTTTGCGTTTATCAGACATGAAACCTTGATTTCAGACGTGCTGATGGTCATTATATTGATGCCGTGCTTGGCCAGTGTGTCGAACATCTCGGCAGCCACACCGGAATGGGTCCTCATGCCGACCCCCACGACGGATATCTTTGCAAGGTCGTCCCGCATCAATACTCCTTTGGCGTTAAGGTCCCTGGCTATTTCCTCGGTGATCGCAAGGGCCTTTTTGCTCTCGGTCTTGGGGACTGTAAAGGATATGTCCGCTGAAAGCCCATCGCTGCTTATGTTTTGTACGATGACATCGACGACCAGACTGGCTTCGGCAATCCTTTTGAAAAGCCTGGCGGCGATGCCCGGCTGGTCGGGCACGCTCAATACCGTAATCTTTGCCTGGTTTTTGTCATATGCAACTCCGGATACTACGACTTGTTCCATATCCTTGTCCTCCTTGATAACGAGCGTGCCTGGATTGTTGTTGAAGCTTGACCTCACGAGTACGGGAACTTCATATTTCATTGCAAATTCTACCGACCGCGTCTGAAGCACCTTTGCGCCGAGGCTGGCAAGCTCGAGCATTTCCTCGTATGATATCCTCACGAGCTTCCGGGCTTCGGGGACGATATTCGGGTCGGTAGTATAAACGCCGTCCACATCAGTGTATATTTCACACATATCGGCTTCGAGGGCAGCGGCTACGGCTACGGCGGAAAGGTCGGAACCTCCGCGCCCAAGGGTTGTAATATCGCCCCCTTCCGTAATGCCCTGGAACCCGGCGATGACGACGCAGTACCCCTCTTCGAGAGACTTGTTTATCCTTTCCGGCAGGATCTTCTCTATCTTCGCCCTGGTATGAAGAGCGTCAGTGATAATACCAGCCTGCCGGCCGGTCAGGGCCATGGCTTTCTCGCCAAGGTCCGATATCGCCATAGTCGTAAGGGCCGTTGTCACTCTCTCTCCCGATGACAGCAGAAGGTCCATCTCCCTTTCCTGCGGATTTGACGACACCTGGGTTGCAAACCCTATCAGCTTGTCTGTCTCGCCCGACATGGCTGACACAACTACGACGACCTTGTGTCCCTCCCGGATTGTGGAGACGACTCTTTCTGCAACAGCCTTGATCCGCTCGGTACTACCTACGGACGTACCTCCGTATTTCTGGACTATGAGCATTTAAACGAGGGCCTCCTTGATCAAATAATCCATAAGAGAATGTCCCTTTTCTACAATCATGGCATCTTTCCTGCTTGCAATCGATTCATCGTATGTTGCTCCGGCATCATTCTTCTCCCTGCGGCTGTCATAAATGACGAAGGGCACGGGCTCGCTCGTATGTGTGCGTTCGCAGATCGGCGTCGCATGGTCCGGCATCAACAGAAGCCTGAACTCTCCGAACTTTTCTTTCAACCCACGGAAGACCGGCCCGATTACAAGTGCGTCGAGGTCCTCGACCGCTTTGATCTTGAACTCGAGGTTGCCGCAGTGGCCTGCCTCGTCGGGGGCCTCGACATGGATATAAACGAAGTCCGCGTCCTGAAGGGCATTCAGGGCATATTCGGCCTTTCCCGAATAATTTGTATCGATCCAGCCGGTCGCACCCGGAACTTCTATAATCTTAAGCCCGGCGCAAACGCCCAACCCTTTCGTGAGATCAACCGCCGAGATAAGTGCGCCTCTTATTCCGTATTTTTCATGATAATTCGGGACCGTCGGCTTCTTACCCTGACCCCACAACCAGATACTGTTTGCAGGCCTTTTCCCGGCCGCAATCCTTTTCTCGTTAACCGGATGCCGCTGCATTATTGACACAGAGCGCTCCATCAGGTCCCTGAGGAATTGGCTGCCGTCGCCCGAAGGAAGATATTCGGCCACCTTGCGATCAAGGATATCGTGCGGAGGCGTGCAGTCGGCCTTCACGCTGCCGTTCTTCCAGACCATCAGATGCCGATAGCTGACGCCGGGATAAAAAACTATTTCGTCGCTTTTCAGTGCTTCGTTAAGGGACACGATAAGCTCTCGCCCCTCCTCGCTGGTAATATGGCC
Organism: Dissulfurispiraceae bacterium; assembly: GCA_035506695.1. GTDB lineage: Bacteria > Nitrospirota > Thermodesulfovibrionia > Thermodesulfovibrionales > Dissulfurispiraceae > Fen-1308. The sequence continues at coordinate 26,987 of DATJOY010000125.1, forward strand.
GCTGCTATGGTCCTGCATCGTGGTGCCGGCATCTCCATCGAAATTCAGGGTAACGAGATTGCACCGGTAGGCCACATCGTCCGGACCAAGGCTTATCCCCATACTTGCGGCCTCAAGCGGGGCCCTTCCCGTGTAATACACCTCAGGATTGTAACCCATTATGCTGAGGTTGGCCACGTCGGAACCCGGAGGGAAGCCGTTCGGGATGGTACGGACCATCCCCACGGTGCCGCTCGCCGCGAGCCGGTCCATGTTAGGCGTAGCTGCCTTCTGGAGCACCGTCAGACCTCCTGTTTCAGGCATCGGCCTGTCGGCCATGCCATCACCGATTATAACGACATATTTCATAGGATATTCCCTGTCACTTTTCTGAGCCTTATCAGCCCCGGACTCTCTATCCGAAACGGGTTACCTTTTCGCCCGTTTATTCTCCGGCATCTCCTTCGATGAATTCAATATCGACCCCCTGATTACGGAGCGCCTCCATTCCCTTTTTGAGGTTCTCCTCGGTGCCTTCGAGTTCGAGGATCATTTCGCCCACAGTATCGGTCACCCTCGCCCTCCGGATATTGGGCATTACATCATAATTCCTAGCCATCGTAAAGATGACAGGTTCCTTGATAAGATGCTGCGGGAAGGTCAGTTTGACGCGCCTTTTCATACTTCCTCCTCATTCGCCCGAAAACGCGTTACTACTTCCTCCTGCTATGACGGGAATTATCGAAATTTCATCCCCGTCCCTTGCCTGTGTCAACTCGCCCTGCAGGAACCTAATATTCTCATCGTTTACATATATATTTATGAATTCCTTGATCCCGCCGTCCCCGGTTATCTTATCTTCAAATCCCGGATAAAGCCGGTCCAGACCCCTGATAATATCATTTACATTGCCTGCTGGAGCATCTGCCTCAGTGTCCCCGCAGGTAATGGTTTGCAGGAACGATGGAATAATAACCTTAACAGACATCTCATCTCCGGGTCGGGATACTGTTTCCGAACGCAAGCTGCCCATTTTGCCGAATAAAAAAGTAAAGTGTATTTTACCCCAAACCGAATATAAAATCAAAGCTCGGCACTGACTATAAGTGATTATTTTTGTGAAGGTTTTTGTTGCCGATTCATCTGCCTGGATACAAGGTGCCGGCCATATGGGGAGCTTGTCAAATGGTCAACGATAAAGATATTCCAAGCCAACTATCAGGAACTGAATACGAAAACGACTATTGTGCGTCGATTATGTGCATACACTTCATGCGGGAAGGAGATGAGAAAATGCCGCTTGATGAACCGATATAAAAAGTCCCGGACATTAGCTGGGGAGTTCAAAGACGCCCGGGATTGTCATGTAGAAGCAGATTGATTCTTGATATATAGATTATCAGAGGATATTATCTGCATCGAGAGAACAGGCAGCCATTCGGAACTCTTCGGTAAATAAACCTGTGGGCATGATCAAAGGCACTCTCAGCGCCCCGTGTATAATATCTCGCTTTAGGGCTGGATTCGTGTATACTTTAATAATCGTGAGTTCCGGGACAAAGGAATTCAGACTCTAAATCCACAAACACAGGAGAATAATTATGAAAGAACTCGAAAAGAAAACCGCAAAAGATAAGGCCCCGAATTCGGGATTTATGAAGGCCCTGAAGCCGAGCGAAGCGTTATCAAAAATAGTAGGGAATGACCCGCTTCCGAGGACAGAGGTAACCAAGAAGCTCTGGGAGTATATAAAGAAACATAATCTTCAGGACCCAAACAACAAAAGAAATATCAACGCCGATGAGAAGCTCCTGGCTGTATTCGGCGGGAAGAACCAGGTCTCGATGTTTGAGATGACCAAATTAGTAAATAAGCACTTGAGCTGATGGCCCAAGCCTTCGCAGGGATGCGGCCATCAGGCCGCTGATCCCGACGAGGCGTTGTTCACTTTTATTTAAGCACCACCGGAAATCTCTGCCTGCTGCCATCAGGCTTATGCCTGAACGGCAGCATTGCGGCCTACTTGTTAAGGGCCTTCAAGGCCTTCCTGTCATCAACCGTTTTGATGACGCAAAGGGGGGTCCTGCATTTGCCGGCGGTGCCGTATATGTATACGATATCGATCCCTGCTTCCGCGATCTTCCCGGCTACTTTTTCGATCGCGCCCGTTTTGTTCGGGATCTCGATGGTGATCACATCATCGACGACTGTCTTGCCGCCGAGAGTGGCAAGCGCCTTCTTTCCCTTCGCCGGATCGTCCGTAATCAGCATAAAATAGGCGGTGCCTGCCATCTCATATGCGCAGAGGGCTTCGATGTTGACCTTCGCCTTTGAAAGTGCTGTACCTACTGCCGCGAGCAACCCTACACTGTTCGGTATCTCGATGCTCAACTGCCTGGCCTTCTTTGCTGTTGCCATTGATCGCCTCCATCAAACTTTTATTAGGACTAATCGTCTCTATATATTGCACGTAGACGGGACTATTTTCAAATCCATTAACAAGGAAACCTGACTTTCGACAGTGTCTGCCAGTCTGCGTAGTGCCACTATATTTAACCGGACCCTTCCGAATCCTCGCAAAGTCGCTCACGCCGGTATCGTTTATTACTGAGGTTCAACCGTTATCCCGACTTCACTCGTTTTTCCGCCTGTTATCGAGAAGGCTTTAACTATCGTATCGCCTTCGGCGAGACTGACGATAACATGGACCGCATCTTCATAACAGGCCTGTTCGATATCGAGCGAGGAAGGAACGGCCGGACCGCAAGGGTGCGAATGATATATTGCAATCATTGCGAGAAATTTTTCTCTCAACTCTTTCATCATCGCGAACTGTTCCGCCGGGTCCATCAGATAACTGACAGACGACAATTTGATGTTCGTCATTCTGAATATCTCGGACACTGTAATACCCCTGCCTGCAAGTATGCCGCACGCCTCATTCGGCTGCGACTCGATGCAATGGGCCACCATTGAATCGAATATGTTGGGTGGGATGATGATTAGTCGGACCGGTTCAGGAGGCGTCTGTCCCATAATCCTGATTCAGGAGGGAAACAATCCGGGGTTGCGTGCCGCACACAGGACATTCCGGGTTCATGGGGACCTTGATGCGTCTGAATTTGGTCGAAAGACCGTCGAAGATGAGAAGGCGTTCCCTGAGGACCCGGCCCTTGCCGAGAATAAGCTTGATAACTTCGAGCGCCTGAAGGGAGCCTATTACTCCCGGGACCGCTCCAATAAGACCGCCGGTCTGGAGTGAATCCCTGATTCCTGCTGGGGGTGCATCTTCAAAGAGACAGCGGTAGCAATGACCTTCACCCGGCAATATCGTAGTCAGCTGTCCTTCGAACCCGAGGATGGCGCCGCTCACCAATTTTTTATTCAAAATCACGCAGGCATCATTGACAAGAAACCGGGTGGAAAAATTATCGCTGCAGTCCGTTATGATATCGTAATCCCTGATGAAGTCAACTATATTGTCCCGTGCAAGCCGCTGCTGAATAGGATTGACTTTAACGTCGGAGTTCATCGCCTCTAAGGCAGCCTGGGCGGAATATACCTTGGGCTTGCCGACGGTCTTTGTGCTGTGAACAATTTGCCTCTGTAGGTTGCTTAATTCAACGCAGTCATTGTCGATAATCCCGATATTACCGACCCCGGCAGCGGCCAGATAATATGCGACCGGTGAGCCTAACCCCCCGGCCCCAACGATAAAAACCCTGGCCCTGAGCAGTTTTTCCTGCCCGGCCTCTCCGACACCGGGAATCGTCAGATGGCGGCTGTATCTCTGCAGTTGCTCCCCGGAGAGGGCCATGTCATTTATTCTTTTCCTTCGACCCTGAGGATCATTGTCTTATCCGAAACGTACGGCATTTTGTCGATCTCGGCGATTGCCTTGATTACGTCTTTTTCCAGTGCCATGTGGGTAAGGATAACAAGAGGCACCGAGCCGACCTCACTCCTCCCTTTCTGGATGACCGATGCGATGCTGATATTGTAATTACCCAGTATGCCCGATATCTTCGAGAGCACGCCCGGCTGGTCGAGTGCTGCAAATCTGAAATAGTACATGCTCTCGATCTCTTCCATCCTGCGGATTTTCATTCCTGTGCCGGACCCTACCGAACAGATTCCCGACAGGCGCGCAGAGCCGCCGTAAGCGATATTCTTGCCGATGTCCGCAAGATCGGCGACCACCGCGCTCCCGGTGGGCATGTCTCCGGCGCCGCGACCATAATAAAGGGTCGAGCCGACCGCATCACCTTCGACATAAACAGCATTGAAGACTCCGTCGATCTTTGAGATCATATAGTCGTTCGGCACCATCGTGGGATGTACCCGCATTTCTATTTCGCCGTTGTCCGACTTGGCGATCGCAAGCAGCTTTATCTTGTAGCCGAATTCGGCTGCGAAATCTATGTCCCTCGCGGTAATCCTTGTAATGCCCTCTTTATAAACATCGCCATACGAAAGAGGTATCCCGTATGCGAGGGATGAAAGTATAGTCAGCTTGTGCGCAGTGTCAATGCCTTCTATGTCGAAGGTCGGGTCTGCCTCCGCATAGCCGAGCCTCTGGGCCTCCCTGAGCGCATCCGCGAACTCGACCTTCTCGTCCGTCATCTTGCTCAGGATAAAGTTGGATGTGCCGTTGATTATGCCATAAATGGCGAGCATGCTGTTGGCAACGAGGCCTTCGCGCAGCACCTTGATGATGGGGATTCCGCCGGCAACGGCAGCCTCGAACCCGACTTCAACTTTATTTTCCCGCGCGGAAGCAAAGATATCATTACCCTCTGTTGCAAGCAGCGCCTTGTTCGCGGAAACAACATGCTTTCCGTTTTTTATCGCTCGCAGTATGAATTCCTTGGCCGGATGAATGCCCCCCATGAGTTCAACAACTACGTCTATTTGCGGATTATCGAGAACATCACCCGCATTGGTTGTGAGAACTCCGTCAGGCAACCTGATGCCGCGGTCCCTCTTTATGTCAAGATCGGCGATCTTACTCAGTTTGAGTTCAATGCCTGTCCTCTCTTTTATGATCCGGCTGTTTTCAATCAGTATTCTTGCTGTCCCGGTCCCAACGGTCCCGAACCCAACAATACCTACCGAAATCTCTTTCTTTCCCACTCCAGTTTCTCCTTCTGCGCGTCCGACTTCCCATCTTCAGCGCTTTCTTTTTCCGAGCTTCCTTATGCGCCTTTGCTGAGCGCTTTCTTTATACCTTTTGCAGCCTGCTTTATCCTGTGTTCGTTTTCGACGAGCGCGAAACGCACATAGTTTTCGCCTCCCTCGCCAAACCCTATCCCCGGAGAGACCGCAACCTTGGCCTCCTTGATCAGGAATTTCGCGAACTCGAGCGACCCCATTTTTTTGAATTCATCGGGGATTTCGGCCCAAACGAACATGGTAGCCCTCGGAGGCTCTATCTTCCAGCCGGCTTGGTTCAGGCCCTTTATAAGCGCATTCCTTCTGGATTGATAAATATTGCGCATCTCCTCGACACAATCCTGAGGGCCGCGCAGGGCGACTATGCTTGCGATCTGGATCGGCTGGAACATGCCGTAATCCAGATAGCTCTTGATCTTTGTCAGGGCGCCGACTATCTCCCTGTTGCCGCAGCAGAAGCCCACTCTCCATCCCGCCATGGAATAGCTTTTTGTGAGCGAGAAAAATTCGACTCCGACATCCTTTGCACCGGGGACTTCAAGAAAACTGGGCGCCTTGTAACCGTCGAAGAGCAGGTCGGCATATGCGAAGTCATGAATTACTATGATGTTATTCTCCTTTGCAAAGTCGACGACCTTCGCAAAGAAATCAAGCCCGTCGAGGACCACAGTGGTCGGGTTATGCGGGAAATTAAGGATAAGGATCTTCGGGTGCGGCCATGTTTTCTTGAAGGTCTTCTCCATTTCAGCAAAAAAGTCCCTGCCCGGACCGGTCGGGATGCTCGACACCTCGCCGCCCGCTATAATCACCGCATACGGGTGAATCGGATATGCCGGCGCAGGGGACATGACGACGTCTCCCGGCTGGACCATAGCCAAGGTCAAATGCGATAGCCCTTCCTTGGAGCCTATGGTAACGACCGCCTCGGTCTCGGGGTCCACATCCACATCGAACCGGCGCTTATACCATTCTGTAATGGCCACTCTTAGTTGTGTTATGCCCCTTGATGCCGAATAGCGGTGATTCTTGGGGTTTTTTGCGGCCTCGCAAAGTTTGTCGACTATATGTTTGGGGGCCGGCAGGTCCGGGTTACCCATGCCGAGATCTATGATGTCCTCTCCCTGATGCCTGGATTCCATCTTCAGATGGTTGACGATGGCAAATACATACGGGGGCAGCCTCTTGATCCTGTTAAACTCATACATAATTCTGTCTCCTGACTACTGAATTCCGGCTTGTGCCGTCTCTATAATACATCTCCGCTGCGTTCATCGAGCTCCTGACAAGCGGCCCTGAGGCGACGAAGGAAAAACCCATGCCCAGGGCCTTTGTTCCAAGGTCTTCGAACGCACGGGGAGTTATGTATTCTACAACAGGCAGGTTCTTTTTTGCAGGCCTCAAATACTGTCCTATCGTGAGCGAATCGCAGCCGGCCGCCCTTAGATCGCCGAGCAACTGGAGGACTTCATCGTCTGTCTCGCCCAGTCCGAGCATGAAGCCCGACTTGGTCCTGGTCCCGGGCTCGATTTCTTTTGCCTTGCGGAGGATGTCCAGCGAACGTGCATAACCAGCCTGGGGCCTGACCGTCGGATACAACCGCTTCACCGTCTCCATATTGTGATTGAATACATCCGGCCCGGCCCCGATGACCGCTTCCAGTGCAGCGGCATCGCCTCTGAAATCCGGGACAAGCACCTCCACACGGGCTTCGGGCAGGCGCAACCGCAGCGTGCGGATCATGCAGGCGAAATGAGCCGCGCCCCCGTCCGGCAAGTCGTCGCGCGTAACCGACGTGATGACAACATACTTCAACCCCATTTCTTGCGCGGCATCGGCTATCAGATCCGGCTCTGCAGAGTTCACTGCGGACGGGATACCTGATTTTACGGCGCAGAAGGCGCAGTTTCTCGTACATATGTCGCCGAGTATCATGAAAGTCGCCGTCGGTTTGGAGAAGCAGAGCTCCCTATTCGGACATTTCGCCTCCTCACACACGGACAACAGCCGATGTTGCCTCAGCATCCTCTTTGTCGAGCGGATCCCCTCAAAATTGCGATGGCGACGCAGTTTGGTCTCACTCCTGATCCAGTCGGGTAAACGCATAAGATTACAATAACTCAAAACGGAAGGTTTCACAAGAATCAAAAAGGGGACATGATGCGGGCATTCAACTGCCGGAATATACGCCTTAGGGATGTAATCGGCAAGCAAAAAACCTCCGCAGGGAGGCTCGCATTATATTTTTATTACATTGGCAGCCTTTGGTCCCTTGTCATCGCTTGTGATTTCGAATTGCACTTTCTGTCCATTGGCAAGCGTCTTGAACCCTTCCCCGCCGATCGAGGAATAATGAACAAAGACGTCCGGTCCGTTGTCCTGCTGGACAAAACCGTATCCCTTGGATTCGTTGAACCACTTAACCGTCCCCTCGCATGCCATGACTGAAATGCCCTCCTTGACCAAAACCGGGGTTGCCGGCCCCGATTGTTTATCGGGGTTGTGCCAATTATATACCATGAGGTCGGAATTAATGTCAAAGGACATACAAGATCAGGACTTGACAACGTGGTTTAATATTATTAATACAAATGATATACTCTATACATACAGTAAGATAGCAAATTGCGGTACGGGTCATGCCGGCTAAAGTTGTCGCCATATGATTTTGACTGCCATATTTTTTTACTACTATGATTAAACTTATCAGGACAAAAGACCTCAAGTTCGGCATGCATATTGTCTTGCCGGGATCCATTTCCGCCCAGGTATTCCCGGAAAATGAGAGCAAAATTACATCGCGCAAACAGATAAATAAGATCATTGAGTTGGGATTGCATGAGGTCAAGATAGATACCGGCAAGAGCATGTTCAACTATCTACATGAAAACACCTGCCTCATGCGCTTCGATCATCCAGGAGTTGTTGATGAAACACGAAAAGATGTCCCTGGAAAGATCCTGCCTGAGGAACTGATCGATGCAATTAATAATCGCAATCTCAGTGCGAGACAAAAAGCCGGGATCGTCTATAAGGCAAGTATAAAATTAATGAAAAATCTGCATGGCTGCCCGTCTGCCGGGAACATCAAAGAGGCGAAACGGGGCATAGGCCTGATAGTCGATATGGTCCTGGCTCAGGACGACATTGCCCACAGGCTGCTCGAAATTATCTCCA
>DATJOY010000126.1:0-10522 GCA_035506695.1 Dissulfurispiraceae bacterium
AATGCTCCTGATAGTAGCAGAGCATAGAGCACATACCCTATATATCCGTACTCTTTTTGCAGGATGCAGAACGGACAGTGGTGTGTCGGCAGTTCGTAAAAATAGAGGGAGATGAATGAAATGAGAGCTGCGATCGATATGAAAAAAGTCAGCGCGCTCAGAAGCGAAAAAAAGTATCCGCCCCTTGCGGTCCTGTAAAAAAATGCTCCCGACACGAGCGTTGCGGCGATGCCTGAATAAAACACGATCTTCATCGGGATGCTCGGAAAGGCGATTAAACCGCCGGCGGCGCCGGGCGCCTCTGCGCTGAAGAGGCTGCCGCAGCATGATGTTATTATGTTCGGATGGAGTCCCAGGAAATAGAGCAATTGCAATACTGTCTCGGCCAGGACGAATGGAGTGATCAGCAGGAGCAGGTAATATTTTTTCCTTATCAGCGGATAGTCGTAAGCCTTGTTGTCGGTATAATTGACGATGAGCCATGTGCCTGCAAGAAGAAAATTTAAGATTTTCATTATCAGAGTTGGATACCCGAAGGGGTCTACATGCAGCGTGCCTACGGCGCACATGGCGCCCACAAAAAATACACAGAGATCGTCGGCTGTGTAGATGAAGAGGAAGAAGGAAATCAGCTGAAAACCGAACGCATAACCTATGATCGTCGATATCAGGTATGTCTTCCGCTCCAGGCCCAGCTGAAGTTCGCTGCCGCTTTTTATGTCCCAGCTTCTTAGAATTTTTATGGCGAAAGAGGCAGAATACAGCAGCATCATGCTTACGAGAAAAGAGCCGAGCAGGAGGGCTATAATCGGTGGGTAGAGTATCACCCTGTCGCCCTGACATCTACTACGGAACCGTCTCTCATCTCAACTACCGTATCGACAAATCCGGATGTATAGACGATCGGATCATGGCTGGCGATGATGACGGTCCTGCCTTCGCCTTTCAGCTTCTGCATAATCTCCATGAACTCTTCGGAGAGCTTTGAATCGAGATGGGCTGTTGGTTCGTCTGCCACGATCACCGACGGATTGTTTATCAGGGCGCGCGCAATGGCGACTCTCTGCGCTTCGCCGCCGGAAAGCCATTCGACCCTGGATGTCGCCTTTTGCCCCAGACCGAAAACTTCCAGAAGGGCCACTGCCCTTTTCTTCAGTTGCGATCTTCTTTCACCCTCCGGATAAGCGGGCACCATGATGTTTTCGAGTGCCGTAATGCCCTTGATCAGATTCAGCTGCTGAAATATGAACCCGAAAGACCTCCGTCTTATTTCGGTCAGAAATCTTTCCGGCAGGCTGGTTATCTCTCTTTCTCCGAGCATTATCCGACCCGACGTGGGCCGGGCCATGCAGCCGAGAATTCCCAGCAGAGTGGTTTTCCCGGAACCGCTCGGTCCTTTAAGTACGGTGTTCCTGTTGGCAGATATATGAAGTGTTACCCCGTGAAGGGCAGTGAATTCATTGGGACGGTTCATGTTGAATACTTTTCTGACGTCTGCGAGTTCAATCATCTTCAGGTCCTCATTATCACGTCAGGATCTATTGTGGCCGCTCTCCACGAAGGGACTATCGTCGCTACGGTATATGGCAGGACGGTGAGGAAGAAAAGTGTGGAAATTTGATACGCGTCTATATACGGGGTCAGCCGGAAGTCCGGATACAGTACAGACCATCCCTTGAGGAACGGCTCGAAGAGCAGTGAGGAGGTGATATAGACGTGAGCGTAAGCCAGCAAAACCCCCAGCAAAAAGGATGAAAGAGATATTGCCGTACCTTCCCAGAACTTCATCATAATGACATCTGATGTCTCCCATCCTATGGCTTTGAGGATCCCGATTTCCTTCTTTTCCTCTGCGCTGAGCCCTGATGCCCTGTCCCATGCGAAGTTGATAAAGGAAATAACAACTACAAAGAGAATTATGACCATCGCGCCTCCCCGCCAGTTGAAAACCGAGTCGTATGTCCTCAATATCTCGTCTCGCATGATCGGCCTGGTGTCGGGCAGAAGGCGGGTTATTTTTTGCGCAATGGTGCCAAGCTCGCGCTGGTTTCCGACCTTGAGTGTAATGTCCGTCACAAAGGGCTTCGATATCCCGAAGAGTTCGCGAAAGTCATCTTCCGACATCAGTATGAGATCGGCGGAGACCAGGGCCGATTCGGACGACAGGGTCCCTTCAACCTGAAGGAGCACCGCTTCGCCGGTATGCGACCTGAAAGCGAGCAGGTCGCCCTTGTACAACTTACGGCTGCTGGATATGGCGTCCCCGATAATGACCGATCCTGGCTGCGGCTGTCCGGTCTCAGGCACCACCACTGTATAATTGGCCCCGACTATCGGATCGTAATAGTAACCCCATAGCCGGCCCCTTGCCGAAGCGACTCCCCTGATGCCGGAAATCCTGTCAATGTAATTGCCCGATATCAGGTCCTGCCTGCCTGCCACAACCTTCTGTACTACCATCTCCGGTGCGTCCTTGAGGACCAGCGCCGCTTCCCTGCGTATAGAATGTGTGAAGAACATTACAGAAGCTATCAGAAAGACTACAAGCGTATAAACCAGCAGTAGCACGGCGTTCTTCCGTTTTCTCCGCAGCAATGAAGAAAGGGTAAAGTCGAGTATATTTCTCTGTGCCTCAATCTGTTTCATGTCTTTTCAAGTGGGGCGGAGGCGGCATAATCGAGCCGGAGGGAAAGTGGTCGAAAGACATGGGTGCATCCTGAAAGGCGGTGTGTATATCGGCCATCGAAGGATGCCTGGTGTATCTCGCATCAGTGAACAGACAGAGGTCCGTCAGTTCGAGTCTTCTCACCAGCTCTCTTTCGTCGGTAATCTGCCGCCTCGATTCTTCCTGCGTATATGAGGCATGAACAAACATGAGGCCGGCCAGTAAGAGGTTAGCGCCGATGAAAGAGAGATAGGCCGTGGATTTCCTCATCGGCTGTCGATGTCCCTGAGAGTGGTAGATGTCACTTCCGAAAACCTGACTATGGCCCGCCCATTATGGTCTTTCATGAATTCCCGTGCATCGGCTTCCTTTATAAAGGGGATAAGTTCACGGCCCATCGGGCCGTTTATATTACTGCCGATAACGAAATATGCCTTAAGCCCGTCAACCGCAGTCAATGTATAATAATCGGTTACGTATACGGAATCAATGTCGGATACCTTCTTTGAAGGGTTGTAAGTCTTCATGTTGAGGTAATACTTAAACATGTCCTTGGGTCCGTCGAACATTGCATAGCTGCCGTCTTTGAATACGATCTGGGCGAGAAAGTCCGGATATTTTGCCACGAACATACCACAGACTGCGCATTTGTCCGCAGGCGCAGCCTTGAGAGGCTTCTTATCTCCAGCCCAAACGCATGAAAAAATCGCTGCAATGATTATAAAACTTAACGCTATATTTTTCATTAAAACCTCCTCTGGTTGCATTGATCGGAAACAGCTCCGGATTGCGGTCTCACGGGATGATCCAATCGGTCAGTGCCACAACGTTACCTCGACAAGGCTTTTTGATATTCCGACATCAGTTCGGAGGTTGCCACAAGTCCATCGATCCTGAACCATCTCTTCTGGACCGGCGAATAGACAAAGGTGAGAGGGAAGTGCGCCATTTTGTCGGCAGTGTATGCATCAAATGCATGAGTGACGCGCTCAATATTTTCACGGTTGCCGGTCAGGAAATCCCATCCGGGCCTGGCCCGGAATTTTTTCAGGTAGTCCTTTAAAACCCTTGGTGTGTCATGCTCGGGGTCTATCGATATGGACAGCAGCTGGATCTTGGCCGATTCGGGTCCAAGTCTGTTCTGGAAATTGACAAAGCTGGCAGACAGGACCGGGCATATCGTAGTACATGTCCCGAAAATAAAATCCATAATTACCACTTTGCCCTGCCCGATCAGTGATCTGAAATTGACACGCTTTCCGTCCTGGTTGAACAATGTCACGTCCGGAGCATCATAATCGTGGACTGTCTTCTTGTATTCCGGTCTGTCGGCCCCGCGTGCCGGGACCGCAAGCGTAAACAGCATGAACGTGATCACAAGGCCGATTAATTTAGCTGAAATGCATTGCGACATTATTCCTCCTCGGTCGCAGTCCTTTTGCTGCTTGATCTGACGAATATCAAAATCAAATGCTGTGTCTCCAATAAGCCTTTCGTAAAATCCTTCCATCAGAAATTAATAATGCCTGTGCAAAAGGTCCGGCATATATTTGGCATCATTGCCTCGATGAAGTTTATAAAAGGATACTAAAAAAATCATTATGCGCCAAGTGCATGTCCCAGGCTTCATGATAGCACCCCCCGGCGATGTCCGCGCGGCATAAGGCGTGGTACTCTTTTCATATATTCCGTGTACGACTGACCCAGACGTTCCTGCAGTTCTTTTTCCTCAAACGGTATGATGATCGTGCTTACGACGGCAAAATCGACGAGTGTCAGTATCAGGACAGAGGTGATCCCGGTAAAAAGAAAAACGCCGAAAAAAATCATCGTATGAGCCAGATAGGTCGGATGGCGCACAACGGAAAAAGGACCGCTGTCGACCAGCCTTGATTGCTGCGGTTTTGTTATTTCATTAATGCCGATGATGCCGGGAAAGGTAAGAAGCACGGCCGTCCATATATGAAGGAGCGTTCCTGCAGCTACAAAAAATACGCCCACTATTGATACTATCGGGTGAAATTGAAAGCCATATGCCAGAATGATGTCCTGATTCAGGAATATCAGATACGCAGCCGCCATCCAGGCTGCAGCTACAAAGAGATAGGTCGCCCTTCCGAGTCCCCGAAAGAATCCTGTAGCCAAATGGACAGGAATCCACATGAGTGGAATAACAGGCCACAACATTATTGTCACGAGTGCAGCCGCAGTTTTCATAGAAATAAGTATAACGCAACAAAGCAGGTGATGGCATTCAGTGCAACGATAAAAGAGTCTATGCCCAGGTTACTTCTTCGGATGCGTAAAAGTATATATCTGGCCGCCATATACAACCGCAGCGAGTTTGGTGCCGTCGGCAGAAGAGGCTATCGAATGCCAGTTCCTGTTCATTTCATGCGGGGTCCAGGTAGCACCCGAGTCGGAGGATGTATATATCTGGCCGCCATATACAACCGCAGCGAGTTTGGTGCCGTCGGCAGAAGAGGCCACAGAATACCAGTTCCTGTTCATTTCATGCGGGGTCCAGGTAGCACCTGAGTCGGCCGACGTAAATATCTGTCCGCCTCTTGCGGCACTGATTAGCTTGGCGCCGTCTGCAGAGGAGGCCACAGAATACCAGCCCCTGCTGCTTTCGCCGGCGGCCCATGTTATGCCGGCATCTTTCGATGTAAATATTCTGCCCGGGATTTTACCGCCTTTTTCGACCGCCACCAGTTTGGTGCAATCGGAAGAGCACGCGACGGCATACCAATTTCTCCGGTATTCACGAGGGGTCCAGGTGGCGCCTGAGTCTGCCGATGCATATATCTGGCCGCCATAAACCACTGCTACCAGCCTGCTGCCATCGGCGGATGATGCTACTGAATTCCAACCCCTCATGGCATCACGAGGGGTCCAGGTAATGCCTGTATCCGTCGACGTATATATCTGCCCGCCATTTGTCGATGCGATGAGGCTGCTGCCGTCGGCGGATGACGCAACCGAATTCCAACCCCTGACGGCATCACGGGGGGACCAATAGGAAATTCCATCTCCCAATATATTTGGCGACTCGGTCGCCCCTGAAGCTGCCGACACGATGGCCGCCGAAAACATGAGTAGAATAATAACTGTGTTTCTTGAAATCACCGTCCATCCTCCCCGAGAGCGTTACTACCTTGCATTTTAGCGGGAAGCTCCGTGAGATGCAACTTTTCATCCGCGTCCGCTCTTAAATATGGCAGGCACCGTAAAATTAGGTCCAGATAAAGCACTGCGGATCGTCTGCAAGGCAGTTTGCGGCACCGCGCGCGCCTGAATACGCATAAGCTATTGCGCGACAGCCCCGGCAATTCGCCCATCTTTTACATGCGCCGCATTTACCTTTGTAGCTCGTCCTGTCCCTCAGTTCTTCGAGCACCGGAGAGGTTGCCCATATTTCCCGCAATGAGTCCGCGGCAACATTGCCTATTGGGATGTTGAGCCTGCGGCACGGCGTGATGGTCCCGTCTGCCAGAATGGTAAGTCCCGAGACCCCGGCTGCACAACCTCCGATAGCAGTATCTCCCATCTCTTCATCCTCCGGCAGCGACAGTTGTAAAGCCACCGGGTCGCCGGTGACTATTTTGACCGGGCCGGTATCGAGAGAATAGATATACTCATACAATTTCTTAACTTCGGAAGTTTCCATCATCTTGTCAAGCATTGCGGCGCCCCTGCCGTAAGGGACGAGCCTCGAAAAGCCGAGCCTCTGGACACCGAGAAATTTGGCGAGGTCAAGCATTTCCTTGAAATAGCCTGCATTGACAGTTGACAATGTAGCATTTAGTGTTACATTTACACTGGCGTCCAGTAGTGCCCTGACCCCGGCGACCGAAGCCTTGAAACTGCCTTCTCCCCTGATCTGATCGTGGACCTTTTCAGGTCCTTCGATGCTCACCTGCACGCCCTTTATGCCGAGCCGCGCGAGCTTTGCTGCGATCTTTTTATTTATCATGGTCCCGTTGGACAGTATATAGATGTCAGCACCGGTATGTGTGATTTCTTCGAGTATATCGAACAGGTCGGCACGGAGAAAGGGCTCGCCTCCGGAGATGTTGTAACTCATTGAGAGTCTGATACCGTAAGCATCTTCCCAGTTGCCCACCATGTCGGCGGCCTCAGAGATCGTCTCTTTTATGGTCGCGAATGACAGTTCGCCGGGCCTGCGTTCTTGCTGGTAGCAGTGAAGGCAGCGCAAGTTGCAGCGCTCGGTGATGTGCCACTGAATGAAAAAATCGTGAGTATCGTTGATCGACATATTTTTAGAACCTATCCCATTTTACTGAAGGCGTCATGACATTTTTCGCTAAAAGAGAATAGTCCCTGGTCTGTTATTCTTAACCATGGACCAAGAAATATCATAATGCCTTCATACAAACACTTTCTCGTTGACATAGAAGTTATGATAAGAAGTTCTTTGAAAAATGAAAGCAGATACGGCAACCTCGCCCGTATCTGCTTTCACAATGTGGCTGCCAGCCTGGCAGCGTCTAACTCTTTCAACTGCTTCACTTGCGGCATATCTTGCCAGGAGCAGTCTTCTTGAGCCTCTCCCATAGCGCCGCTTCTTTTGCGAGTATCTTTGTGCTCAATTCCTTCTTCACCTGTCTTCACCTCCTTTTCATGTGCTTAATATGTATAGGACAATGCTATCAAACTACAAATAGCGATAGCCTATATCTATAAATTATCATCTTTTTGGAAGTTGTCAATACTAAAGTCAATAGCGCGTATATGCAAGCTTTGATATAATGATTCATAGTGACTGTGAAAATTCAAAATTATCTTCGATCCTTGGTTAATTTTAATGTCGTGTCTATAGCGGTATTGGTCTGTGGAACGTTTGCCGGCTGCACTGTCGGGCCTGATTTCCTGAGGCCTGACGCGCCTAAAGCAACCGCGTACACGGCAGCGCCGATGCCTGAGAAGACTGCCGCTTCGCCTGTCGTAGGGGGCGAGGCACAGCAGCTCGTCAACGGACGTGATATCCCGGCTCAATGGTGGACGCTCTTTCATTCAGAGGAACTGGATAAGCTCGTCCGCCGGGCGCTGGCTGACAGTCCTACACTTTCGGCTGCCCAGGCCAGGCTACGCGAGGCGCATGAAAACCTGCGCGCCGGGACCGGCGCGCTTTTCCCGAGCGTTGATGCGAACATGTCCGCAGGCCGTGAAAAGCTTTCAGGCGCTGCCTTCGGCAATCCAGGCAATAATTTCAACCTGACACTTTACAATGCATCTGTGAATGTTTCGTATGCACTCGATATCTTCGGCGGAACGAGACGCGAGCTGGAGGCTCTCCAGTCGATGGTCGATTATCAGCGCTTCCAGCTCGAAGGTGCATACCTGGCACTTACTGCCAATATCGCCACGAACGCGGTTCAGGAGGCCTCGCTCAGGGCGCAGCTCGGGGCGGCCCGGGATATCCTGGCTGCAGAGGAGAAGCAGCTCGAAATAATGGAACTCCAATATAATTTGGGCGGTATAGCACTGCCCGATGTGCTTGCCCAACGGACACAAGTTGCGCAAACCAGAACGACAATTCCGCCGCTTCAAAAGCAGCTCGATCAAACGCGCCACCGGATGGCGGTGCTTGCCGGAAGGATGCCTGCTGATGCCGGAGAGCTTCCTGTGTTCAATCTCGACGCGCTACAGCTGCCCCGGGAGCTGCCTGTCAGCCTGCCGTCGTCGCTTGTGAGACAGCGTCCCGACATCATGGCTTCGGAAGAACTGCTGCATGCTGCAAGCGCTCAGGTCGGCGTTGCAACTGCTGATATGTATCCTAAAATTACCCTGACCGGCAGTTTCGGCTCGGAAACGAACAAGCTGAGGCACCTGTTCGGCAGCGGCACTTCCATATGGGGCCTTAGCGCCGACTTGCTCCAGCCTGTCTTTCATGGGGGGCAGCTGAACGCAAAGCGTCGCGCGGCTGTGGCTGCCTATGACCAGGCTTCTGCACAGTATCGCCAGACCGTCCTGCTTGCCTTTCAGGATGTGGCCGATGTGCTGCGTGCGCTGGACGCGGATGCGAACACGCTCAAGGCGCATGCGGACGCAGAGGCGGCCGCGCGGGATTCGCTCGACCTCGCCCGGACCCAATTCAGGCTTGGTGCGGTGAGTTATCTTTCGCTGCTGAATGCAGAACGTCGCTACCAGCAGACGAAGATCAGCCTCGTGCAAGCACGGGCAGCCCGTTTTGCCGATACTGCGGCGCTTTTTCAGGCGCTCGGAGGAGGCTGGTGGAACAGGGCTGAGGAGTCTGATGCAACTAACGGAGGTAAGGATAAATGACCAGGCGCATGTTGATCATGCTTGTCGCAGTCGGACTCCTGTTCGGCGGTATCTTCGGCTATAAGGCCTTCAAGTCTCATATGGCGAATAAGGCGATGGCAGGGATGCAGGCGCCGCCTGTGGCCGTTTCGGCGATCAAAGCCGAATTGCAGCAATGGCAGCCTCAGCTGAAGGCGGTAGGCAGTCTGCGCGCGGTGCGGGGCGTCGATGTGACGAGCGAAATATCAGGGCTCGTTCGCACTCTTCATTTCAAATCCGGAGACCGTGTCAAAGAGGGGCAGTTATTGGTGCAGCTCAATGCCGACTCCGACATGGCGCAGCTGCGTTCTCTCGAAGCTGCTGCCGAGCTGGCAAACACAGTGTATGAGCGGGACAAGAAGCAGTACGACGCAAAGGCGATCAGCAAGGCGGCCCTTGACGCAGATGCTGCGGACCTCAAGGTCAAGAGGGCTCAGGTTGCACAGCAGTCCGCACTGGTCGATAAAAAGACAATTCGCGCGCCTTTCGGCGGGCAGCTCGGCATAAGCATCGTCAACCCCGGGCAGTATCTTAATCCCGGAGACAAGATCGTCACGCTTCAATCGCTCGATTCGATATACATAGATTTTTATCTGCCGCAGCAGGAACTCTCGCGCATTTCCCTCGGCCAGAAGGTCGTCGCGGTCGCGGATACTTATCCCGGCCGCACATTTATCGGCAAGATTACATCCATAAATCCAAAGGTCGACCCGGACACGCGCAACGTGCAGGTCGAAGCCACTATCATCAACCCTAGGCATGAATTGCTGCCGGGTATGTATGCATCCGTTGAGGTGCAGGCGGGCGCGCCCGCCCGCTATCTGACGCTGCCGCTGACCGCGGTAGCCTTCAATCCTTACGGTGAGACCATCTTCATCGTTGAGGAAAAGGGAAAAGGAGCCGACGGCAAGCCGGTCCTGATCGCCAGGCAATCTTTTGTAACGACCGGCGAGACGCGCGGCGACCAGGTGGCGATACTCAAGGGAATCAAAGAGGGCGACATTGTAGTCACCGGCGGGCAACTGAAACTCAAAAACGGCAGCGTAGTGATCATAGACAACAGGGTCCAGCCCGGCAACGAAGCCGCTCCGAAGCCGGTGGACGAGTAGAATATACATGAATTTTACCGATATATTTATCCGGCGTCCGGTTCTTGCCACCGTGGTCAGTCTGATGATTCTGGTGCTGGGTCTGCGCTCGATAGGTTTGCTGCAGGTAAGGGAATATCCCTTTACCCAGAATGCCGTTGTGACTGTGACGACCGTATACACAGGTGCCGATCCGTCCCTGGTCTCGGGATTCATAACCACCCCGCTCGAAAATTCGATTGCGCAAGCCAACGGGATCGATTACCTCACGTCTTCGAGCACCCAGAGTGTGAGCACGATACAGGCGAACCTGCGCCTGAACTACGATCCGAACAGGGCGCTGACCGAGATCAATACCAAGGTCAATGCAGTGCTGAATCAGCT
Source organism: Dissulfurispiraceae bacterium (assembly GCA_035506695.1). Taxonomy (GTDB): domain Bacteria; phylum Nitrospirota; class Thermodesulfovibrionia; order Thermodesulfovibrionales; family Dissulfurispiraceae; genus Fen-1308. The sequence continues at coordinate 10,465 of DATJOY010000126.1, forward strand.
GCCGAAAGATTCCCAGCAGCCCACGCTCGATGTTGCGATCGGGGAAACCATCGACTCT
>DATJOY010000127.1:0-5063 GCA_035506695.1 Dissulfurispiraceae bacterium
CCCCTGATGACCCAGACATCGCGCTAATAAACCGATTCCCCCTCCTGAGACAGGGGTACGCTCATATAGTAAAATCGCGCAGTTGAGTCTCTTGGAGTTCTGTACCGTTAAAAGGTTAATCCGATGACCGTCAATCGAGAGAAAGGCTCATGCCCCAAGGTAAATGAATGGCCGGAAGACGAGCGGCCTCGCGAGCGGCTCCTCAAGCGTGGGCCGGAAGCCTTGTCAAATGCCCAGCTCCTGGCGATAATCCTCAGGACCGGAAATGGCGATAAGGGCGTCATGGACCTTGCCATCGAATTCATTGATCACTTCAAAGACCTTCGCAGCATCGACTGCGCATCGGTAGCCGACCTCGCCTCAATCAAGGGAGTCGGGACCGCAAAGATAGCACAGATAAAAGCTGCTTTTGAACTCGGCAAGAGATTGATGGCTGAATCGCACGACGGCAGCCCGCTGTTTTCCTCAAGCTCCGCCGTCCATAGCTTTTTTGCTCCCAGGTTCAAAAACCTGAAGAAAGAGCTTTTTCTTTGCCTTCTGCTGGACACAAAAAACCGACTCATAAAAGAAGTCCGGATATCCGAAGGCACGCTCACCAATTCGCTCATCCATCCCCGCGAAGCCTTCAGGGAGGCGGTTAAAGAGTCTGCGGCCTCGGTGATATTCGTGCATAACCATCCAAGCGGGGACCCTGCCCCGAGCCGCGATGACATATCGGTAACCGAAAGGCTGAAGCAGGCGGGCGAACTCGTAGGCATATCCGTACTCGACCACATCATCGTCGGTGACGGCTCATTTGTGAGCCTTAAAGAAAAAGGCATATTGTGATAAAATAAAACTGCCGTCGAAAATTTAGCCAAGCATTACGTATTTAAGACGGCGTTGAAAGCAGTGTCCGGGTTAAAGCGTGATGAATTAGCGCTTAGGCACAAACTGCATGCTTTAACCGAATGGAAATGTTATTTTCAGTGGTGCGCTTGCCCTGCTGCTTGCGCAGCCCCTGATGACTCAGACATCCCGCTTTAACCCGGACGCTGCTTTACGCGCTTTACGCTCTGATTGTTATATTAATGATTTCAGGAGGTATCATGATTAAGCGGGCACTTATCAGCGTATCCGACAAGGCAGGCGTTGTTGATTTTGCAAGGGAGCTGTCATCCATGGGAATAGAGATACTTTCGACCGGTGGCACTGCAAAAGCCCTTCGCGACGGCGGCGTTAAAGTCATCGAAGTTTCGGACTACACAGGCTTTCCTGAAATGCTCGACGGCAGGTTAAAGACCCTTCACCCGAAGATCCATGGCGGCCTGCTTTCACGCCGCAGCAACCCCAAAGACATGGAAGACATAAAGAAGCACGGCATCGGAACAATCGATCTCGTCGTGGTCAACCTGTATCCGTTTGAGAAGACCATATCGAAACCGGATGTAACATTCGATGAGGCCATCGAAAATATTGACATCGGCGGCCCTGCCATGCTCAGGGCTTCGTCCAAGAATTTCGCCGATGTAACGGTCGTGGTCGATCCCTCAGACTATGCAGAGATACTAAAAGAGATAAAGAAATCGGGAGGCGAGATCAGCAGGGAAATAAAGCTTGACCTTGCCAGAAAGGTCTTCGCTCATACGGCCAGGTACGATACCCTGATTGCCGATTATCTGACATCGGTAATAAAGAGCAAAAAATCGTGACCAGTATCATGGACTTCAGACACTTATGAAATCCTTCAGGGAAATCAAATCTGATTACGATTTCAGCGTCGAAGATGAGCGTCTGCTCGGCTCGCTCGGGCAACTAATGGACGAGCATGCCGAAACCGTTATGGGCGCTCTCCATTCCTGGGTGCTCAGGATAGACGAAACTTCCCGCTTTTTCAGGGATGAGACCAGGAAGCAGTATGTATTTGAGGCCCACAGGAAGTGGTTTCACTTGCTCTTTGCAGGTGTATACGACACGAAATATTATGAAAAGCTGCTGCGGATCGGCCAGACTCATGTGAAAGTTTCCGTTGATGCCCATTACATGAACAGGGCGGTCAACGTCGTCCGCAATTGCTGCATCGACATCCTGAACCAGAATTTCGAAAACACCGAAGAAAGAACGCGGCTACTGGTATCGGTCGAAAAAATTCTTGACATCAACCTTGATATAATCACGGCATCGTACATCGAAGAAGAACTGAAAACTTTTTCGCCCGCATACCGCGTCAGGAATGCCCTGATATCTTTTTCCGAAAGGTTTGCCCAGACCATGAACCTCGTGCTGGTACTGGCGCTTATCGGTCTGACACTCGGAGTGGTTGCGCTTTTCGTCATGGACCTCAAGAACCTTGTAACGGTGGGCATCGAACATGGTATCATTACTGCACTCGGATCGCTTCTCGTGTTCTGGATCATGATAGAACTCATGAATACCGAAATCAAACACCTGAAGGGCGGAAAATTCAGGATCAGCGTCTTTGTCGGCGTCGCCCTCGTCGCCTTCATCAGGGACACTCTGATCATGGCACTGAAACACGAATCGATAGAAAAACTTTATTATCTGATCGCCCTCATACTGACCCTGGGCATAGTTTTCTGGCTTGTTACAAGAGCCGAAGAGAGGAATAGCTCATGAAAGTCCTGATTGTCGGAGGCGGTGGAAGGGAACACGCCATTGCCTGGAAGCTCTCGCAGTCGCAGAAGGTGGACAAGATTTATTGCACGCCCGGCAATGCCGGAATCGCCGAACTTGCAGAATGCATCCAGGTCGCGCCCGATGACTTCGACGCCCTGCTCGATTTCGTAAGATACGAATGGATCGACCTGACCATAGTCGGGCCGGAGGACCCCCTGTCCAAAGGGATAGTGGATGTCTTCGAAAAGGAAGGCAGGAGAATATTGGGTCCCTCAAAAGCCGCTGCCATGCTCGAATCGAGCAAGGTATTTTCAAAGGACTTCATGAAGCGCCATCGAATACCGACCGCAGAATATAAGGTATTCTCATCATACATTCATGCGGAAGATTATGTAAGGATGGTAGGCGCACCGATAGTTGTAAAGGCAGATGGGCTCGCTGCCGGCAAAGGCGTGATAGTTGCTTCCACAGTGGATGAAGCCATAGATGCATTAAGACTTATCATGAAGAACCGGGCGTTCGGCGACGCAGGAAATAGGGTAGTCGTCGAAAAGTGTCTCGAAGGTGAAGAGGCTTCGTTCATGGTCTTCACGGACGGAGAGACTATCATACCGATGGTCAGCTCCCAGGACCACAAGAGGGTCTTTGACGGTGACACAGGCCCAAACACCGGCGGAATGGGCGCCTACAGCCCTGCCCCCGTAATAACGCCCGAACTCGAAAAAGAAATTATCGACATCGTCATGAGACCAACCATTGAAGGGATGAAGTCGGAAGGTATCAAATACAAAGGCATACTTTACGCCGGCCTCATGATGTTAAACAATAAACCATCCGTGCTGGAGTTCAACTGCAGGTTGGGTGATCCGGAGACGCAGCCGGTGCTTTCCAGGCTCTCTACGGATTTTCTCGATATCTGTCTTGCTCTTACAGACGGCAAACTTTCGGAGCTTGATGTCCAGTGGAAACCGGAGTCGGCAGTATGCGTGGTGGTAGCGGCCAACGGATATCCCGGCAAGTATCAAAAAGGCGATGTTATCGAGGGGCTCGACAAGGCAAAAAATTTGGACGGAGTCACAGTCTTTCATGCAGGGACCGCTTTTAAGGATGATCGCGTTGTTACAAATGGCGGAAGAGTCCTCGGAGTGACCGCCATTGGCGAAGATATCGGAGCGGCAAAAGACAAGGCATACGAGGCGATAAATCTCCTGCATTTCAAGGGGATGCATTACAGGCGGGACATTGCATACAGGGCGCTCAAGGCCAGGCCCCAGTAATACGCTTGACATTTATTTGCGGTTTCTTTAATATATCTGCGTATTTGAAGCTGCTAACTCATTAATTAATATAGTTAATAGATACATAAGGAGGACTTTAAAGTGGAAGTACCAACAATCTTAGGCGCAATACCCGGACTCAATCATTTCCCGCCCTACGTAACGTATTCATGGCTTGCGATGGTACTCCTCATCGGGACCGCCCTTGTGGTCAAGAGCCAGCTCAGTCTGGTGCCCTCAGGGATCCAGAACCTCATGGAAATCTTTGCCGATTTTTTCATGACTACTTCCGAGAACAACATCGGTCACCACTATGGCGAGAAGTTCTATCCTCTCCTCGGTACCATCTTTCTTTACATCCTGACCTGTAACCTCTTCGGCCTCATACCGGGATTCGAGTCGCCGACGAGCAACATCAACATGACTGCTTCAATGGCAATTCCCGTATTTCTCATCTATCAGTTCTACGGCTTCAAGGTCCATGGCGTTGCTTATCTCAAGCATTTCCTCGGCCCTATCCGCTCAGTTGCGGCTATCCCGTTTATGATCTTCATGTTCTTCCTTGAGCTCATCGGACATTTCGTAAGGCCGATCACTCTCTCAGTTCGACTTTTCGGCAACATGTTCGCAAAACATATCCTACTCATCGTCCTGGCGATCCTGGCCCCGGCCATCATTCCGTCGGCGATTCTCATGCTCGGTACACTGATCAGCTTTATTCAGGCTTACGTCTTTATGCTTTTGACGACGCTTTACCTCGCCGGTGCGGTAGAGGAAGCGCATTAAAATAATCCAGAAAGGAGGATAATGATGAAGAAACTGTTTGTAATCTCTATGCTCACCCTCTTCGTAGTGGCTATGTTTGCTCCTATCGCATTTGGTGCAGAAGGTGCTGCCACTGATCCGGCCAAGGCTTCTTATTTCGGCATGGCCACAGTCGGTTGCGCCGTCGGTATCGGACTTGCAGCTCTTGGTTGCGGTATCGGCATGGGCCACGGTTTAAGAGGTGCAACAGAGGGTACAGCAAGGAACCCCGGAGTATCCGGCAAAATCATGACCACCCTTATTATCGGTCTGGCCATGATCGAGTCTCTTGCTATCTATGCTCTCGTTGTCGTTCTTATCACCTTCTATGCAAATCCTTTTATCAGCAAATTTTAATTAACAAAC
>DATJOY010000128.1:0-2883 GCA_035506695.1 Dissulfurispiraceae bacterium
AACTCGGCAATCTCGATGTCCTGCAAGTGCCGGTTTCTGCTTATAAAAAGCTGACGAGAGAAGCCAAATGGAAACCATACATCGGATTCTCAATGGGAATCAATACCTACTATCTCGGCCTGAATACCTCAAGACCCCCTCTCGACAATCCGGTCCTGAGAAAAGCGATCACCCTTGCCATCGATCGCAAAAAGATATTTGAGACATTCTATGAGGGGAGGGGCAGGCTCGCGCAGGGACCGGTCCCGGACCTGCTCAGGACCTGGAAACTGAACGAAAAGTCATGCGCAATTAATTACAATCCATCTTCGGCAAAACGAATCATAAATGAAAATGGCCTGCGCGGAACGCGACTTTCACTCTATGTCCCCGCCGACCAGGAGGCCGTGGATCTCGCCGAGATAATACAGGGATATCTTTCCGCAGCCGGACTCGCAGTGGTTGTGCGGCAGCTTGAATGGAGCGCTTACAAAGAGGCGATCAACAAGGGCGAGCCGGACATGTTCTGGCTCAGCTGGTGGGCCGATTATCCCGACCCCGAGAATTTTCTGTTTCCGCTCTTTCATTCAGGGAACATCGGACCTGCGGGCAACCGCACGATGTATATAAATAAGGAAGTTGACCGGCTTATAGAAGAAGGACAGCGTTCGACCGACCGGAGCAGGCGAGACCTGTATTATCAAAAGGCCGAGGAAGTCATCATAAGCGATGCGCCATGGGTTTTCTTCTGGCACAAAACAGACTGCGTAATCCGTCAGCCGTGGGTGACCGGCTTTAAGACATATCCGATTTATAATATGGACAAAGGGCTTGAAGTGCAATTGGGGAGTCACAACCATTAAGATATATATACTGAAAAAGGCTGCAGTCCTGCTGCCGCTGCTGCTGGGTATCACCTTTACCGCGTTCTGCCTGCTCAGAGTACTGCCGGGAGACCCTGTGTATTCAATGGTTGGACAGCGGGCAGACCCTGAAACTATCGAGAGTATCAGAAAAGAGATCGGCGCCGACAAAGGATTTGCTGCACAATATATCGGCTACCTGAAACTGATCGCGCGCGGTAATTTTGGAAAGTCATATTACACCAACAGGGATGTTCTTACGGACATAGCCTCAAAATTGCCGAACACCGTCTGTCTTGCTTTAGCGGCCATGGCTGTCGCTATCCCGTGCGGAATAGCAGCCGGGATGATCATGGCTTACCGGAGAGGCAGCATTGCGGAAAAGCTCGTCGGAGTATTTTCTGTCGGCGGCCTGAGTATCCCTGTCTTCTGGGTCGGCCTAATGGCCATGCTTGTATTCAGCCTTGAACTCAAAATCCTGCCGCCTTCAGGCAGCGGGGAACTGAGGTTCCTCATCCTGCCTGCCCTTGTTCTTGCTCTTCCCGCCATGTCCTCGCTATGCAGGGTTGCGGCAGCCTCCGTCGAAGAAGCTATGCGTATGGCTTATGTAAGGACGGCAGCGGCAAAGGGTTTGGCACCACTGAAAGTCGCAACAATCCATGTGCTCAGGAATGCGCTCGTTCCCATGGTAACTGTAATCGGACTCGACTTCGGCAGCTATCTGAGCGGGGCCGTAGTCACCGAAACCATATTCGGATGGGACGGCATAGGGCGCTTCACCATGCAGGGCATTATCACGCGTGACTATCCGGTGATCATGGGATGCATAATCGCATCCACCGCGGCATTTGTCATCGTCAACACCCTTACCGACGTGCTTTATCATTATCTCGACCCGAGGATGCGCATTCATGACGAAAGCAGGTAAGATTTATTTATTGGTCGTGCTTTTCCTTTTTGCCATTTCGATTGCGGCGCCCCTGCTCCCGTTGCCCGACCCGAACAGGATAGACCTCGACTCTCTGCAGCTGTCGCCGGATGCGCAGCATCCCTTCGGCACCGACCACAAGGGGAGGGACATTCTTTCGCGCGTGATTCATGGAGCAAGGATAACAATAAGCGTTGCCCTCGTAGCCGCCCTCGTCTCCGCCTGTGTCGGGTCTGTCGTGGGACTTGCCGCCGGATATTTCGGAGGAAGGACTGATACGTTGCTCATGGCGCTTGTCGATTTTATACTTTCATTTCCTTCCCTGCTGCTCGCTATAGCTGTATCGGTAGTGATGCCCCCCGGCATCCATACCGCCATGATAGCACTATCAGCTTCTGGCTGGACGTCGTTTGCGAGGCTGATACGCGGACAGGTGCTTTCCATCAAAGAACTCCCTTTTGTTGATGCTGCGAGGGCAATGGGATGCAGCAGTGCGAGGACCCTTTTTGTCCATATAGCACCGCAGTGCCTGACAGTAGGGCTTGTCATGATGGGAATGAAACTCGGCGGGTTCGTGATAGCGGAGGCAACGCTCGGCTTCCTCGGGCTCGGCGTTCAGCCGCCGGCGCCTTCCTGGGGCGCGATGATCAGCGCAAGCCGGGCTTACATCCTCACCGCACCCTGGACGATATTTTTTCCCGGCCTGATGATAGCAGTGACAGCCTTTTGTTTCAATCTCTTTGCGGAGCAGTTAAGGAAGAAGTATGACGTCGGCCGGATAGGTGGATAATAGCAGCCGTCAAGAAGACGAAATCTTTGTTATGGGAAATCAGTTGTGAATAACCACTGTCGCCCTCGGGATGATCGGAAGAGACTATCTGTCGGAAATCAAAACATAGATATGTCAATAAACCATCTATGTCTTTTGACAGTTGCAGATATATATGATAGAGTTCTGTAAATAGATAATATCTTGTTGTACATAATAAATAAATTGAAAACCAATAAAACATGGCAAATCAAATTACAGAATTAACGAGAAGGGACATCTTTGATTACATGAGAGTCAACCGTATCAATTGGGCTGGGCGGTTAAGCGAGCCAGATTTCCTT
>DATJOY010000129.1:0-12770 GCA_035506695.1 Dissulfurispiraceae bacterium
GAAACATGTTGCAATCAGCCGGCAGCGGACCGGCAAAGAATACCGCCAACTTCACACCTGGATAGATGATGCTGACCCGAAAATTAAGGCAGAACGCCACGACATTACCCGACTTTTCGTCTTTGGCAAGCGCATTGAAAACCAGCATGGTCACGAGGGAGTGAACGAATACCTGCAGCACATTCATGACGATGTCGCCGCCAAGTTTGAACATCTCCAGCATAAAAATGTCATGCCGGAACCACTCCGGAGATTATAATGTCCGATACGACGAGCCCGTTTCGATTTCTTTGCATGACCGGTTTCTTTGCGATCTTCAGTTCGACGATCTCGAAGAGCCCGGTGCTGCCGCTTTTCGCAGTCCATCTGGGAGCTGACCCATCCGGGGTTGGTGTAGTTGCAGCCGTATCGGCATTGACCGGCGTGCTGTTCAGCATCCCTGCCGGCCTGATGGCCGATCGGATTGGTCGCAGGAAGATGCTGATTCTCTCTTCTTTAATATTTTCAGTTGTGCCTTTTCTGTACCTGTTTGTGTCGCAAATCTGGCAGCTTGCATTGGTTCGCTTTCTGCACGGTTTAGGGACGGCTATATTTCTGCCGGTAGGCATGGCATTTGTGTCGGATATTTTCCTTGAACAACGAGGCGAGAAGATGGGATGGTTTTCAACTGCAACCCTTCTTGGCAGGTTCTGCGCGCCTATCGCCGGAGGGGCAATCCTGAGTGGTGTTACTCTCCTGGGAGATATGCGCTTTGGAGCCGTCTATATATTTTGTGGTGCCATGGGCGTGGTTACACTCTGGACCACCCTGAGGATGCCTGTCATAGAAGAGCACCATACAGAAAGCAGGACTTGGAGAGGAATCCGGCAGACTTTCACGTCTGTACTTTCATCCCGCACCATTATTATCACGAGTACCGTAGAAGCCGCCATCCTCTTTGCTTATGGAACATTTGAAACATTTGTCCCGCTTGCAGCACAGAAGGCTGGTATCGGCACAGCGGCGATCGGGATTATGCTTTCAGCGCAGGTCCTGACTTTAGCGCTGACTAAGCCCGTCATGGGCCGCTTTTCGGACAGGCACGGGCGGAGGCCGCAAATATTTTATGGAGCGATTCTGGGTGCACTATGTATAAGTTCCTTCAGTCTTGTCCCTTCATTTGAAGCAATGCTTGTTGCCAGTATTCTGCTGGGCCTGTGCCTGTCCATAGTAACCTCTGCAACTTCGGCCCTCATTGCTGACTCAAGCCGTCGCCAGGAGCGTGGATCAGCGATGGGAATGCTGGGATCGGTTATGGATATCGGCCATACAACCGGTCCGCTTGTTGCGGGCTTTGTCGCCAGCTATTTCGGAGTAGGCTATGCTTTTATTGCACCGGGAGGGCTTCTCGCGGCTATTGCCCTCTGCTTCCTTTTCTCCACGGGAAAACAGGCGCTGGTCTTCGCGCAGGAGAAAAATAAATATTGAAAGAGGAACAACCATGAGTGACAAGAGACAAACCGACACCGGCAAAAGGCCTCTTACCTGGCTGCTTTTCTTCTATTCAGTCCCATCCAGGCCGGTGAGCAAACGGATGAAGGTCTGGAGAAAGTTGGTGAAGTCCGGCGCAGTTCAGCTGAAGGGTTCGGTCTACATTTTGCCCGACAATGATGATCATTATGAATTTCTGCAATGGCTGGTTGCTGAAATAGCAGGGATGAAAGGCGAAGGGGCATTTGCACGAATTGATAAGATCGAAACCATGAAGAACGCGGAGATTGTCTCCCTTTTCAATGAACAGCGGGGAGCCGACTATCGGGATATCCTGACATCTCTCGATGATCTTGAGAGGAGGATGGGCAGTATTCAGAAAGGGGCGAAAGTCCAAAACATCAAAGTCATATCTGAGCAATTCGACAAAGTTGTCAGGGAATACGAAGGGATCGTTGCAATCGATTTTTTTAATGTTGGCGAGGGAGGCAGGTTAAGCGAAAAGTTAAAAAGTGTAAGGAATCAGATCAGGGCGCTTATCGGTCATGAGGAAATAAAAGAATCTCCCATCCTGACCAGGGACATTAAGCAATATCAGGGAAGGTCATGGGTAACGAGAAAGAAACCCTTTATCGACCGCATGGCTTCCGCCTGGCTCATAAAGAAATTCATAGATCGAAGGGCTGCCTTCGGCTTCATTGATGAGAGGGAAATAGATAAACTTGATAAGAATACCTCGGCGTTTGATGTCCGGGGAGGAGAGTTTACTCACTCGGGAGATATGTGCACTTTCGAGGTTCTCATCAAGGCTTTCGGACTGAAAGATAAGATACTGAAGAAGATGGCAGAGATTGTCCATGATCTCGATGTGAGAGACGACAAATACAGGGCCGCGGAAGCCAAAGGACTGGAAGATATCCTTTCGGGCATCAGGAAGTCCTCAAAGGATGATGCGGAGGCACTCGAAAAGGGGATAGGGGTATTCGAGATGATATATGTATCAAAGAGCAGATAAAAGTGAACGAATAGAGTGATTACGAAACCAACATTCATTGAGAGTTTCAGCTATTGGCTCAAACTCGGTTTTATCAGCTTCGGCGGTCCGACGGGTCAGATTGCAATGATGCACAGAGAACTGGTGGACAGGCGGAAGTGGATCAGCGAGAACCATTTCCTTCAAGCACTTAATTTCTGCATGCTTCTTCCCGGTCCTGAAGCCCAGCAGCTTGCGACTTATATAGGCTGGTTAATGCACGGAACGTGGGGAGGCATTGTCTCGGGAACGCTTTTTGTGCTGCCTTCGATCTTTGTCCTTATGGGTCTTTCGGGGCTTTATATGGCGATGGGCAGTGTGCCGGCCGTAGCAGCGCTTCTATACGGGTTGAAACCTGCAGTTGTCGCCATAGTTGCAGAGGCTGTACTGAGGATTGCTAAGAAGTCTCTCAGGAACTGGTTTTTTGTTATCATGGCTGCAGCGTCCTTCATAGCAATTTACATATTGTCAGTGCCATTCCCGATAATTATCTTCGGCGCGGCAGCCGCTGGGTTTGCTGTGAAGCAGGTGGCACCGCAACTGTTCGGCAGTACCGATACAACTCAGTCCGATGTGGGCACGCTTATCGGCGGGCTTGCTGCACAGCTAAGGGATAAAGGCTGGCGCCCTGCACTCTCTAAAGCATTAACATGGCTCACTGTCTGGGCGGTACCGGTCATCGCTGTATGGATTTGGAAAGGGCACAGTATATTAAGTGAACTCGGCGTACTGTTCAGCAAGGCCGCCATGGTTACATTTGGCGGGGCCTATTCAGTTCTTGCCTATGTAGGACAGGAGTCGGTCCAGAACTTCGGCTGGCTGAAGCCCCAACAAATGATGGACGCGCTTGCGCTTGCCGAGACGACACCCGGTCCGCTGATCATGGTCAATCAGTTCGTCGGCTACCTGGCCGCGTATCAGAATCCCGGTGACCTTAGCCCGGCAACAGCAGGCGTTTTGGGAGGGCTGCTGACCACTTGGGTCACGTTTGTACCTTCCTTTCTGATGATATTCCTTTTGGCACCTTACATAGAAGTGCTTCGCAAGAATGCCCTGCTCTCGACAGCACTGACTGCGGTTACTGCCGCAGTCGTCGGAGTGGTGCTGAATCTCGGCGTGACGTTCACTCGGAACGCCCTGCTTCCCAATACAGGCGTATTTGACTGGTATGCGCTCGCAGCGTCGATAGTCATATTCATCGGACTGCAATACCGTCATTGGCCAATGGTCCAGGTGATAATCGGCTCTGCGGCAGGGGGATTCGTATGGAAAACTATGTTTTAGATAGATAAGTCAATTTGTTTGCTGGCGACACTTTTAGTAATTAATAAAACAGAAAAACAGGAGGTAGTTATGGGAGCACAGTTTTGTCCGGTAGGGAGACTCGAAAAATTGCTGTTTGCAACAGACCGTTCGGAATATAGTGAAGGCGCACTTCAGGAGGCCCTGAACTTTGCCGGATTATGTTCGAGCCGATTGCACGTAATGTCGGTCATCGAAACTAATCCGGAATACGAAACTACGGGAGCAAACTATTTTGAGAAGGAAGAAGCTGAAGCGCTAAAGTACCTTGGTTCAATCAAGGATAAGGCAACTCAGAAGGGTATAGTCTGCGAAACCGTATTGCATTCGAGTATTAACCCATCTGCCACAATTGTTGATGAGGCAATAGACAAAAATATTGATATGATAATCCTCGGCAGGCATGGCCGGAAAGGGCTTCTGAAGGCCTTGATGGGAGAAGTTGTTCCCAAGGTAATTGTTAATGCGCCATGCAAGGTCCTGGTCGTACCGAAAGCAGCGAGAATCGAATACAGGAACATCCTTGTTGCAACTGACGGTTCCGGACATAGCGTCGCAGCGGTCGAGGAAGCGATAAATATTGCGAAGCGCTGCGGGAGCAAGATTTTAGCCCTTTCTTCCATCCGTTCAAACGACGAGTTGGAAAAGGCGAAGAAAAATGTAAATGCAGTCCTCGATATGGCGAAGAAAGAGGGCGTGGAGGCAGAGGGTCTAACGCCAACCGGACGATCGCATGATGTAATCGTGGAGACGGCCGGCGGCAGAGGAGTTGATCTCATTATTATGGGAATACCCGTAAAGACAGCTATTAGTAAAATATTTTCCGGCAGCGCAACCGAAAAAGTTGTCGGTAATGCCGGATGCTCTGTTTTGGTAGTTAAGGGTGAGGGCTCCGTCTCCGCAACGGTATAAGATATTTAAAACTTCTCATTCCTGCGATACGGGCGGGAATGAGAAGTTTGCAGTGAACCTGCTATCCGGACTTCGTTCATAAATACTTGTCTGCGCCGTTGGTGCAATAGACCGTTGTGTCCTGCTGCGCGGCTTCAAGCAGCCTGATATTCCTTTCAAGGTTGTCCCTGCTGTAATGCGGGTGGTATAAGTGGAAGCAGCATGCCCGGAATTTCAGGTCTTTGCGCAGGAGGCCGTGTTTGTAAAGCCGGACCACAAGTTCTGAATCTTCCTTGCCCCAGCCCACGAAATCTTCGTTGAACCCGTTCACCGCAAGGAAATCCTGCCTATATAGACTCATGTTGCAGCTGCGGACGCCTCTCATGCTCGTGGATTTCCGGACAAGCGGAAAGGGGAACCTGACAGCGTTGATTACATTACTTGCCTGACCAGCAACTGTAAGTCGCAGCAGGTTCGGCAGAGAGCCGTCGTCCATGCGGAAGGTCTTCGAGATGTCCTCCCCGAGCAGGACCCGGTGGCCCTGAATAAAACAGCCTGTTTCAGCATACTTGAGATGGTCTTCGACAAGCCGGTGCGAGGGAATCGAATCGTCATCGGAGAAAATGATGTAGTCACCGCTGCCCGCCGCTGCAGCCTTGTTGCGTATCGCTGCGGCCCTGAACCCCAGGTCTTCATGCCATACATGCCTGATCTCTATCGGCGAAGAAGCCTGCAGGGCCCTTATCTTTTGTGCGGTCTCATCCGTCGAGCCGTCATCCGCAATAATTATTTCGGCAGGGGACATGCTCTGATGCAGATATCCCTCGACCGCGCGCTCAAGATAGGACGGACGGTTAAAGGTGCTGATTATCACTGAGACTCGCAGATACGTTTTTTGTATGCCCATGATTTACTTCACCGGGGACAGGGTCTTTAAATTGTTTGAAAGTTCACGGTAGAAGTTATTCTTCTGCAGGACTTTTGGGGTGGAATGAAACAGGGTCACAAATTTGTATTTGAGAAACTTCATGTTGACCTTCACCAGATCAAGATAATATATATACCGCAAGTGGCATGGCCCGAAATGCTTCCTGACGTATAGATACTTGCTTTCGTAAAACAGTTTCCAGTTCGACCCCTCACCCGACTGCCCGCCCAAATGGATTATCCTCTGGTCCGGCAATATGTATGCCGGAATGCCCCTGTCGTGCAGCGTGTGAGCTAGGTCGGTGTCCTCAAAATAAAAGAAGAAGTTCGGGTCGAAAAGCTCTCCTCCTTCGATTACAGATCTGCGCAGAAAGATGAAGGCCCCGGCCACGCCGTCGACCTTAATCGGCAACCTGGAAATCGAGATGCGGAATTTCTTGTATGTCGAATAACACTTTTTGATAAAATCGGAATATAGAAATATCGCACTGAACGTATAAAAGAAACCCTGGATGCTCATGTCCTTATTGCAGACAATCGGTGAACAGACACCGTTCTCCGGGTTCTTTTCCAGGTAGCCCCACAAGGCCGCCAAGACGTCTCCGGTCAGTATCACGTCGGTATTCAGTATGCAGACGTACCTGCTGTCCGCCGAGGACAGAGCCCTGTTTACAGCCCTGCCATAGCCAACATTCTCGTCATTGAGGATGGCCGTCAGATTCGTAGGTCTTCGTTCCCTTTCACTCAGCATCGCAACAGAGCCGTCCGAAGACTTGTTATCTACGACAACAACGGAATAAGTGAACGGCGGATTCGAGGCATCGAAAAAGTCGAGCAAGTCCTTAAGCAACTGCTTCGTATTGTAATTGACGATTATGAATGAGACGTCGGCAATATTGTTCATCTGCATCCATTCAGGACAGACTGCGAATTATGAATTGATCTTTCATCTGTGGTAAATTATACCATACGATTTTAGAGTACTTCTCTGTCTCTTGCCAGCAATGATAAACAATATGGAATCCATCTTCAGGAAATACCGGCGCGGCACGGGGCGTGACGACCTTGCAATTCTATGGGAACTGTCCCGTCCGTACGCAGGCAGGCTCGCTGCTGCGGGCCTGTGCAGCATTATACTTTCCGCAATAAACGGCGCCATCGCCTGGAGTGTCAAGCCCGCGCTCGATTCCATATTCATCGAGAAAAGGGCGGAATATCTTTACCTGCTGCCGATAGGGGTAATCCTGCTTTTTCTCCTGAGGGGAGTATTCACCTATTGCAACAACTATCTGATGTCGTCGATAGGCGCAAAGATCGTCAGGTTCATGCGCCAGGAAGTCTACCAGAAGCTCCTTTCCCTGCCAATGTCCTTTTTCGGACGGAACTCAAGCGGAAACGTCGTATCGAAGATCCTCAACGATATTGGCGTCCTGCAGGGCACCGTCGGCTTCACCATAAAAGATTTTCTCGTTGAGAGCTGCACCGTGGTAGTGCTCGCTGGAGTTGCGATATCACGGAAATGGGACCTTGCCGTAATCTCGTTTGTAGTGGTCCCGGTAATCGTTTACAGCATTGGCAGGCTCGGGTCGAAGATGAAAAAGACGAGTGCCAAGACGAGGCTTCTGATTGCGCAGATCACGACGATCATTACGGAGAGTCTGCAGGGCATAAAGATCATCAAGGCCTTCACAATGGAGTCTGAAATAAGGAAAAAGAATGAAGAGGTCCTTGCAGAGCATTACCGTAATTCGATGAGGGAGACCAGGATAAACGAGTTCTCCTCATTCAACGCCGATGTAATCGCCGGCGTGGGAATCTCAGTCATAGTCTACTACGGAGGCAGTCTCGTGCTTGCCGACAGGATATCGTCGGGCGATTTTTTCTCCTTCATCGCCGCCATCCTGCTGATGTACACTCCATTGAAGAGACTGAGCCGCGTCCATAATAATTTCCAGCAGGGACGCACCGTACTTGACAGGATCGGGGCCGTCCTGGCTGAAGAGCCCGAAAAGCAGGGTGGGGACGAGATATCAGTAAGGGGTGATATATCTTTCGACGGCGTTTATTTCAGGTACCCTGAATCGCAGAATAACGCGCTGGACGGCATCGACCTTTCCGTAAAACATGGCGAGATCGTTGCCCTCGTCGGTTACAGCGGCGCAGGAAAGAGCACACTAGTCGATCTTGTGGCGGGCTTCTGGTATCCTACGGGAGGGACCGTATACATCGACGGCAAGGACATGCGTTCACTTTCCCTCCGTTCCCTGAGGGTTCACATTGGGGCAGTTACCCAGGACATCATACTCTTTGACGATACGATAAAGGCCAATATCCTTTTCGGCCGACCCGGCGCCACCGATCGAGAGGTGGTGGAAGCGGCTGTTGCGGCCAATGCCCATGAATTCATAATGGAGCTGCCCGAAGGCTACGAAACCAGGATAGGCGAGAGAGGGATCAGGCTTTCAGGCGGTCAGAAGCAGCGGATTACGATTGCGCGTGCGATCATAAGGAACCCGTCCATCCTGATCCTCGACGAGGCCACGTCATCTCTCGATACCGAATCCGAGCATCTGGTGCAGCAGGCGCTGGAAAAGCTCATGAACGGCAGGACGACCATAGTGATAGCGCACAGATTGTCTACCGTAAAAAAAGCCACGCGCATCGCGGTGATGAGCGGCGGCAGGATCATCCAGGAAGGGAGCCACGAGGAACTGCTCGCCAGGAGTGGTCTCTATCAGGAGTTGTACAATATGCAATTCAGGGATGCGGAAGTCAAGGGCGGAGGGAAAAATGAAGTACGGTGAGAAAGAGGTGAGCAAGGCCGGGCTTGAAATCTGGGACAATCCCAACCCTGAGAGAGATTACGAGATCAACATTTCTTTTCCGGAATTTACGTGTCTCTGCCCGAGGTCCGGCTATCCCGACTTTGCCATAATCAGGGTTACTTATGTGCCGGATAAAAAAATAGTGGAGCTGAAGGCGCTTAAGCTCTGGCTGAATTCGTTCCGGGATAAACACATTTCCCATGAAGCGGTGACCAACCTTATCTTCGGCGAACTCAAAAAGGCGTTGAAGCCGAGGGTCCTTGAGGTCGTAGGCGACTTCAATCCCAGGGGCAATGTCAAGACGGTCATTACGGTTTCGTCAGGGAAAAGGCGGGCTTGAATTTACAACGTTACCTTACAGTTGCAATGTTGGTACGTGGGAAACGCCCCAAATTCTTCGATAAACAACCCCTTTGAAGTATAGGGAAGGGCTTGACAGTATTTTCGCCTGTGCTGCTAAATATATACAAGTCAATAGTGCCATGGGGAGCCAAAATGAGTATCAAGCAATTGCTTGTGATAGTTAATCTCGTCATCGTAGTTATCCTCGGAATAATCCTTGGTGTCTTCCTGATGCACAATAGCAAGACCCAGGCAAGCGTTCAGGCAATGGTGCAGGTTGACCAGGCGCTCCTGATAAATCTGGAGGACATGTATGCCCAGGGATTGCAGACGGAACAGGCAACTCGAAATATATTGCTCAACCCCGAGGATTCCAAGGCCAAGGATAACTACGATAAAGCTCATGCAGACTTCTTGAAGGCAAATGATGACGCTGAGAAACTTGGCACGGGAAAGACCCGCGAAACGCTGACAAATATCAGGGCGATGTGGGTTGAAGACGATGCCCTCAAGACGCAGATCCGGAAACTTGCGACAGATGGAAAGAGGGATGAGGCAATAAAGCTTTTGATGCAGAAGGAAACACCCAAATGGAGGGAGATCAAGGATGTTCTGCTGGGTGTGATTAAGGAACAGACCAGCATTTTCAATAGGCGGCTCGAAGAAAACAGGAGTCAGAACAGTAAAAGCACATTTATTCTGATAGCAATAATCCTGTTGTCAATTATCGGCGTAACGGGTTTTCTTTTCGTCATCCGCAGGGTAGCATTAAAGACGATGACGACCGCCCTGGAGTGTTTCTCCACAATAGAAAGAGGCGATTTGAAGGAACAAAACCTGATTACCAGCGACAGCAATTTTTTAAAAGAGAGCTTCAACAAAATACTTACGACGCTGCGGGCGACCATCGGAAAGGTGAGTGAGGTATCGGGCAAAGTTACGGAGAGTGTTGACTCTCTTGCAGAAAAGATGAACACGCTCGATAATACAGCGAAAGATCAGCTTGCACAGGTCGATCACATAGCCGCTGCTGCAACGGAAATGTCCCAGACGGCTATCGATTCCGCGAAGAACGCTTCTTATGCATCCGAAATGGCGACAGATGCGACTAATATAGCACATAAAGGCAAATCGACGGTCAAAGAAACAGTAGATGCAATTGTCGCAATTGCTGATTCTGTAAAAGAGTCGGCAAATACGATAGAAGAGCTCGGCAGGAGTTCCAAGGAAATAGGAAAGATCGTTGAAGTAATCACCGACATTGCAGACCAGACGAACCTTCTCGCCCTGAATGCTGCAATCGAAGCGGCAAGGGCGGGTGAACAGGGCAGAGGCTTTGCGGTTGTAGCAGATGAGGTAAGAAAGCTTGCCGAGCGCACATCGACTGCCACTTCGGAAGTCACGCAAAAAATTCGCGATATACAGGAGCAGGCGGCATTATCCGTAAAAGCAATGGATAAAAGCAGCGGACATGCAGGAGCAGGGGTCACACTCGCCGATGAGGCGGCCAAAGGGCTGGACGAGATAGTTACCGCTACGCAGAAAGCTATGGACATGATACAGAGAATAGCAGCGGCCGTCGAAGAACAGTCCGCAGCCTCGGAAGATATTTCCCACAACCTGGAAACGATAGCGGGCCATCTGAATGAAACAGTTACAATGATCGATGAATCCAGGCAGATAATGGACGGCCTGCATGCCGACGCCAAAGAACTTGATCGCAACGTGAGCTGGTTCAAGATATAACGCAGGGTTCCTTGCCCGCAGGAGTCATTCCAACAGAAGCATGGATGCGTCCCCAATTGTAATAATGCTGTCGGCGTGTCAATTCAGCATGCAGTTCTTCCGGGCAACCGCGATCGGATCCCGAATTTACGGACACATAGATGGGCGATCCATCCCTGGACCGAGTTTCTACATATTATTAAAGATATGTGCGCACCGGTCGAGAATATAGCATGTAATGTGCGACAGTTTAGAATCAGGCAATAAACCACTTATCTCATTTATAATAGAAAGAATAACGCAATATCTTCAGGGAGGGGGATATGATCGGGATTAAGAATTTGCGTGTCAAAAGTCAGCTAATACTGCTTTGTTGTGTCATCTTCGGTGGTTTCATCATTTTCGGCCTTTTGGCTTTCTACTCGATCAACACGATAAAGGTGAATGGACCGATATACAAAAATATCGTCCAAGGGAAGGACCTTGTCGCGGATATACTGCCGCCGCCTGAGTATATACTGGAATCATATCTTACGATTTATCAGGCTGCCGACGATCCTAATCCTGCGCGTCAAAACGCTTTACGTGAAAAGTTCAAGCAGCTTCGCAAAGATTTCGAAGAAGGCCACGATCACTGGCAAAAAGATTTGCCTGACGGACCTATGAAGGACATCATTGGAAAGAAAAGTTATACTCCTGCGGTTGCTTTCTACGAAAAAGCTGAAAAGGAACTTTTCCCTGCCCTTGCATCGCATGACACCGGGAAGGTCAAAATAATCATGGAGGAACTTGGAAAGAACTACGAGATTCATCGTCAGGCAATAGACGAGTTAGTCAAATTAGCTGACAGCCGGAATAAGGCCGATGAGACAAGCGCAACCGGAACAATTCGCAATCAAGCGCTTCTGCTCATAGTAATTATGGTGATTACAATCCTGGTTGCATCAGTCCTGGCTTATATAATTGCGAGGAATCTTCTGTATCAAATCGGAGGCGAGCCACGTGAGATTGCAGACGTAGCAGACAGAGTTGCTCATGGAGACCTAACAGTGGCATTGGAAAGTTCAGGCAAGGTGACAGGTATTTATGCCTCCATGGCGGCAATGGTTACAGGGTTAAAAGAACTGGTGCTGAACATCAAGACAAACGCTCAGACTATCGCAGCAGCGAGCGAGCAACTTAGCGCAAGTGCGGAGCAAATGTCGCGCGGAGTCAGCGACCAGTCCGGCAGAACGTCACAAATCGCTACATCTGCGGAAGAAACGAGTTAGACTGTGATTGACATTGCACAGAATGCATCCTCAATAGCAACGGAAGCCTCAGCAACAAGTAATCAGGCGAACGAAGGTAATAAAATTGCAGGTCAATCACTAATAGAATCCGAGGCAATTTCGAGAGTTGTTGGGCAGTCATCTGAGAAAATCATAACCTTGAGTGATCAATCGAAGAAAATCGGGGACATAGTCAATGTGATCAAAGATATCGCTGACCAGACAAACCTCTTAGCATTAAACGCGGCAATAGAGGCGGCAAGGGCGGGAGAACAGGGGAGAGGCTTTGCAGTCGTAGCAGATGAAGTCAGAAAACTGGCAGAAAGAACCTCTACCGCTACATCTGAAATTGTCAATATCATTTCCTCGATTCAGAGGGAAATAGGCAGTGCTGCGGATTCAATGGATGAAACCACGAAAAAGGTAGCTAAGGGGGTTGAACTTTCCAGCCAGGCACGATCAGCTCTCGAAGCTATCGTGCAAAGCATAAATACGCTTCAGGACAAGGTCCGTCAGATTGCCGGTGCAACAGAAGAAATGTCGACTACCTCTGAAAGCATAAGCAGTGATATTCAGAATATTGCCAACATCACAGAGGAAACATCTTCGGGTTCCAGGCAAATTGCGCAGTCATCGTCAGATTTGGCTAAACTGGCTGTCGATTTGCAAGGCATAGTAGTTAAATTCAAAATCTGACATTGGATTTTGTCACTACTACTTATGATTTGTAGTTGGCGGATAATTCTAGGGAGGAAGAGTGAAATGAGAAGTATCAGGATAATTTCAGCGATCATGTTTGCATTATGCATTACTATCACTTGCGCCTGCGCCGAAGACCAGGCACCTGTAGCACCGGCGGCCGGTGCCGCAGCGGCAGCGCCTGCGACCCCGCCTGCACCGGACGTAACAGGCAGCGTAACATTCACCGGGCTGAACAGGTATATCTTCAGGGGAGCCGAACTCAGTAACAAGAGTGTAGTATTA
>DATJOY010000130.1:0-2133 GCA_035506695.1 Dissulfurispiraceae bacterium
TAATACTACACTCTTGTTACTGAGTTCGGCTCCCCTGAAGATATACCTGTTCAGCCCGGTGAATGTTACGCTGCCTGTTACGTCCGGTGCAGGCGGGGTCGCAGGCGCTGCCGCTGCGGCACCGGCCGCCGGTGCTACAGGCGCCTGGTCTTCGGCGCAGGCGCAAGTGATAGTAATGCATAATGCAAACATGATCGCTGAAATTATCCTGATACTTCTCATTTCACTCTTCCTCCCTAGAATTATCCGACGGACTCATGTCCGCTCTTTTTTTATACAACCCCTCTACTGATTTCCCGCGCGTCTCTATCCACGCCCCCCTTTCTGATTCCATATTTCTTAATCTTGTAACCAATCATCCTTTCGGTTATTCCAAGCTTTCTTGCCGCCCTTGCCATTACCCAGTTGCTCTCCATGAGCGCCCTCGTTATCTCTTCTTTTTCTATCTCGGTCACCTTCATCTTGAGCGAATCCATAAGCTTCCTCCTCTGTCAGCCCTGCACTTTTGTTGGAAAGCTAAAATCATGCCAGATTGCAACTCGTTGGATCACATGGATTTTATTGAAAATGGCAAATACAAAATTGTATTTATTGACAAAATTGTAGAACAACAAGTTTGTCGTATTCTGCAAAGAGATGGTGTCACAAACCCGTAAATTATTCTTGAAATCCTGCAATTCGGGCCGGTATAATATTCCCTATGGCTGACGAGAAAAAAGAGACCTGGATCACCTGGCTTGCCCTTACGACCGCATTTCTGGCTGTCTTTGCGGCGGTTACCACCATGTTCATGGGCAAATATTCGACCCGCGCCATCCTGATACAGGGTCAGGAGTCCGACCAGTGGGCTTACTATCAGGCAAAGAGCATCAAGGGTCATACTTACGAAATTCAGAAGCAAAAGCTTGAGCTGGAATTTCTTTCCTTGCAGTCGAAGATGCCCGCTGCGGTCACCGAAAAATATAAAAAGACCCTGACAGACTACGAAGCCAATATCAAAAGGTATGACAAGGAAAAGGCCGAGATAAAGGCCGGGGCCGAGAAGATGGCCAAGCAGAAGGGAATTTGCCAGGGCATGTCCGCAAATCTCAGCTACAGCCTGATATTTCTTCAGATCGCCATAGTGCTGTCATCGGTGGCTGCCATCACCAAGAAGAAACCATTATGGTATCTCGGCCTGGCAACCGTAAGCGGCTGGGTTGTCTTCTTCGCGAACGCCTTTTTGTATTTCTTTTAACTTTCAACTCATCCCAATACTGATGTAAAGTGTTGTCCACTTTATTCATAAATGAGGACCGCACAGCGGGAAGTATTTGCCTCTCGAGCATTGCAAAAGACATTGTTACGGATAGCCCGGTCCAATTATGAAATGAACAGTCTGTAATAAAGTGGAATAGAATTGCTTTGCCTGACATTTTGAAATCGCCCCTAATTCCAGTAAACTTGTCATTATGGAAAAAGAACCGATCACAGAGGACATCAAGAAGATACTGCACGACACCTTCAACACACTGAAAGATGATGTGGTCATCGAGGTTTTTACCAAAAAAGGAGAAAACGATGCCTTCAACGACGCTACTGTAAGCCTCGTCAAGGCGCTTTCCGAAATCACACCGAAGATCAAGCCGGCCTTTTATTCAGTCGGCGATGATATAGCCAAAAAGAAGGGTATCACCAGATCGCCGACAATACTGCTGGCGCCGGATAAGTATAATATCCGATACACCGGATCGCCGCTTGGGGAAGAAGGCAGGTCCTTCATCGTCGCCATTATTATGGTATCGACGGCAAGCGTGGTTCTCAATGAGGTATCCCTGAAGCGGCTTGGGGAGTTGACGGAGAAGCGCGCTGTGCAGGTATTCGTCAGTCCCACTTGTCCATATTGTCCGCAGGAAGTCATCTATGCGATTTCCGCAGCCGTTGCGCGGAACGATCTTATTTCGGTCGAGATTATCGAGATATTCGAAAACCAGGACCTCGCTGAAGAGAAATCCATCGTATCAGTCCCCCAGACGTTCATCAACGGCATTCTCACTTCTCCCGGTGTGGAGCCGGAGGAGTTTTTCGTCGAGTCACTGCTGACCCTGAAGAGGCCCGAAATCGTGACAGAGGTCATATCCGACAAGCCGGTTG
>DATJOY010000131.1:0-31008 GCA_035506695.1 Dissulfurispiraceae bacterium
ATCCGGGTCCGAACACAGCGCCCCTTGGAGAATACATAAGGTCCCATTTGGCTATCTGGGTCCAGAACATAAATACGCCGATCAAAACAATCCCAAGGACGGACATATGAGTGACGATGCGATGATGGTCCGTTGTGCCGATGTTTATGACGCCCTGATTGCGCATCAAAATGGCCTTAAGGCGTTCTTTGCTCGCAAAACCTCCGTAAAGCACGACCGAGCCGATCATTGATGCAAGCACTATGACAAAGATTGCGCTGCGTACGGTTTTCAGAAAAGGCAGTGTGAAGATATAAAACCCGATGTCCATGTTGAAGACCGGCTCAGCCAGATTAAAAGGCACCTGGTTGCTGAACCGGAGATATTCATACACCGAGCTTGTCATGCCGACGGCAAAGGCGGTCGAGAACAGGAAACAGCCGAGTAATGCGGCGATTTTAATAAACCGGGCCGCCGAAGTCGCCCTGAAGATATACAGGAAATTGGCCATGACGAAAACAAATGCAACAAAAAAAGAAATGGCAAAGATAGCTATCTCCGGGATGATGATATTCCAGTACCTTTGCTCATAGCCGAGGTCGGCATACCACAGTGATTCCGTGGCAAGCTGAATTGCCACCCTGAGTCCGACAAAAACTACCGCAACAATCACTGCCCATATCAGGCGGCCCCTGAGGCTGAATCTTCTCATGACTAACGGCAGAGCGCTTACTGCAAGGTATATCAGAAACAATATCCATCCAAGCATTTGAGACCTCCTCAAAAGCCGGTAATGATAACAATTATATCAAAATTCGGAGATGCAAACTAAGTGAAGCGCGTTTTTACGGATCTCGACTGAATAAGTTACAGATTATTCGAGAACATGGTCACTCGGCGGCTGCGTATCCATCAGATACTGAAAACTATCTTACAACTAATGCTTGCAGTTAAATCCGTCTGATTTTATCCTGCGCCTCGCATCATGCCGATGAAGCTCCTGATAAGAGCAGGGTCGTAATTGTCGGCCTCTTTTGTGAGCAGGGCCATGGCCTCGAAGGACGAGATCGGCTCCTTGAACGGTTTCCTGGTTGTGACCGCATCATAGCAGTCGCAAATGGCGGTAATCCTGCCGTAGAGCTTGATTTTCTCAGCCGGAAGTCTGAACGGATACCCGCGCTTGGAGAGTTTCTCATGGTGCTGGACGGCAGCGATAACTGCTTCGTCCGGTATATTTTTATCGGCCTTCAGCAACTTTTCGCCTTCCACAACATGGTTTTTGTAAACCTGGAATTCGTTGTCCGTAAGGTTCCCCATCTTGTTGATGATCGACGACGGCACCATGCTCAGCCCTATATCATGGAGAAGTGCCCCGAGGGCAAGGTTCTGGGCTTCTTTCGGCTTTATACCGCTCTTCAATCCTAGGCCGGTCGCCATTACAGCCACATTGACGGAATGCACATTCAGGAAATAATTATGCAGCCCCTTGGACAGCAGCTCGGGGACATTGTCGAGATTTTCTGAAATCATATTCACAAAGGACCCCATAACCACCTTGATGCGTGGTATGATTTCCCTGTTGGCCGGATCATTCAGCAGAAAGTCCATCATGAGTTTAAGGTTCTCGATAATGGCCCAGTTTTTTACCATGACTTTTTCAACTTCAGAGAGGCTTTCGGATTTGATGAGCCGGTTAATAAACTGATGGTAGTATTTGATGTCTGTCTTGTTTATGACAATGTCTCCGATGATGTGAGCGTTGTCGACATGCTCTTCCTTTATTTCGGCAGGATTGGCCTCATCAGCTTTGAGCAGGTCCTGCAGTTCCAAATTCCTGATGACCTGGAGGCTGAAATTTATTTTCTCTCCGACAATAAGCAGCTTCCTGCCTGCATAATAGACCTTTTCCTTGTCGGCTGTGTATTTCTCGAATTTTTTTTCAGGTGTAAGGGGGGCGATCAGGTCCTGATGTTTCTTCTTATACTTGTTGACTTCATCCATGACCTCGTAGTCCACATATACTTCCGAAATTCCCTTGACCTGCAGCGTCCTTTTGTCTATATGGTTATATTTGTGTCCCTTTGCAAGAGAGAGCTGGTAGGTGCTTTTGTCCCGGATATAAATATCGCAGGGAAGCTCGGTCCCGACGACAAGGTAGTCCACCCTGATCGGCGTGTGGTCAATTACGAAGGTGCGCCGCTTTACTTTTACATATTCACTCACTGGTTAAACTCTATCAAGAATTTCGGCATAAAATCAAGTGGAAGCCGCGACCCATCCGGGTATATTATGCCATTTTTGGCAGACGGGCCTGCCCGGAGATCATACGAAGCTTAGTATGGTAAATATGATAAACATCAGGAGCAACGCCACCCCCACGAGTGACGCTTTTACTCTTCCTTTCACACCCCTGTCGATATACGGGATGAAAAGCAAAAGAAGCACATAAACCACCGGGATCAGCACAGTGCCAATCACTGCGCTCTTCCCCGGGAAATACCCGATCAACTCGAAGAGCCACAGGAAATACCACTCGGGCCTCGGCTGGAATGGTTTCAGAAAGTCGATCTGCCTCCCTATTGCCGGAGGGTAGAGCAACGCAAGTATTATCACTATCTCGAAACAGATGAAGATTGTCGCGACGATTTCCGAAAGATAGTCCGGATAAAAACGTTTGTCGCCCTTCTTTGCAGCGGCTTTTTCGTGTTTCCGCTCTTCTGCACCGTTCATAAGTTTTTGGATATCCCCAACCTCTTGACCATATGGAAATGAGTCCAAAGGAGCACAGATATCGATGCCGGCAGATAGAGCATATGAAAACTGTAAAACCTGACAAGTGTCACACCTCCGACTTCCGGGCCTCCTCTGAATGCATACATGACATAATCGCCGATAAAAGGCACATTCTGAGACATGGCAGTCCCTACTTCAGTTGCCCAATAGGCTTTCTGGTCCCACGGGAGCAGATAACCTGTAAAACCGGAGAACATTGCTAGGACAAAGGCCACAACACCGACCATCCAGTTGAGATCGCGCGGAGGTCTGTATGCCTTCGACACGAACACCCGAATAGTGTGAAACATTATAGATACAATGAAAAGCGATGCTGACCATTTGTGCAGGCCCCTGACAACCCAGCCAAGTGTAACTTCATTTGTTATCATCACGATACTGCGATACGCATCCTTTTCCGACGGCACATAATAAAGAGAAAGCAGGAACCCTGAAAAGGCCAGCATCAGAAAACAGGTGAAAGCAACTCCTCCGAAACAGTATGTATATCCGAGGTCGGACGGGATTCGACGCTGAAGGAACCTGCCGTGGGTCCTCTTGAGGGCAAAACGGGAATCCAGCCAGTCAAGGAGCTTGCCCATCAGACTGTAATCCCCAGATATATTTTGCCGGCTTCAATCTTGTAAGGCAGCCGCACAAGCGGTTTGGGCGGAGGGCCGGCGATAACCGCACCGTAAATACTGTATCTCCCCCCGTGGCAGGGGCACAGGAATTCCTTCCTGTTGTTGTCCCAGTTCACATAACAACCAAGATGTGTGCAGACAGGGGAAAAGGTGGTTAGCCCTTTTTCCGTGACCACGATAAAGGCCCTGTTCAGGATTTCATTATCATCAACAGAATATTTGAACTCCAACTTGCGGACGCCCCTTTTGGGCAGTTCGTCCTCGTCGAGCACATAGACATACTGCGTACGCCGTTTTCTGGCATTCGAGGGATATATATACCATGCCGCTCCAAATATTCCCGCCGCAAGCAGAAAGAAGGAAGATTTGATTATGCCCTTGAGAAAATCCCTCCGTGTCATAGAACGGCGGGGACCGCCTGCGTAACCCTATTCCCCGCGGTTGAGCGCGTTGTGGAAAGGTTTGCCTATCTTGAAGTGAAGCGCCTTCTTCGGCGGGACCTGGACCTTTTCTCCCGTCTTGGGGTTCCTTGCCGTCTTGCCGTCTCTATGTTTCAACCTGAAGTTGCCGAACCCCCTGATTTCTATCTTTTCACCCCTGGCGAGCGCCTCTTTCATCCCGTCGAAGACGGTGTTGATAATCGTCTCGACCTGCTTCTTGGTGAGCCCCTCAACCTTTTCTGTGACCTTTTCGATGAGCACCGATTTTGTCATTCCTTACCTCCGGATAATCCCTAAAATAAATTTCTATGTTTATCTATGGTTAATGCCCTGTTGCGCCGCAACTCTCAAAGACTGTATTGACTCAAAAAGAATTGCGTCCAGCAAGCATTTATGGCATATACAGGTAATACATATATTTCAGACTGATATCGGGAAGTACCCGCGAAATCTCTTCAGGCATCTTTCCTTCGAGAAGCCGCGACAAAGTGCCTTTCTCGGTTTTAGATACGACCTCCGGTTCCCCCTCAATTCCGGCGAGTTTCCCGGCCGCCTTTACGGCGTATGAAAGGTCTCCAACCTCATCGACAAGCCCGACACTGACTGCCTGGCGGCCTGAAAAAATCCTTCCGTCTGATATCTCCCGGACCTTGTCAATGGGCATCTTCCTTCCTGCTGCAACTGCGGCGATAAACTGTTCGTGGACATCATCCATGACGCCCTGGAGGATTTCGCGCTCCTCAGTTCCTATGCCCCTGAAAACCGAAGCGAGGTCCTTGTGCCTGCCGCTCTTGACCACCTCAGTCTTAATGCCTACCTTGTCGAGGAGACCTTTCAGGTTGGGCACAACCATGATGACACCAATGGACCCTGTAATGGTACCCTGATTGGCTATTATGCGGTCGGCGGCGGCGGATATATAATAGCCGCCCGATGCAGCGACCGAACCCATGGACACTATCACCTTTTTGGCAGCCTGTGCCTTTTTTACTTCTTCATATATTTCCTGTGACGGGACCACACCTCCGCCGGGACTGTCGACCCGCAGCACGATAGCTTTTACGGATGAGTCTTTCACGTAGCCCTTGATCTCATCCACAACCGATTTTGCCTCCATGATGGGGCCCTCCACTCTTACGAGTGCTATTTTTTCCCGTGAAACGCGGCTCACGGCTGTGAAAATAAGACTCACTATGACGAGAAAAAGTATGAATATGCCCGGGAAAAGTATGACCTTACTGATTTTCATTGGACCTCACGTTTTTCATGCTGAGCCCGATTTTGCGCTCCTCGACGTTCATCTTTATGATCCTTACCCATATTTCGTCGCTTTCATTTATCTCCCTGGATGTATCGACTTCGGAAGAATATATCAGGCCTTCGACACTGTTATCGAGTTCCACAAAAATGCCAAAGTCGCTCTTTCTCAGGACCTTGCCGCGGAATTCCTCGCCCAGCCTGAACTTTGCGGGGATTTCGGCTTCCCAGGGGTCAGGCGTTAGTTGCTTGATACCAAGCGCCATCCTCTCGCGTTCCGGTTCGACACTTAGGATAACGGCATCAATCTTCTGCCCTTTCTTTAACAACTCAGAAGGGTGTTTGATATGTTTTGTCCAGGAGAGATCGGCAATATGGATCAGGCCGTCAACACCCTCCGGCAGTCTGACGAAAGCACCGAAATCGGTAATGGTCTTCACCTTGCCGGTGATGGTCTGACCTACGTGGTACCGGCCTGCAATAAGTTCCCACGGCCTGGGCCTGAGCTGTTTGAGACTCAGGGAAAGTCTTTTCTCGTCCTTATTGACGCTGATCACCTTTGTCTCGATTTCATCTCCGACCGCAACATACTTAGAGGGATGCTTCTGGCGCGGAGACCAGTCGAGTTCCGAAATATGGATAAGACCTTCAAGTCCCTCTTCTACCTCCACAAATACTCCGTAGTCCGTCACATTGACTACTTTACCCGTTATTGTCATGCCGGGGTGGTATCTTTCGTCGACTGAAAGCCACGGGTTCGGTTTCTTCTGCTTGTATCCGAGCGTCACCTTCTGCGTCGTTTCGTCAAACTTGAGGATGACGAATTCGCGTTCGTCGCCGACCGCGAAAAATTCGGAAGGATGGCTGACCCTTCCCCACGATATGTCGGAGATATGGAGAAGTCCGTCAATACCGCCCAAATCAACGAACACGCCATAGTCGGTAATATTCTTGACGGTACCTTTCAGGACCGCGCCTTCCTTCAGCTCCTTGAGGGTTTCCTCCCTCAATTTCTTTGTCTCGTCTTCGATGATCGAGCGTCTCGAAACAATAAGAGACATGCCGGTAGCCGTCCCCGGTCCGGTGCCGTGCCTTGCAGGTATCATTTTTAATATCTTGAGTGGTATTGTCTGGCCTACGAAAGCGTCGAGGTTTTTTACAGGCTTCACATCGATCTGTGAGCCCGGGAGAAAGGCCTTGATGCCAAGCACATTGACGATCAGGCCTCCCTTTGTCTTCTCGGTCACCTTGCCGTCTACTTTCATATTGCCTTCAAGGGCCGACGACAGGCTCTCCCATGCCTTTATCTTTGATGCCCTCTCACGCGACAGATAGACAACTCCTTCCTGGTCATTGATCCTTTCTATGAATACATAGAGTTCATCGTCAGTTTTCAGGTTCTTGAGTTCTTCGCTGCTGAATTCCGTTGCAGGAATCGTCCCCTCCGATTTATACCCGATATCGACAACAACCCCATCGGATTTGACTGCAATGACCCTTCCCTTTACCACCTCGCCGCTGTGGATC
Source organism: Dissulfurispiraceae bacterium (assembly GCA_035506695.1). GTDB lineage: Bacteria > Nitrospirota > Thermodesulfovibrionia > Thermodesulfovibrionales > Dissulfurispiraceae > Fen-1308. Next base: position 6,620 of record DATJOY010000131.1, read on the forward strand.
CGCTGCAGGGTCTCTGCATACATCTGCTCCAGTTCTCTCGACTCTTCGTTCTGCTCGTTCATACAATCACCTTCCTCCTATATGTCTGATTCGGTCCGCCACCTCGTCTATGATCCAGTCAGGTGTAGAAGCTCCTGCGGTAATACCGACCCTTCCGACATTCTTAAACCACTCCTCCATGATCTCCGAAGCAGTTTCTATGTGGTAGGTCGGGACAGACATGGAAATACAGAAATTGGCGAGCTGGGTAGTGTTGGCGCTGTTCTTGCCTCCGACTACAACAACCGCATCCACTGCACGGGCAATGCCTTTAGTCTCTTTCAGCCTCAGAGCAGTAGAATTGCAAATGGTGTTGAAGACCTTGAACTCCTTAACCTGACCGACTATTTCGCTTACAAATTTCGTCAGAACGCTCACAGGCTGGGTCGTCTGTATAACGACGCCGACCCTGGACCTGAGTTTGGGTGTTAGATCATCCTTGTTTACGACGATGGCATCCGGCCCGGCATAACTCATCAGTCCCTTGACTTCCGGGTGTTCCTTATCGCCGATAATTACGACCTGATAATTTTCATCCCTGAGCAGCTTCGCATAGTTCTGGGCTTTCTTGACGAACGGACAGGTTGCATCAAGGACTTTATATTTTTTTTTGCTGAGTTTCTCGGAAGTCTCCCGCGGCACGCCATGCGTCCTGATAATGAGCGTCTCTATATTTCGTCCGTCCACCGATTCGACAGGGTGCACGCCCACAGTTTTGAGCTTCTTAATGACCTGGGGATTGTGTATGATCGGCCCGAGCGTGTAAACGCGTTCGCCCATCCCCGCGGCCGCAAAGGCCATATTTACCGCCCTTTTAACACCGAAACAAAAGCCCGCCCGTTTTGCTGTGATTACTTTTATCCTGCCGGCCAAAAGACACCTCCCAAAACAACACCTCTCAGACCTGTTGTTTGGACTAAGTAATAAGATACAGAATATTGGATATATATTTCAAGGATATATCATTGCGCTGCTCTGACAATAGCATCGACAACTTCGTCAAACGCCATATTTGTAGTATCTATATAAAGGGCATCCTCCGCTTTTCTGAGCGGGGCGATGTCGCGATTCTTGTCCCTGAAGTCCCGCTCCTGCACATCGTTCAGCGCCTCTGACATCGTTATCGGCATGCCTTTTCCCTTCAGCTGAAGATATCTCCTTCTTGCACGCCCTTCTTCCGAAGCGTCAAGATATATCTTCACACGTGCATCAGGAAACACAACGGTAGTCATGTCCCTGCCTTCCGCCACAATATCACTGTGATCACCGGCCTCCTTCTGGATCACGAAAAGATGGTCCCTGACGCTTTTTCTCGCGGAAAAAACAGACGCAAAATGGCCGGCCTCAGGCGTGCGTATTGCGTCGGAAACATTCTCCCCGTTCAGGACGACCTTATCGCATTCAAGCCTTATCTCGGCGTCCGTGATTGCATCTACAATTTCATTGTCCGGAGCTTCAGCGCCAATGCCCTTTTTTGTCAAATGAAGGGCAAGCGCCCGGTAAAGGGCCCCTGTATCAAGATACTGGAAACCGAGCCGTTTGGCAACCTGCTTGGACACCGAACTTTTCCCTGCGCCCGACGGACCGTCTATCGCGATAACTCTTCCCATGTTATGACGCCAGGTCTCTTAATTTTTCAAAAAAACCGGGAAAAGATATATCGACGCAGGAGGCATTGTCGATCCTGATCTTTTCCTGAGCGATCAGGGCTGCAATCGAAAACGACATCGCAATGCGGTGATCGCCGTAGCTTTCGACAACACCACCTTTAAGTGCAGATTTACCCTTGATGTCCATACCGTCAGGATACTCCCGGACTTCTACTCCGAGTCCTGCAAGTTCAACAGCCATGGCCCTGATCCTGTCGGATTCTTTAACTCTCAGCTCCTGTGCACCGCGTATTTCCGTCACTCCTTCCGCCTGGGACGCGATGATGCAGAGAACCGGGAATTCGTCTATGAGCGAAGGTACGATATCGCCTCCGATCTTGACCGCCTTCAGCTGGTTGGCTGTCGAGCAAACGATGTCGGCGACAGGCTCTCCGGACACGTCCCTCGCATTTTCGAGTTTCAGATTCGCACCCATGTCATGCAGGACCGCGAGAAGGCCTGTCCTCGTGGGATTCATGCCTACACCCCTGACGATTATTTCTGAGTTGGGAACGATCAGCGCTGCAGCGATAAAAAACCCGGCCGAAGAAAAATCGCCCGGCACCGTCACATCCGCAGCGTGCAGGCGTGAGCCGCCCCTGACGGAAACGGAAAGATCGCTCACCTCCAAATCCGCCCCCATAGCGGCAAGCATTCTCTCTGTGTGATCTCTCGATTTATGAGGCTCGGTAATCGTAGTCGTCCCGTCAGCGTACATTGCCGCCAGGATCAGGCTGGATTTAACCTGTGCGGATGCCATCGGCATTTGGTAATTAAAGGCCTTCAGCCCGCCTCCCCTGATCGCCAGCGGGGGATAACGGTCTCCGCCCCTCGCCGATATTAATGCCCCCATCTGCCTGAGCGGATTGATGACCCGCGCCATCGGTCTTTGCTTCAATGAATCGTCTCCCGTCAGGACAGACAGGAAGGGATTGCCGGCAAGAATGCCTGATATGAGCCGGATGGTCGTGCCGGAGTTGCCGCAATCGATTACATCAAACGGCTCTGCGAAGCCATTCAGACCTTTCCCTTCAATTGTCACTTCTCCTGATTCACCTTCGCGAATTCCGATGCCGAGCATTCGGAAAGCCCTGATGGTGCTCAACGGATCTTCGGCCCTGAGAAAATTCCGGATTACACTCTTGCCGCGGGCCATGGAGGAGAACATAACGGCCCTGTGCGATATAGACTTGTCCGGCGGTGGCACAACCTCTCCGTGCAGTCCTTTTGATTTCATAAGTTCGACTGTATTCACAGTATCATCCTCATCATTAAGGCATGGGGGTATGCTTTGATGCTTCCTGCTTCTCGATACTCATCCTCAATTTCTGTGCCCTGATGAGTTCCCTTTCGAGCCCCTGCGCGTCGTTCCCCTCTAAACATTTCTCTATTTTGTCCAGATTTTCCCTGAAACTCGCAATCACCCTGATAAGGTTGCCCCTGTTCATCATCGCTATGTCCCTCCACAACTCAGGGGAGCTGGCAGCGATCCTTGTCGTGTCCCTGAAGCCGCCGCCGCTGTATTCGACGCACCGGGGATCGGCTGCTTCAACGGCGTTTACCATTGCATAGGCGATTATGTGCGGCATATGGCTGACAAGTGCGAAAATCTCGTCATGCCTGAACGCATCCATGCATTCAACAAGGGCACCTGCCGCTTCCCACATTGAGACGATCATGTCCATGGCCGATTTGTCGGAACGCGGCGTAGGCGTGACGATGCATCTTGCGCCGCTGAACAGGTTGCCCCTTGCCTCGTCGATCCCGGACTTGTCGCTGCCTGCTATTGGATGGGAACCTATGAAATGGACCCCTTCCGGCATCAGGGCTTCGAGCTCTGCAACAAGCGCTCCCTTCACGCTTCCCACATCGGTGACGACAGCGCCTTTCTTGAGAGCAGGACGTATTGCCGCGGCAAGCTTTCCAAGGATGCCTACCGGAGTTGCAAGAATCACAAGGTCCGCCCCTTCTACCGATGAGGCCGCATCTGTTCGATAGTCGTCTATGATGCCGCGCTCTTTAGCTCGCCTGAGGTTTTCCTCTCTCCTGCCGAAACCGGCAATCTCATCGCAGATATCCCGTTCACGCATAGCAAGTGCCGCTGATGCGCCGATCAGTCCTACGCCGATTATGGCTGCTCTCCTGAAATGAACCCTGCTTTCCGGACCCACTCTGATCCCCGCCGTGCCTATATGTCCCTGCCCACTGCCCGGGCCACTGCTTTCAGTTCCTTCATAAGCTGCGCGAAGATATCCGGTTTGAGCGACTGCTCGCCGTCCGAAAGGGCTTCTTCAGGATTGGCATGCACCTCGATAATCAGCGCGTCTGCACCGGCTGCAACGGCCGCCTTGGACATCGGCGCCACGAGGTCCCATTTGCCGACACCGTGACTCGGGTCTACCACAACCGGTAGATGTGTCAGCTGCTTGAGGATCGGGATCGCGCTCAGGTCAAGGGTATTCCTGGCAGCTGTCTCGAAGGTCCTGATCCCGCGTTCGCACAGCATGACCTTCTGATTGCCCTTCGACATTATGTATTCGGCCGACATGAGCCATTCCTTTATCGTCGCAGACAACCCCCTCTTGAGGAGCACCGGCTTATCAACCGCTCCCACCTCAAGGAGAAGCCTGAAATTCTGCATGTTCCTCGTCCCAATCTGGATGATGTCGGTGTATTTGAGAATTATGTCGAGATCACGCGGATCCATCAGTTCCGTGATGATAAGCAGCCCGGTCTTTTTCTTGGCCTCTGCGAGATATTCGAGTCCTTCCTCACCCAGTCCCTGGAAAGAATATGGAGACGTCCTCGGTTTGAAGGCGCCGCCTCTAAGAAATGATGCACCAGCCTCCTTTACCTTTTCGGCAACTGCCATCAGTCCGGACCTGTTCTCGACAGAGCATGGGCCGGCCATCACCTGTATCTTGTTTCCGCCAATGACGACGCCGCTGATATCAATCTCTGTCGGCTCTTTCCTGAAATCACGACTTGCGAGTTTGTAGGGTTTTACGATGCGCAGGACATTCTCGACGCCCGCCATTGCCTTTATTGCGTTTTCTTCATCTTCGGTCACCTTAGAGGTGTCGCCGATTACGCCGACGATGGTCCGCTCGGTACCGCGAGATACATGTGCCTTTAATCCCTTGCTCTCGAGTTTCTTCAGTATATGCCTGATATCTTCTTCAGAACTGTCAGGCCGAATGACAATGATATCCATAAATCCTCCATTGGGTTTGATAAATCAAACCCCTACAAATCAAACCAATCAATCAGGGTTTGATAAATCAACCCCCTGCAATTACATCCACACAAATTACACCGAACAATTATTTTACAAAATCGTTTTCAATGCTTCGACAAACCGCCTGTTCTCCTCGGGTAGTCCTACAGTAACCCTTATCTCTTTCGGACCCACAGGTCTGATAATAACGCCCCTCTTGAGAAGAGCGTCAAACAGTGCTTTGGAGTCTTTTTCAAGAACGACATAGATGAAATTAGCCTCGGTCGGCACATATTTCATTCCGAGTGCACCGAATTCCGCGCAGAGGAACTTCTTGCCCTGTTCATTAATTTCTACTGACCGTTGCAGGTGTGCGTCATCTGCGAGAGCTGCCAGCGCCGCCTCCTGGGCGATGCTGCCGGTGTTGAAAGGTTCCCTTATCTTGTTCATCTCTTCGAGTATCTCTTTCTTTGCTATCCCATACCCGATCCTCAGGGAAGCCAGGCCGTAGACTTTTGAAAAAGTCCTGAGGATGAGGATGTCCCGCCCTTCGGCAAAAAATTTCAGCGTAAAAGGATATTCGGGATCACGCACATATTCATAATATGCCTCGTCCATTACGACGAGAACTCCTTCGGGAACACGCTTCATGAAGTCTTCAAACTCTGCTCTTTTATTTATCGTTCCCGTCGGGTTATTCGGATTGGCGATAAAGACCATCTTTGTTTTCGGAGTGATCGCATCTGCCATAGATGCGAGATCATGGGCATAATCCCTCAACTCAACTTCACGGGCTATGCCACCCACTGCCTGGACCGCCATTGAATATACGACAAATGACGGTTTTGCCATAACCGCCTCGTCGCCGCGTCCGACAAAGGTGCGCGTCGCAATGTTCAGGAGTTCATTGGAGCCGTTTCCGAGTATGATATCTGAGGAGCTGACGCTTACACCACTGCGCGTAAGCTTGCCGCAAAGCGCCTGCTTCAGGTAATACCCGCTGCCGTCGGGATAACGGCACAACTCCCGGCTGTCTTCCATGAAGGCCTTGATTGCCGCAGCCGCCTTTGGCGACGGTCCTGCAGGATTTTCATTCGATGCGAGCTTTATGCATTCGCTTATCCCCAGCTCGCGCTCAAGTTCCTTCATCGGCTTGCCGGGGACATACGGCTTGATTACTGATACATACTCGAGAGGTTTAATCATGACGACGTGCTCCTTGCTTGTTTGTCCAGGATATACAGGTGCAGTACGCAGTGCTTCCTGTCCTTGTATGAATTGCTCCGGAATCTATTTTTCGTCGACCGGGTAAGAACCCAGATGCGTGAGATACAGGCAGTGTTCCTTAACCTTTTCGATGGCGCTCCTCACCTTTTCTTCCTCGATATGTCCGTCCATATCAACAAAGAATATATATTCCCAGGCCCTTCTTTTTGAAGGTCTCGATTCAATCTTTGTCAGGTTGATCCTGGTTTCCTTGAACGGGTAAAGGACATCGTACAGAGCCCCGGGCCGGTTCTTCAGCGAAAACATGATCGAAGTCTTGTCCGAGCCTGTCATGGCAGGTGATTCCTTTGAGATCACGAGGAAACGCGTAAAGTTGTTCTTCTTGTCCTCGATGTGCCTCCTGATAAATTTGAGGTCGTAAAGTTTTGCCGCAAGTTCGCTTGCGATGGCCGCCGCGTCCGCTTCCTTCGAGACCATCTCCGCAGCCTTGGCAGTGCTGACTGCTGCAAGGACAGGGACGCCCGGCATATTTGTTTCAAGCCATCCCCTGCACTGGGCCAATGCCTGAGGATGGGAATATATCTTTTTGACCATTCCTTTTTCGCCGCTTACGGACAGGAGATTGTGCGAAACCTCGAGCATAACTTCGGAAGAGATCTTCAGATCATAATCCATGAACATATCGAGCGTATGGCTCACCACGCCTTCGCTCGAATTTTCGATGGGGACAAGCCCATAATTCGCCTCGCCGTATTCGACCGAATCAAAGACCGCCTTGATGCTTTCAACGGGTATATACTTGGCAAACGATCCGAAATGGCGTATCGCAGCAAGATGTGTAAACGTGCCCTCAGGCCCGAAATAGCCGACTTTGAGCGGTTCCTCAAGAGAAAGAGAAGCTGAGATTATCTCTCTGAAGATTACCTTCAGCGCATCGTTTGGGAACGGACCTTTGTTAAGTGAAGTCAGGCGTTCAAGTATCGCCCTTTCACGTTCCGGAGAATGAAATTTGAGTTTGGTCTTGCGTTTGATGCCGGCTATCTCGATGGCTATCGAGGCCCGCTTGTTCAGCAGATCCAGCAGTGCCGTATCAATATTGTCTATTTCTATTCTCATTCGCCCGAGGCCGGCACTTTTTTCTTTCTTCTTCATAGACTTTTAATATAAAGGATTCCCCTTATTTTATCAATATTTACAATCATCTTTTTCAGAATGGGGGAAATTGTGCCCACTCTCAAAAAAGTCCGGAATTCCGGCAATCCGGGCGTGATCATCATCGTTTGAAAAATTTCCGCGCGGAGTTTATGATATAGAATGACCACGACAGGAATTCACCTCCCGTAAGCAGATGAAAGAAGCATACGAAGATGCCGTAAGGCCAAGAGCTGCGACTATACTTGTTGTTGATGACGACCCCTATGTCCTCGAATATGTTTCTTCACTGTTGAGGGAATACGGCTTTTCGTATATTGCATGTAAAAACGCTGAGCAGGCCTTTCTCAAATTTCAAAATGCCCCTGTAGATGCGGTCCTGACTGATATTAAAATGCCGGTATCCACGGGGATTGATCTGCTCGAAAAAATTTATCTCTTTAACCCGGATGTGCCGGTGATCCTTATGACCGCGCATGCTGAAGTCGATATAGCGGTTGATGCGATCAAGAAGGGAGCATTCGACTTTATCATCAAACCGTACAGATCAGAACAACTGATCCACTCCATCGACAAAGCGATCAGATACAAGCGGCTGAGCGAAAAAGAAAAAGAATACAAGAAAACCCTCGAAGAAACCGTAGACCGGCGAACCAGGGAGCTTAGGGAAGCGCTCACAATGGTAAGGAACATGAGTGCCGAACTGATCGATCGCCTTACGGTTGTAGCTGAGTTCAGGGATACAGGTACGGGTTTCCATAATTCACGCATGGGACGCTATGCAAAGGTCATTGTGCAGGCACTCTCCCTGCCGCAGGACCTTGTCGAGGCAATTTCGTTTGCCAGCCCCTTACATGACATAGGCAAGGTGGCCATACCGGACACAATACTTCTTAAATCAGCACCGCTCGACAATGATGAGAACGAAATAATGAAAACCCATGCCGCAATAGGAGAAAAGATACTTGCCGGATCATCCTACCCCTTCATCCAGATGGCTGCGTCGATCGCGCTGAATCATCACGAAAGGTGGGACGGAAGCGGATATCCGCGGGGGTTGAAAAAAGACGAGACGCCGATCGAAGGAAGGATAGTGATGATCTGCGATCAATACGACGCATTGAGAAGCAGCAGACCCTATAAACGTCCGTTATCTCATGCCGAGTCATTCACGATCATCACTGAAGGCGACGGGCGGACAATGCCCAGCCATTTTGATCCGGACATCCTGTCAACCTTCAAGAAGATAGCGCCGCTATTCGACGAAATCTTCAGCAACTTTAAAGAGTAGCGGCCTTCTCGCAGGGAATAGCGCTGATCATTGCCTCAAGGTGCAATCCCGCTCCCTGCGCCGTCCTTTCCGATAATAACCGTACGATGAGGAAAGGGGATTTCGATTCCTTCTTCCCTGAATCTTTTCAGTATCCGCTTTCTTAATTCGTGCATCACCGGCTGCTGAACAGCGTATTCCCGGATGCGGCACATCAGCACAAAATCGAGAGAACTCTCACCGAATCCAGCCAGCCTCACAACAGGGGTTAAATCCCGCAGCAGGCCATCCACTTCGCTCTTCGCCTTTTCGGCTTCGTCGATGAGAACCGCCTCGATCTTTTCAGGGTCCGAGTCATACCCGACTCCCACATGCAGTACAAGCATCATCTCCTTTTCAGGCAACGCAAAATTGGTGACGACGCTTTGAGAGAGCTTCTTGTTAGGGATGACCACCACAGTTTGGGGCAACATCTTTATCCTGGTGGTCCTCCATGTTATGTCTTCCACCATGCCTTCCTGTCCGGATTCGAGTTTTATGAAATCACCCACCCTGATCGATTTTTCGACTAATATGTGTATCCCGGCAAAGAGGTTGGCCAGTGTATCCTGCAGCGCGAGCGCAACAGCCAGGCCACCCACACCAAGAGCAGTTATCAGCGGAGCAATCGATATGCCGAGCACGGCCAGAATAATGACAATTCCGATGACATAAATCGTCCCTTTGAGGAGCCCATAAGCAAGCCCTGTAGTAGGAATCGGAAGATCGGATTTTTGAATGTAGTTCCTGAAGATCTTTCCCGCGAGATTTGCAATAGCTACGGTAACTGAGAATATCACTATTACGTGCAGCGCCTTATTGAAGTACAGCGTATATTTTTCCGGCAGCCCGGATGCGGCTATGCCTGCATAGAGTCCGGCGGCAATACACAAATAAAGAGTGGGGACCCTTATTGAACCTATTATTATGCCCCCGATTAGAGTTGCAGCCCGCCTGTCCCAGCTGCGCAGCAACCTGAAGGCGATACCCCTGGTGATCACTGTAGCTGCTGCAGCAGCTACAACTATGAGGATCGTAATGATAAAATCATGAATAGTCATGTCTGCAATACCTCCGGATTGAAATGACCCGCGTTCTTAAATTAGTTCCTTCCCTGCCTTTTCAAGACTTCCGGCCCTGACACCGATAAGCCGCACCTTCCTATTTTTCAATTCAACCCTTCCAAGGCATTCAAATGCAGTTTTGCGTATTTCCTCCACGCTGTCCACGGCATGCTCGAGCGTCCTGGCCCGCGTAACAGTCCTGAAATCTCCGAATCTGACCTTAACAGCAATAGTTTTCCCTTTGTAGCCGGACCGCTGCAAGTCTTTGGAAATTTCGCGGCAAAGATCAGCCAGGTTCCTCGCTATCTCCTGCCAGTTGTCTATGTCCTTCTGGAAAGTGGTCTCCCGGCTGCAGGACTTCGGCTCCCAGTGAGTAATCACCGGGCTTTCGTCGATCCCCTTCGACGCATTGAAAAGATAGTTCCCGTAAGAAATGCCGAACTCTTCCATCAGTTTTTCCAGCGGAAGAGAGGAGAGTTCCCCGATGGTGCCGATATTCATCCCCTTGAGATGGGCCTCTGTTTTTGGTCCGACACCCCATAATTTCCTGACCGGAAGCACCCATATCAGGGATTCAATATCGGCCCCGGTTATAATGGTGAGCCCGTCAGGCTTGCGCAGGTCCGATGCCATTTTAGCGAGAAGTTTATTGGATGCAATTCCAATCGAGCAAGTCAGTCCCGTTGCTTCATAAATCCTTTCTTTTATCTCTTCTGCTATGCCTTCGGAAGATCCCGGCAGATCCGAGATATCGAGAAAGACCTCGTCAATCCCAACATCTTCAAGCAGAGGGGTTAATTCCCGTAAGACGTCCTTGAATATGTGCGATACCCTCACATACTCATCATAGTCCACCGGCAGGAAAACAGCCTTGGGGCACAGCTTGTATGCCGTCCGCAGGGGCATAGCCGAGTGAATTCCGAATTTTCTTGCTTCGTAAGATGCAGTGGAAACGACACCGCGCTTGGTCGGGTCACCGCTTCCTCCGATGACAACAGGTATGCCGGTCAGATCCGGCCGCCTCTTCTGCTCGACAGCCGCAAAAAACGCGTCCATGTCCATGTGGAGTATACGTCTCATGATTTGCTAATGATATCTTAACGAAGACAGGTAAATAAAGTTCAGGAATTAATGCACGCTCATACTGCACCCAGTCTCCGGACCGGGTACAGACACAGTTATTTCTACTGCTTGTCCTTTGTGTTCAACACAAATTCGTAAAGCTCCCTGCAGCTTTTCAGCCGTTTAAGATAAACCTTCCTCGTAATTTCATCCTGCTTTTCTATTTCCGACTGCAACTTGTTGCACCTTCCTATCAACTGCTTCAGCTGGTCCTTCGTCATGTCCATGGCATCGCCGGTCTGGGAACAGACCGCGTCGAATTCCTTCACCCATGCCTCTTCGGAACAGGCGACTTCTGGTTGCAGTAAAACAGCGGTCAGACCGAAGGCGAGCACTATGAAAACTAATATCGAAGCGACTGCTCCGGCCAGTGTTGTTTTCATCTCATTTCTCCGCTTGCGACAAATAAATCGCGACCGGCATATTGCCGCCGATGAACCCGTTCTGAAACCTGTTGCCCGGTTGGTTATATTTTACTAGTCCTGTTTTCATTTATCGAGAGGCCGGGCCGGGAAGTACATGCGCACAGAAAAAATAAGCCTGGGAAAAAGTGATCGAAAAAAATTCTTTTTCATTATTCGCGCTTGCAGGACAAGAAAAATATCTGAAAAACCATCAACGTTATAAATTCGCATACCGCTATCCGATGCTTTGAGAAAGTCCATTCATTTTTAACGCCACTCTCTTTTCATCCTTCAGACCGGTCAGGTTCAGAGGATTTATTCCAGGCCGAACTTTTTTATCTGGTAGCGCAGGCTGTCATAACTCAGGCCGAGCAGTTTTGCTGCAACTGTCTTGTTTCCACCGGCTTTTGTCAACGCCTGAATTATCAACTGCTTCTCGAGATCATCAAGATTTAGTCCCTGGTCAGGGAGCGAGAATTCGCCGGAAAAGGAGGCTTTCCCCGCAGGGTGTCCGGCAATTTCCTTCGGAAGGTGCTCCGGCATTATGATTTCGGCAGTTTCGAGAACGACGAGCCTCTCTATCATATTCCTCAATTCCCTGATATTTCCCGGCCAGCGGTAAGAAACCATCAGCTTTTCAGCCTCCGGAGAAAATCCTGCAATGGCCGTTTTGTTGTACTTTGCCGAGAGGCGTCCGAGGAAATGCCGGGCAAGCAGGGGTATATCTTCAGCCCTTTCTCTCAAGGGAGGAATGAGCAGCGAAAATGCATTCAGCCTATAAAACAGGTCGAGACGAAAATCCCCCTTATCGACGGCGTCCTCAAGGTCACGATTAGTGGTTGCAATAGCCACGACATCCACCGGCAATTCGTCCTTGCCGCCTATCCTCCGCACTGTCCGTTCCTCTATAACGCGCAGGAACTTGCTTTGGAGCGCGGTTTTCATCTCGCCGATCTCATCGAGCAGTATCGACCCACGGTCGGCAAGCTCGAAAAGACCCTTCTTGTCGGTCTTTGCATCGGTAAAGGAACCTTTCTCATAACCGAACAGTTCGCTTTCCAGGAGGGACTCGGGCAGTGCGGCACAATTGATGCCGACAAAAGGGGCATAAACGCTTTCTCCATGCATCTGGCGATGTATATACCTGGCAAGCAGTTCCTTTCCCGTTCCGCTTTCGCCCGTGACGAGTATGGTGGGAACCCGCGATTCAATGAGCTTGCGGGCCTTCGCCTTCAGCTCCTGAATGCCTTTTGAATTGCCGACGATCTCCTTTTCGAATATCTCATGGTTTACTTTTCTCAGATAATCGACTTCGTTCTTCAGCCGAATCTTCTCGACGATATTGCTGAGGACTATCTTTACCTCATCCATATTGAACGGCTTGGTAAAATAGTCGGCCGCACCCAGCTTCATGGCCTTGACGGCTGTTTCAGCGGTATCGTCCGCGGTAAGCATCACGACTTCCGAATCAAGGGATGATTTTATTTCCTGGAGAATGTCCGTTCCGCTTCGCCCCGGCAGATTGATGTCGAGGACAACGATGTCAGGGGCCCACGAGCGTATCTTGCTGAGTGCCTCATCAGTGCCGCCGTCCGTCCTGACATCATAACCTTCCTTTTTCAGCGCCCTTGAGAGCATGGAGACAATCAGATCATCATCATCAACCAAAAAAACCTTGCCTTTGCTCTTCATACATTTTCCTCGGATTTCCTGACCGGAAGTTTAACACTGAAAGTTGTATCACCCGGGGAGGTCCGGACAGTTATTGTGCCCCCGTTCTCTTCGACAAGCCTCTTTGAGATGGCCAGTCCAAGGCCGGTGCCCCTTGGTTTAGTGGTAAAGAAGGGATGGAAAAGTTTGTCCATGGAACCCTTGTCGATCCCCTTGCCGGTATCAGATATGGTGATTTCAATGATCTGCGCGTCCTTGTCGCAATTCGTTCCGACGCGCAAAGTGCCCTCACAGTGCATCGCATCGATGGCGTTCAGCACGAGATTCAGAAATACCTGCTTCATCTGCATCGGGTCTGCCAGTGTGGGCGGGAGCTCTTCGCAGAACTCGCGCACAAGAGTCAACCCCGGCTGTGCAACCCCGCTCGCATCAACCGAAAGCTCAAGGACAGAATCGAGTATACTGTTAACGTCCATCATTATCAACTGGGGTTTGGGAGGCCGGGCGAAATTGAGCAGGTCCTTCAACATCAGCTCGATCCTTCTAATCTCCCTGATCACCATCATCAGGACATCGCGGTCTTCTTTTGCGCACTGAGTTTCATCATGGAGCACCTCTATCGAAGACTTTATGCCGGCCAGCGGGTTTTTGATCTCGTGAGCAAGACCCACTGCAACTTCGCCGACGGCCTTCATCTGTTCGGCCCTCTGCATCATGATCTCTGCGTTCCTGCGCTCGGTAATATCTCGCGTCACGGATATCATGCACCGTGTTTCGCCATAGTCGATGATGTCGGAAGACCTCAGCATTGTAAGAACAGTACCCGATTTAGTCCGGAAATGCACCTCTCGGTTCCTCAGCACACCATCCCGCTTCATGGCCTCAACAATTTCCTGGCGCTCCTTGGGGTCTACCCAGATTCCGAGTTCGATGGCCGTGCGGCCGATGACTTCATCTCTTCGGTAGCCGCTGATCTGTTCAAAAGCGTCGTTGACCTCTATATACCGACCGTCATCTATCATGCTGATGGTTATCCAGTCCGGACTCGCGCGAAAAGCCTTTGAGAACTTCTCTTCAGACTGTCTGAGCGCCTCCTCGGCCTGCTTTCTGGCGGTGATGTCCCTGTCGAATGCAAGTATGTATTTTCGACCGTCCAGCTCCAGCAGGCCTGCGCTGATTTCAACAGGGAATATCGTACCATCCTTTCTCCTGTGCGACACCTCTTCCTTTAACCATTCCCCCCTGAGCATCTTCTCGATGCGCTCAGGGACCCCGTTGGCAGATTCCGGAGTATCCAGATCTCCGATATTCATCCCGATAATCTCGTCCGCCGAATAACCGTGAATTTCAGAGGCGGCCTTGTTGGCCGCGATGATCCTGCCCCTGTTCGATCCTTCGGCATCGATTATAAAAATCGCATCGCCGGCACTTTCAAACAGCATGCGGTATCGTATCTCGCTGTCGCTTAATTTTTTCATGTTGGCCTTCAGCTCTCCGGCCATATCATTGAATGAATCTGCAAGCTCTCCGAACTCGTTCCGCAGCCCCTCTATGCGGTGGTCCAGATTGCCGCCCTTTAACAAGCGGGTGGCATCAAGCAGGCTCCTGATAGGTTTAGTGAAACCGCTGATGAATATATAGGCAAGCGCGAGCGATAGCAATGGCTCAACCGCAACCAGAATGTAGAGGACATATTTGGTATTCCGTATACTTCTGAGCGAAGCCCCCGTTTCTTTTTCCAGATTTATGTTTGCTAAGGCGATCATATGGTTTACATTGCCCACCAGTTCGTCGCCTATTTTGAATGCCGCGTCTTCCTCCGCTTCCATTCTGGAAACATCGCCCTGTACGGTCAGCACCCTGCTCAGGGCAATTTTGTAGGAATCTATCAGGTTTTCCATCTCATGCAACCTGGCTTCGACTTCCGGAGCATGATGACAGGTGATACACTTTTTCGACACCTGCTCCATATTGCGCACATCGCTCACCGTCTGGTCCACTCCCCTGGCATACCGGGTATTCTTGAGATCGAGGTCGGACTGCACTTTCCTGATCTGCAGCAGAAGATGTTCCCGCAGGATTTCAACCTGGTGGAGAACAATGAGCCTATCCAGCGTCGAAGTGGCCTCGTTGATGGTAATGACGATATATATCCCCGCAACAAAAAATATCAGAGCAAAGCAGGCAAGCCCTATCAATATTCGTTTTTTCATTATTCGCTGAAACTTGTTCCTTATACAGAATTACTCTGATTCAATTATAAGACGGCAGTATAATGTTAGCAAGCCTTATCTTTGACAGCCTATCCGCAAGATCTTGACTTTTGTCGACACGGTGCTATGCTTATAAACAGCACCATGGAACAAGATGGATTATTAGCAAAGCTGAACAGAAAGATCGGTTTTCTGAAACCGGGGTGGTGGATGGTACACCTCGCAGGGATATCACTTGTCTACGCCCTCGGACATTTCCTCTGGAGGTGAAATGATCCAGTATTTCCTCAGATACAAGCCAGGGTGGTGGATACTCCACGTTGCCGCAATTGCCGCAACCTTTTATCTTGGCCATATCGCAAGGTTCTCTTTTTAGGCGCCATGAAGAGGAACACCCTCCTGGCAGCACTCTTCATCCTGGCATTGTCCGGGCTTTTGCTTCACATCAGGATACATTTCTTTATGGTTCCGGACAGGATGAATCCGGGCAGTTCGATCTTCGATCCGACGCGATTTCTCTCTTTCATATTCCCACTTTTCGACGTGGTCGTTGTGACACTGCTCTTCATGTCTCGGAAAACAGCGGCATATGGTTATCTTTTCAACGGGCTCATCGTGATTTACGGCACGATATTCATGGCCCACTTCAGTTTGGCCGAGATGACGGCAAAATCAATACCGCTGAGCCAGATGCTCCTCAAATCCACACTGCCGGACATCGGCATATCCTGGGCCGACTTCTTTGTAGGCAAAGCGCTTTATGATTATTATCTTAAAGGCGGGGCTATCGAGAATAATTTATGAATAAGTGGGTTAGGCCAATGCCCATTTAAGAGACTCGACAAACGATGCGGGTTCCCTGTTGCAGACCGACCTTACGCCGTCCGTTAAGGCATCGCCGTAAAGTCCGCATACGTTGTCCTTCCACATCATACGTATTAAGTCCGAAGACAGGGGCGGGTTATCCATGATCGTTTCCGCAACCCGCCCTGCTGCGCTCATTATACTCTTGGGCATATTCAAAAAATAAACGCTGCTTTCCCAGATCGAAAAGATCGCCTCCAGCATTTCCCGAAAACTCATAACATCAGGACCGCAGAGTTCGTAAACCCTGTTGGAGGTTGCATCCTGTTCAAGGGAAGCGGCAAGGGAACAGGCGACGTCCCTGACATCTACAGGTTGCATTTTATGGCTCCCACCGCCCGGAAGAGGTATCACTGGCACGATCCCGGCAAATCTCCGCATGTCCGAAAAAAGTTTCTGCTCCGGCCCTATGATCAGTGAAGGCCTGAAGATCGTATACGATAGACCGGATGTCCGAAGATACTGTTCCGCAGCAAGTTTTGTCCTGTGATAATGAGAAGGTGCATCAGGATGGACCCCTAGGGCGCTCATATGAACGGCTCTTTTTATGCCCAGCTCTTTAGCAGCCGCATACAAATCCACTGCAATTTGCCGGTGTGCGGCGTCGAAAGTTATACCCTTCGATCTGCTTTCAGCGATGATGCCGATAAGATGTACGATCGCATCGGGCATCGCTGCGGAAAGGGCATTGCCTATGGAGTCCCTGTTGGTGAAATCGGTGACCACGGAGGTAAGCCGGCCGGCGAACAGAGCGCCGAACTTTGAAATATCGCGCACCCCTGCATACACCTCGAAACCCCTGGACAGAAGTTCCCCGACCACATACCTTCCTACAAAGCCCGTTGCACCTGTAACAAAGACCCTCATAAAGCCCTCCGCGCTGATATGCCGAGATAAGTGTGGCTGCAGCAATCGGCCTGTGCGTTTTCTTTATTTTAACCACAAATTAAAGGCATGGAAAGCTGTCGCATTATCACCCTGCCACTGAAACAAATGCAACTTTTGGTTTATAATTGCGAATTAACCCACTTTATTCATAAATGAGGACTGCATAGCCTGAAGTATTTGCCTCTCGCGCACTGAATTAGCCATTTTTGCGGATAAATCAGACCGATCATGAAATGAGCAGTCTGCTTATAGAGATAATTACCCTTTCCGATTGGCAGCCCTGAAAACCCAGACAGTGCGCTTCGATTCAAACACTTCAGGCTATGCGATGAGAAAATTTATAAATAAAGTGGGTTAAGGCTTGAGAATGATTGCGGTCAAGTATATAAGATAAAAAGCCCCGCCAGCCAATATAGTGACAGGAGATACCTTTTTTCGCAGCGAAATATCTGCGAGCACTATGATCGCTGACAAAAGGGCGAGCTCGGCTGAAAACAGGGCCGGCCCTGAAAGCTCCCAATCCGTAAACAGCAGCCCAAGAGACACGGGGAAGGTTGACTGAAACACCATCGCTCCTGTAACATTTCCGATTGCCAAAGTATCTTTGCCTTTGAAGGTCCACGAAATGCTGTTGAACTTTTCGGGCAATTCGGTCGCAACCGGGGCCGCAAGAAGGGAAAAAAGAAGCGGGCTCAGCCCCCAGGTCCGTGAAAGAACTTCGAGCCCGTTAACAAACAGGTGCGATCCTTCCACCATCAACACAAGAGACAATACTACCTGCAGGCATATCAGCGAAATAAGTTCGGCAGATCGCTCAGACCGTGCATTGGTGCGGGTGTAAATGGCACTGAGCAGCCTTCTTCCATAAAGCTCTTCCGCATGGAACATCCCTCCGCTCTTTCCCCTGAATGTAAGGAAAACATAAATGCAGTAACCGGCTATCAGCCCGGCGGCTATGATTGCCCTGCCGCCCCGAAAAAAGAAAGGTAGAACGATGGCGGCCCCATACATCAGGATGAAAAAGATTAGGTCCCTTCTTGTGCTGCTGATTTCTGCCCGCAGTTCGAACCTTCTCTTTTTCATGAGGAAACGGACAATGGCCGTACAGCCGATCAGAAAAAATGCGAGCGTTGCAAGCATGAAAGGGGCGCCGAGTATCGCTCCGACGCCTATATGTTTGGCAGCTTCGCCCTGATGCAGGAAGATTGCCACAAAAGGCAATATAGTCTCGGGAAGCGCCGTTCCCACGGCTGCAAGCACGCTTCCCACTACCGCCTGGGACAGGTCAAGCCTTCGGCCCAGCGCCTCCACTCCATTCGTGAAGACCTCGGCACTGACCAATATCATTATGAGACTGACAATTAGAAGCGCTATATCCGTCATTATAAAAATATCCGGACGCAACGGCCGGACAGGGCGCGGTCATAATGCCGCAGACTTCTCTTTTTCGATTGTGCCGAAAAAAAAGAGAGGTGACTTTTGTTGTCACCTCTCTTTTTCGCAATTTCCTGCTTATTTTATGGAATCTTTCAAGGTCTTGCCGGCAGTGAACTTCGGGACTTTTGTTGCAGCAATCTTGATCTCCTGGCCCGTCCTTGGGTTGCGACCTTTTCTTGCCTTTCTCTTGGAAACGGAAAATGTCCCGAATCCAACGAGCGTAACCTTCTGTCCCTTCTTGAGAGAAAGTCCAATGGTCTTGAGTGTCGCATCGAGTGCGTTACCCGCATCTGCCTTGGTAAGACTGGCGGCGGCCGCGATCTTATCAATCAAATCTGCTTTTGTCATATGCTTTAATCCCTCCTTTCTTTTAAAAAATTATTACACGTTGCTATAAACAATACCAAGAAGAATTGCTTTTGTCAAGAGAAAAAATCACATAAACAGCGCAAATATTACCTCCTCACATGCAACACTCCGTCGGTCTGCGATATCTTGTTGATCAGGCCCGAAAGCTGGGCCCTGTCTTTTACTTCAAGAATGAATTCTATGACGGCCGTTTTGTCCGCTGTAGCATCGGCCTTCACAAAAGATATGTTCACGTTCAGTGATGAAATAAGTGCGCTCAGATTTGCCAGAATGCCAGGCCTGTCATAGCTTTCCACGAACAGCCTGGCCTGGGTCGTCATATCTCCGTCGCGGTTCCATTGCACTTCGATCATGCGCTCCATGTCGACTGAAAGTCTTTCGAGATTAGGACATTGCCTTCGATGAATGGTAACCCCTTTGCCCTTAGTAATAAAACCAACGATATTGTCGCCGGGCACGGGCAGGCAGCACCTGCCGATTCGGTACAGGACATTGTCGATACCTTTTATGGTTATGACATCACGCTGGTTCTTTGGGGGACGGACAGTTTTGGGAAGTCCCTGTTCTTCTTTTTCGTGCTTTTCAGGTTCAAGCTTGTTGATCACCTGATGCGCCGATATCTTCCCATATCCTGTGAGAACGTACAGGTCATCCAGTGTCTGCACACTGAGGCTTTTCAGCACTTCCTCCATCTTTGTCGATTTAAGTATGGCGAGGGGCAGGCTGTGCCTTCTCAGTTCATCTTCGATAAGCTTGGACCCGAGTTCTATGCCCCGCTTCCGTTCCTCGGCCCTGGTCCATTGCCTGATCTTGCTCTTTGCGCGCTGTGTGACTACGAATTTAAGCCAGTCCTTGCTCGGCGTCTGGTTCGGAGAGGTCAGGATTTCGACAACATCGCCGCTGTTAAGCTTATACCTGAGAGGCACTATCCTGCCGTTGACCTTGGCGCCGACGCATTTATCACCAACCTGTGAATGGACTATGTAGGCAAAATCGACCGGAGTCGAATCGACCGGCAACTCCTTGATGTCTCCTGCAGGCGTAAAAACATATACGGTATCCGGAACGACCTCTCCCTTGACTGCCTCAAGGAATTCCCTCGCATCGGATATCTCCTTGACAAGCTCGCGCAGCCATGTAACAAAGCGGGAATTTTTCCGGTCGACCGTATCTCTCTTTTCCTTATACCTCCAGTGGGCAGCAATCCCTTCTTCGGCGATCTCGTCCATTTCCTTTGTACGGATCTGAAACTCGACACGCTCTCCCAGCGGACCTATGACGGTAGTATGAAGTGACTGGTACATATTCGATTTCGGGAGGCTGATGAAATCCTTGAAACGGCCCGGCACAAGGGGCCACAGTGAATGGATGATGCCGAGGATGTCGTAGCAATGAGAGACAGTATCGGTAATGATCCTGATCCCGATGACATCGTAAACCTGCTCAAAAGGTATCTTCTGTTTGATTATCTTTTGATAGATGCTGTAATGATGTTTGAGCCGGCCCTTTAACTTGGCTTCAATTCCAAGAGGCTCAAGCTTTGCAGAGATTGACGCTATAACTTCGCTGATAAATCTCTGGCTCTCTTCTGTTCTCTTGGCGACCTTGATCTCGAGCTCACCATACAGATCCGGCATGAGCGTCTTGAAGCACAGGTCCTCGAACTCGATACGAAGCCAACCAATACCTAGCCTGTTTGCAAGCGGCGCGTATATATCAAGAGTTTCCTTAGCGATCCTTTTCTGTTTCTCTTCAGGGAGGTGTTCGATAGTCCTCATGTTGTGAAGACGGTCCGCAAACTTGATTAGAATGACCCTCACATCTTTGGCCATTGCAAGAAGCATCTTCCTGAAATTCTCTGCCTGGACCTCCTCGCGGGTCATGAACTCCACTTTGCTCAACTTTGTAACCGCATCCACAAGAAATGCTATCTCGGCCCCGAACATCTCCTTGATGTCCTCGGCCGACATGCCGGTATCTTCGATTGTGTCATGGAGAAACCCTGCGGCAATAGTCGCGGAGTCGAGCTTCATGTCTGCAAGGATCTCCGCTACGGCTATGGGATGACGAATATAAGGCGAACCCTCCACGCGCTTCTGGCTGCAGTGGGCCTCCCGGGAAAAAATATACGCCTTCTTTATAATGTCGATGTTGGCCTTGGGATTGTAGGCGAGGACCTTTTGCACCAGATGCTCGATTTGTTCCATTGTTAATTATAACTTTTTTGGACAACAGAAATCAGAACTCAACAAAGGGTAGTGGCCATTTTCAGCCGGAAGGGTCTGAGCGATCCGGTGTGCTACCCAACAAATACGCGGAATGCCCGTGCCGTCTCTTATATGTTAAGATAAGTTTTATGGAAAGACTGATCATTCAGGGCGGCAAACCGCTAAGGGGCGAAGTGTCGATAAGCGGGGCAAAGAACGCGGCACTGCCGATCATAACCGCAACGATACTTGCCCCCGGTGTGCACCAGATTACAAACGTTCCGGAACTCC
Source organism: Dissulfurispiraceae bacterium (assembly GCA_035506695.1). Lineage (GTDB taxonomy): Bacteria > Nitrospirota > Thermodesulfovibrionia > Thermodesulfovibrionales > Dissulfurispiraceae > Fen-1308. The sequence continues at coordinate 27,743 of DATJOY010000131.1, forward strand.
GCGATGTCGTGACCATGGGGCGTCTTCTTGGCCATATGGGCGGCCTTTCGGGGTACCGCGACGGCATAATAACTCTCGACACAGGCCGCCTGCGGACGCCCGAAGCGCCATACGAACTCGTCAAAACAATGCGCGCCTCCGTACTGGTTCTCGGCCCTCTTGTGGCCCGCTTCGGGAAAGCACGGGTATCACTGCCGGGCGGATGCGCCATTGGAGGCCGTCCCATTGATCAGCACATAAAAGGTCTCGAAAAATTGGGGGCAAAGATTACACTTGAAGGCGGCTATGTAGTTGCCAAAGCCAGGAGGCTGAAGGGAGCAAAGATATACTTCGATGTTGCTACTGTGACGGGCACCGAAAATATCATGATGGCGGCAACCCTTGCAAAAGGTACTACGGTCCTCGAAAATGCAGCGCGAGAACCTGAGGTTAAGGACCTTGCGGATTGTCTCATCTCGATGGGCGCCAAAATCAGGGGTGCGGGGGAGAGTGTGATTGAAATAACGGGCGTAGACAGCCTGATCCCGATCGCAAATTATGCAGTAATTCCTGACCGCATCGAGACCGGGACATTCATGGCAATCGCGGGCGCATGCGGCGGCGACATTGTACTCAAAGGCTGCCGGGCCGAACACCTGGACGCCGTGATCATGAAACTCAAAGATGCGGGTCTCCGTTTCGACGATACAAAAAAAGGTCTCCGGGTCACAGGCCAGAAAAGGCCGCAGCCCTGCTCGGTGAAGACTCTGCCCTTCCCCGGTTTTCCAACTGACATGCAGGCGCAATTCATGGCACTGATGTCGATTGCAGGCGGGACCAGTATCGTTCATGAAAACATCTTTGAAAACCGCTTTATGCATGTTGCCGAACTCAGACGCATGGGGGCAGACATTACCATAGACGGCGGGACCGCCGCCATAAAAGGGGTCGAGCGTCTCACCGGCGCGCCTGTGATGGCCACCGACCTGCGCGCGTCGGCGTCACTCATAGTTGCAGCACTTTGCGCAAAGGGAGAAAGTACCATCCAGCGCATCTACCATCTCGACCGCGGATATGAGCGCATCGACGAAAAACTGCGCAGGATCGGAGCGGACATCAGGCGTGCGGACGAATAAGCATATGTAATGCAGTTTCAAGCAAAGGAGCATCTTATGATAGAAGTTTTTGTTACCTATGATTTACTGCCCAATGTCGACCAGAAATCTTATATACACCTGCTGAAAAAAGCGATTGTCCCGATACTGTCACAACCCGGCATCGTCGAAATACGGGCACGGCGCAGCCAGTCAGGCTCTCCCGAGGTATTGATTGTATTTGTATGGGAAACATTGTCGCACTGGAAGGCGTTTGAAATGAAGAAAGAATGGGCAACCCTGAAAGACGAAGTAAACACCTCATGCGCGAGCAATTTGAAGATCCAGGTCTGGGGGCCGTCCCCGATTGCCCCCGAACCCCTGAGACCGCTTAAATAAAGCTGTTTCCGAATTTAAAACATGTCACTTAATTCAGGCGCAGTGGGGTGACAACCCCTGCCCATGCTGTTGTATCGTGCTCATGACTCCATGGATATTTTCGGCAGCGTGAAGTAAAAAGCGGCCCCCCGTCCGACTGCGCTCTCAGCCCATATCCTGCCACCGTGGCGAGAGATGATCCTTTTGGCATTCGCCAGACCGATACCCGTGCCCTCATATTCATTTTGGGTGTGCAGGCGCTGGAATACACCGAAGAGCTTGCCGGCAAATTTCATATCGAAGCCTGCGCCATTGTCCCTGACGAAAAAGAGATGTTCACCATTCTCTTCTTTGCAGCCGATCTCAATCTCGGCATGATCGCACATGCCCGTAAATTTCACGGCATTCGAAATGATATTTATAAAAACGAGCCTGAGCAGGAAAGGATCGCCATACACCTCCGGCATGTCACCTATGTCCCACTTTATATCACGTCCGACCGTATCAGGCCTGATTTCGGCAACTGCAACCTTAACGAGTCTGTTCAGATCTATTTTCCTGCATTTCATCTCCGAGCGCCCGATACGGGAAAAAGTAAGCAGGCTTTCAATGAGGACCGTCATCTTCCTGGATGCCCTGACAATAGCACCCATGTAGTCTTTCATAACTTGGTCCGTACTGTCACCAAGCTTTGTTTGCAGCAGTTCAACAAAGCCTGACATATGCCGCAAGGGAGAGCGAAGATCGTGGGAAACCGAATAGCTGAATGCCTCAAGCTCCTTATTGACGACTTCAAGGTCGTGAGTGCGCACGGCCACTCTCTGCTCAAGATCCTCGTTGATCCGCCTCAGGGCTTCTTCTGCCTCCAGACGCCGCTGTTCATTGGTCAGCGCGGTTAAAGCAAAGGAGATATTGTCGGTAATTGTCAGAAACAGGGAGATCTCTGCCTCCGAAAAAAAGCTCGGCTTCTCGGAATAGATCGTCAGCACGCCCGTGACAAGACCTCCGATACGCAATGGAAATGCAGATGAAGAACGGATGCCGTGGGCCCTCGCCCGTGCTCTCCATGGTAGCATGTTCGCATCTTCCTCGAAGTCGGCATTTATGATATGCCGGTCTTCCATAATTGCCCTGCCAGTCGGTCCACGGCCCTCAGGCACGTCGGCAGCCACAATCCGGATGCCTTCGAGATAGGCCGTTTCCCCACAGCTCTCTTCGACAATTACCTCCCGGCTCGACGTGTCAAGCCTGCCGATCCATGCGAGCCTGAAACCGCCCGTTTCCACAATTATTCTGCAGACCTCGCTGAGCAGTTTCGCCCTGTCCCTCTGTCTGACAATGGCTTCGTTAATGCTGGCGACGAGTAAATATAAGCGGGTCCTCTGAATAACTATCTGCTCAAGCCGTTCGTTGATCTGTCGCAAGGACTCTTCGGCATGCCTGCGCTGGGTAATGTCCGCGCCGGTAGTAATGAAGTATTCCCCGAAGGGGACGCTTGTAAACCGAAAATACTTGTCAACAGGGGGGGGGAGATAGTCCTCAAAGGAATATGGTACTCTTTCAGCCATAATCTTCTGAACCACCGGCATATAATGCGCCGTTGCGCCGGGAAAAATTTCATCGGCTGTCTTTCCTATGGTTTCTTCGATCGATTCCCTGCCCCAGGTTTTGAGCGTTGGCGGGTTGACGTCCACGACCTGCCAGGTTTTTATCCGTCCGTCTGCATCGCGGACCACTTTCCAGAAATGTACCTCTTCGGCCATGTTCTCGAACAGGCTCCGGTATTTTGCTTCGCTCTCCCGAAGCGATTCCTCA